>NZ_JAUYSS010000046.1 GCF_030695525.1 Daejeonella sp. | reverse complement strand
CTTCTGCGATTAAACATACTATTCCGGGCGACTTAAATCATGCAACTTTATCAGAAGTTAAAGATCTGGTAGGTGGTGATGGTTCAGGACGTGTTCAGCGTTAAAGAATAATATTTATCAGAAAATCCGCCAGCGTTCCTGGCGGATTTTTAATATTCAGAAATTAATAAATAGAAAGACCATGATTATAGATACCCTTGAAAACGCTGGAAAATACACCTCCGTGCATCCTCTCTTTGCAAAAGCATTTGAATTTTTAAATTCAATTGACCTGAAACAGGTTGAAGCTGGAAAATACGAGATCAGCGAAGGCTTAAATTATGTAGTGGTAGAAAAAGAAGGAATGACAGCAGAAGAGTCTATCGCTAAATTTGAATGTCATAATAAGAATATTGACATTCAGCTTTGCATTAGTGGGAAGGAAAAACTGGGTTGGAAACCACGCAATAGCTGTAAATCGCTTAAAGGTGAATACAATTCTGAAAAGGATGTTTTGTTTTACAACGATACACCCGACACCTATTTCGAGTTAACAGACAATCAATTTGCAATCTTCTTTCCTGAAGATGTACATGCACCTATGATTGCTGATGGAATAATCAAAAAATTGATCGTAAAGGTCAGATTATAATAGTCAGAAAAGGGAAGGCAATATTGTTTAATCCCTTTTCTGATCAATTTAAATCAGGATGGGTAAATAATCCTGTTGTATTCCAAAGCCAAAGCCCGGCTCACTTCCCCCGGCTTCCCATCAGCTATTACATGTCCATCTACCTGAACCACCGGCAGAATATTTTTAGTAGTACTGGTAATAAAAACTTCTTTGGCATTTCTAAACTCTTCCATGCTAATATCCCGGGTTTCAGTTTCATAAGCGTCTGCTGAGATTTCAAGTACCTGCTTTCTTGTAACCCCTTTTAACATCCCTGATTCGGGAGTAAGTACTTTTTGGTCCTTTGTAACAATAAATATGTTCGCCCGCGGGCATTCACGAATCATTCCATCGGAATAATACAATACATCATCTGCCTTTTTCTCCTTCAGGATAGGCTGCAGCCAGATGGCCTGAAGATAATCCAGCGTTTTAGCATCCGAAAACTGCCGCTGATATTCATGGGTCAGGATACTGATGCCTTTCTCTGACATTGATCGCGGGATTTGAAAAGCCTGCTGGCTAATGATCAGGTTTGGTTCTGCGATATTGAATCCATCAGAAGAAAAACCACCTGTAAGAATAACTTTTATACCTGAATCATTCAGGTTATTCCTTTCAATGAGCCTTTTGATCCTGACTTTTATTTCATCACGGCTTTGCTTAAGCTCAAGCCGCATCAGTACAGCAGATCGGAATAAACGATCCAAATGATCTTCAAGAAAAACAGGTTTTCCATCTATGGTCTTAAAAAAATCAAAGATTCCGTAGCCTCTCTGTACTGCGAGGTCGGCAATATTTACGTTCGCTTCATCAGAAGGAATCAAAGAATCATTTACCCAAACGAATAATTTACTCATTTTATAGTCTATTGTATTTTTTAAGTATCGGAATCACTTTATTCAGGGGAAGGGATTCGATCTTACGCCCATTATTTCCTGTGCTAGTCTTAGCAGCAAAAAGGGAATTAATAACAGCCTCTTCCGTTGCTTCGATAGCCGCCATGAATAACTGTGAGGTAAAATCATTATGCAGATATCCTGACTGAATTACAGGCTGGGCAGGCTGATGAGGAACACGCAGAGTTTCGGCAGTAGAAAAAGCGATCACATAATCGCCGCTTCCGTTCGATGCAATCCCTCCCGACTTGGCCATTCCCATGAAGGCCCGCTTAGCTAAACGTTCCAGATTTCTCGAATCCAGGGGTGCATCTGTTGCCACAACAATCATACAGGAACCATCCACATTATTCAGCAATTTATCACTGAATGAGAACATTCCCAATTCCTCTCCCACCGGAACTCCGCCAATCTGCAAGACCCCTCCAAAATTTGTTTGAACGAGTACACCTACTGTATATCCTCCAAGACTCTGAGGTAATTTTCTTGAGGATGTACCTATTCCACCTTTATATCCGAAACATACCGTGCCTGTTCCTGCGCCAACATTCCCTTCAGAAACAGGACCAGCTGAAGCAGATTGAATGGAATATAGTACATCTTCCTTTTTTACATGACGGCCACGAATATCATTTAAATTACCATCATTGGTTTCTCCTACCACGGCATTTACAGACTGTACCATTTCATTGCCTTTCTGTGAAAGTGTATATTCAATCACAGCCTGAATACCCTCGGCAACATTGAGGGTATTGGTTAGTATAATCGGACTTTCCAAAGTACCCAGTTCATCAATCTGGGTAGTTCCGCTCAGTTTTCCGAAACCATTTCCTGCAAATACAGCCGCAGGGACTTTGGACTGAAAAAGATTTCCATCATGAGGAAGAATCGCAGTCACCCCTGTACGAACTGACTCTCCGATGATCAGGGTTTTATGCCCAACCTTAACACCGGGAACATCTGTTATAGCATTCAATGCGCCTGCCGGCAAAACTCCGATCTTCAATCCCATTTCTCTGGGCCGCAGGGAATTCTGAGCCATCAAAAGAGTCGGGATAAGGCTAAAAAGAACAATAATAAAGAGTTTTTGCATAGACACAATATTAAACAATAATCTTAAATAAAAAGTATTAAGGCTGACAGGGCTTAGGAAAAGGTTGACAGGGTTTAGAACCCTGTCAGCCTTTTATTTGTTCTTTTATCTTTCAAGGTGGAACGCTATCTTGCATAAAATTATCCCTGCTCCAAAACGAACAGATCAGCCATTTTATCAAAAAAAATAATTAACTAAAACTCTTGAAAAAGATCATTCCGGAAAACTTAAATAAAAACATGATGAACGCTTTATTATGTTTGTTCATTATGCTTTTATTCAGTACGGGCACTGAAGCACAGAAATTAAATAAACGAAAAGTAGCCAGAGTCTTTGCGGGTTCAGAGATTCTTCAAAACCACTATACCGGCTTCTCTCTTTATGATCTCAAAACCATGAAACCGGTATATGAACTGGATGCAAACAAACCTGCAATACCTGCATCAAATACCAAGCTTTTTACTTTATACACCGCAGTCCGTATGCTGGGTGATTCTATTCCCGGACTTCGATATATTAACAAAGGTGATTCCCTGATCTTCTGGGGGACAGGTGACCCTTCACTTCTTCATCCTGATCTGAAATCAACGCGGGTATATGACTTCCTCAAAAATTCAGGCAAAAAACTGTTTTACTCGCATAGTAATGCTGGTACCGAATTCAACGGTTACTCTATTTACCAGATCGCAATGGTTTCATTACCGGTAGGCGAAAACAGAGCTTTGGCATATGCAGATAATAACGGAAATTTAGCGATCAAACCTGCTTTTTTAAAGCAATACCTGCAAGCGGATACTTCTTACCATCCAAGAACATTCAATGTTCGCAGGGATGATAAAACCAATACCTTCATTTATCCACAAATGACCATGCCTGCAAATTACAGGCAAACACTTTACCTTGTACCGGGAGCAGATCTCACAGCCGCAACACTTAGTGATACACTTAAGCTAGCTGTCAATATCATCCATATGAATATGCCTCAAAATGCAAAGACCATTTATAGCGTACCATCAGATAGCCTGTACAGAAGAATGATGCTTCCAAGTGATAATTACCTCGCCGAGCAGATTCTGTATCTCTGCTCCTCCCTTCTTCCGGGAAAACTAAGTGTTGATTCGGCCATCTCCTATAGCTCAAAGAATTTCCTGAATGACCTGCCTGACAAATTCCAATGGAGAGATGGGTCAGGATTATCGAGATATAATTTGTTCAGTCCGCGTTCGATCATCAGGATTTTGACCAAATTAAAGGAAACGCTTGGCACTGAAGATAGGCTGCTTAATTTGCTGCCTGCCGGCGGAGTAAGCGGTACACTTCGAAATGCTTATGAAACTGATAATGGTCGACCATTTGTCTGGGCAAAAACAGGCACCCTTCAAAACGTTCATCTGCAAGGAGGATTTTTTGTTACCCGAAAAGGCAAAAAATACATGTATTCATTTATGAATAATAACTTTTTGATTCCAACGGCAGATATCAGGAACGAAATGGGCCGGATAATCACTTATTTTCATGAAAACTATTAATTCTGTCCATTATTCTAATATCAAATTCTCATGTATATTCTAAAACACAGAAAATTCTTTAAAATAAAGGCGATTTTATTACTAATTCTTGTTGGACACTTCCAAAATACTTTAGCGCAGCAGAATTCAACTAAAAATACTTTAAATGGTAAAATAATCTGTATCGACCCCGGTCATGGCGGTTCTGCGGCTACCGACAGTTACCGTCAGGGGCCTACTGGCGAAAGGGAGGAATGGATAGACCTTCGGGTTGCCTTGCTTTTAAAAGAAATTCTGGAAGAGAAAGGAGCAAAAGTACTAATGACCAGAAGCAGCGATGTTCCCTTCCCTCTTGCAGAACGCTCTAAAATGGCCGTTGAAAACAAAGCTGATTTCTTTATTTCCATTCATCATAACGCAACTGCCGACCCATCAGTTAATTTCCCTATCATTTACTATCATGGCCTTGCATCAGAAAACCAGGCGGGCGTGGCTTTTGGAAAAATGCTTGCAAAGAATCTTAAGAAATACATGTACAAAACAAAAACCCCCTACAGTGTAGTTTCTGATTTTACCATTTTTTCAGGTGCAGGATCTTCTGTATTGAGAGGTACCTATGGTATACCCGGTGTTCTTGCCGAAGCATCCCTGTTCACTAACCCGGAGGAAGAAGCCCGTTTAAAAACCAGGGAACATAATTATAATGAAGCTCATGCCATCGCCAAAGCAATTGAGAAATTCTTTAAAAAAGGGAATCTTACCATCAGCCCGAAAACACCATCCAAATTTCCTCCGCAGTTTGCCACCTTACAGGAGGCCGACCGGATGAGTGCCATTGCCAGACGCTGGCACCAGGATTATATTGACGGTAAAAAACTGATGAAGAAAAAAGATGCTGAGTCGCAGCAAAAAGCTTATGACTTATTCACACAATCTGCACGATCTTTTCCAGACTCTTATGTAGCCGCAAAATGTCATAAATACAGGGCCGCAATTTTGAGAAAACAGGGCAAAATTGAAGAAGCTTTAAAGGAAGAAATAAGGGTAAAGGAATTCTATCCAAATTGATAACAATCCACCGATTCTAAAATGAATAAGCAAATTCTATTGTCCATTTGTTTGGCAGTCCTTTTCTCGCAGGCACAGGCCCAGTCAAAGAAAAAATCGAATTTCAAAGTTGTTGGATACTATTCACTGAAAGCGGCAATGACTGCCGATTTAAAGACTGTCCCCTTTGATAAACTGACACATATCAATCTTTCATTTCTGAATCCCGATACCCTGGGCAATTTTAATCAGGATCTTTCTGCACTTGAACCCTTTATTAAAGCGGCGCATAAACACGGTGTTAAGGTCCTTCCATCAATTGCAGGCGGCGGAAGACATGAATATTACCATAAACTCCTGAGGGATGAGAATCGGGCTAGATTCATTAACGACCTCCTGCTTATTAGCTTAAAATACAATTTTGATGGTATTGATGTTGATATTGAGGGAAGTGACATTGATGAGAATTACGAAAATTTCGTAATCGGACTTGCCAGTGTACTGAGGCCTCATAAAAAACTGATTACTTCGGCGATCGCCATCTTTTATAAAGATCAGCTAAGTGACAGGGCTTTGGCTCAATACGACTTCATGACCCTGATGAGTTATGATCATACCGGTCCATGGAGACCTTCCAAACCTGGTCCACATTCAAGCTATGAGCATGCCCTTGCGGATCTTGACTACTTTAGAACCCAAAGAAACATCCCCAAAGAAAAAATTGTTCTGGGCGTCGGTTTTTATGGTTATGGATTCGGTCCTGAGCTGACTTCTAAAGCTTCAAGCATGAACTACAGACAGATCGTTACCACTTTCCCGGGAGCTGAAAAAACTGATGAGATAACAATGCCTGACGGAATGATCATGTATTACAATGGTGAAGATACAATCCGTAAAAAAACTCTGCTTGCAAAAGAAAATGCTTCCGGAATAATGATCTGGCAAATATTAGGGGATGCTGCAGGTGATCGATCTTTACTAAGTCTGATCAATAAGATTGCTTATTCAAAGTAAGATTTTATCGCGCTAGCGAGTCTGAAGACTCTTTTTTATTTAGCATCCGGAGAGACGCTGCGCTAAACTCTCCGGACAGCTGAGACAGCTGAGAGGTACGAGAAAACTCCCATATGCTTTTACAGAACAGGGGGTAGCTATGTTATCAGTAGTATTACGTAGCGAAAGAGCTATTCAGGTAAACATCCGGATAATGAGAATTTTCCTGAGATCGGATTTAAGGTTGGAAAGGGCTAAATTCAATAAAAAATCTCTCAATACCCAAACACATTTGGCACTGTTGTCACATCTTTAGTCAAATCCAATACATAACCATTAAGCAGTGCGTAAACGGGTTTTCCATCCCTGCTTAGCAAAAATTGAGCTTGCTGACCTATCGAAGCAGTTTGAATTGTATTATTTTTCTTATTGGTCAGGTTTAGGAGCCTTCCGTTCAAGGGGCCTGAGGGCGATGTCCCATCCGTCCATTTTACAAATAGATAGCCTGTTCTGATCAGGTCAAGCTCCTGCTGCGGACTTAATGCTTCCCATTCTCTTTTACGCATTAGTTTGATATTACCCGGAGTAAATGTCAGGCCTGAGGCTTCAATTTCGTCATAGCCATGAGTAAGTTCAACATCTCCCAGTTCTTCGATACGTCCATTATATGACATACTTCCGGAATCAGGACCTTTGATTTGGGAACGAACAATCCCCAGGTTGGTACGGAACTGGATACCTTCCTTATTTATACTTACATTTCTGACCAATACATCATACAAAGATCTGCTGTTTTCAGGAATAGCCTGATAATCAGCCAGCTTTTGACTTGCATAAGTTTTCTCAGCGATCGACACAAAAGCATTCAGAAGGGCATAAAAATTTAGTTTCCTGATAAATTGTTTTTCAGGGTCGGCATAATACCCTCCTGACTCAACCAGAATAGTTGAAATGCCCATCCCCTGAAAGGTATCCCCAAAACAACGGGGATCAAAAGCATCATCATATTTGGCGATCTTACCCGGAACTTTGGTCTGCAGTGCTTTATTCATCGTCAAAATCAATTGTGTGGCTCTTTTCCTGACCTCATTCATGCTCTTCGGATAATCATAAGCCGGAGCCAGAAAAGATATAGTAGCGGTATTTTCGTTTCTGCCGGCAGCATATAAGGTGCTTTGATCATGAAGATTAAAGCCAATTTCGGGTTGTATTTTCTTCGCAAGGCTCATCAATGCCCTACCCTCAGGTGTGACAAGCATACGGGCATCCCTGTTTACGTCAATTTCTATATCATTTCTTCTTTTCCATTGCTGAGCCCCATCGGGATTGAGCATCGGAACAATGTGGAGCTCCAGATTGCCCAGAATCAGCTTTCGCAGATCGTTATGTTCATCATCCGCTGCCAGAAAATTGAACAGATCGAATAAAGCCATGGTAGCCGTCGACTCATCACCATGCATTTGTGACCATAATAGAACCTTTGTTTTACCAGTTCCGATTGTCAAATGATTAATACTTCTTCCCCTAACAGACTGGCCAATCTCTTCGGAAATAAATAAGCCGGATGCAGTATGTTTATTTATCAGGGAAACGACATCGGAATGCTTAAGAAATCGATTTGTAATTACTGTTTCCTTGTATCGCTCGTAATGATCCCATACCTGATCTACACTTTTCAGATCTACCTGGCACATGGCTGCCTGAAACATCGTTAGCAGCAAAGCACACAACAATAAACTATTTGATCTGATCATATTTTCATAATATTTATGGGAACTAAAAATACAAATTATACTATTGTTATATTCGCCATTACTCCATTAAATTACGGAGTATTATGATGTATTCATTAATCCTGCCAATTCTACTTTTCATGTTACCATCAGGGCCAAAAGATCCGGAAGAACTCAGGAATAAGATAAAAGCAGAACTCTCAAAAAATAAGGGAGTATTTGCCATGGCTTATAGAAATCTGGCTAGCGGGGAAGAAATCCTGATCAATGAAAAGATAAATTTTCATGCCGCAAGTACGATGAAAACCCCGGTACTAATTGAGGCCTTTAAGCAGGCTAATTCCAGAAAATTTTCTATTAATGACTCGCTGATTGTTAAAAATGAATTCAAAAGCATAGTTGACGGAAGCACTTATTCACTAAATCCAAAAGACGATAGCGAAACTGAATTGTATACTAAAGCAGGCAAAAAAGTAAAGATTTATGATTTGCTTTATCTTATGATCATTCAAAGCAGTAACCTGGCCACTAATATTGTCATCGATCTCGTGGGGGCACATAATGCAAACAAAACCATGCGTGAGCTGGGAGCCAATGACATACAGGTTTTGCGAGGTGTGGAAGATACCAAAGCCTTCCGTGCGGGACTGAACAATACGACAACAGCCTACGACCAGATGCTTATATTTTCAAAAATGGCCAATGGACTTGCCGTTGACAAATCTTCTTCTGATGCGATGATCAATATCCTGCTCGATCAGAAATTTAATGACAAAATCCCTGCAAAACTACCCAAAAAAGTAAAGGTAGCGCACAAAACCGGCTGGATCACCGGAGTAAATCATGATGCCGGAATCGTGATACTTCCGGATGGGAGAAAATATGTTCTGGTATTATTATCGAAGGAATTGGATAACGATAAGTCAGCGGTGAAATCGATGGCGAGAGTGTCGAGGATGATATATGATTATTTTGTGAACAAGGAGTAGTTTTTTTGAGCCAGGAACCAGGAATCAAGACATTTTTGTTTATATTATATGAACTACTCTTTTGAAACAGATAGTCCGTAACATAAAGATTCCTCCTTCGTCAGGGATAACAGATTACTTCACCCCAAAATCTAAGACACAAAATTTATGTCTTAATACAGTTGGTCTTGATTCCTGATTCTTGGTTCTTAACTCAGGGAAGTACTCTATCAATCTCCTTCAAAAGATATTCATCCGGATCAGAAAAATACTCCCAAAAAAAAATACCTGCAAGTTTATGCTTTCTGATATACTTAGCTTTCATTCTGATTGAGCGTTCATCGTCGTAGGTAATAAAAACTTTTGTATCCGGATTAAAAAGGTATGGAGCTTTTGCATGCCTGTCCCAATGTCGTGTGTAACCATTCTTATTGATAAACTCATTCCTCATTTTGGTATAGCCTCCTCCCTGCCCGGCAGTTGCCTTCGAACCTGAAACTTGCGGCTGATTAAGTCCATTTTTTATTGCGTTCTCTGACTCCCTGCTCTTGCTGTAAAATGCAGCACCAAGTCCGATTTTATGGGCAGGCACTCCTCCCTCTATAAAATCCATCACCGATTTATGCGCTGAACTGGAATTCTCCATCCCTTTCGAAGGATAGAGATTGGTATGATGCGCTACCGTTTTACCCCCATAATCATAGGTCATGATCAGGATATAATCGAGAATTTTGGCAACTTCAGCCATTTCTGTATTGTTTACGAAGGATTTGGATCCACCTACTGCTGCTGTCAGAAGATATTTCCGATCCTTTTCAGCTTCCAGTTTATCTAATTCGGCACGAATCTCCCTGAACATGAGGGTGAAATTCTGCTTATCTTCAGGCCGGTACACATTCCCTTCCTCGCCCCTCATAGCCGGGTATTCCCAGTCGATATCCACCCCATCCAAATCAAATTGCCTGACAATATCCACGCTGCTTTTTGCAAATAATTTTCTGGATGTTGGGGTCAAGACCGCATCAGAAAAATTTTCACTCCATGACCATCCGCCGATGGAAATTACGATTTTAAGATCGGGATTGATTTTTTTCAGTCCGTTTAGCAGTCGGAAATTAGTAGAATCAGTCTTCAGATTGGTAAGAAATGCCAGGCTATCTTTTACATTCACAAAAGCGTAATTGATATGAGTTAATTTATCGGCATCAATCTCATCAACTTTAACTAAGCCACGATAGCCCCCAACGTAGCCATTCACTATAAATTTTTTAGGCTTTTGGGTCTGGGCATTGACTGTAGATACAAGCAAGACGATCAGCATAAAAAATGCAGGGATGAATTTTCTGAATAGTATAAGCGGATTACTCATTTTGAACAGAATGAATATGTAAATGATTAAATATATAAAAATACAGGATTAATCAATTCTCTTATATTTGATTAAGTTCAATTCTTGTAGAAAAATTCGTTAAATAATTAAGCCCGAATAAAAAAATGGCAATTCAAATTTTCAAAAAACAAAATTTTATTAACACTCTGTTAAAACCCGAATCTATTCTCTTCTCACTGGCATTTCTTTTATTTAGTTTATTTTCGATACAGAGTTTTGCCCAAAATGCTCCGATCAAACTTATCGTTCTGGATCCCGGCCATGGACATGCAACTTATATGCAGGGCAGAATGTATGAAGGGCTAGATCCAGAAGTGCATGTGTATGCACCCGCTGGTCCGGATGTAGAAACCTATTTAAAAAGCATCAATGGAATGAATTCCCGCTCTTCCAATCCCACTAAATGGAAAATGGTGGTTTATACCGGCGCAGATTACCTGGAAAGGATGCTGGCCGAAAAAAAAGGCAATGCGGTAATTATTTCAGGGAATAACAGCAAAAAAGCTGAATACATGCGCCGTTCCATTGAAGCGGGAATTCATGTTTTAGCGGATAAGCCACTGGCAGTAACACCAAAAGATTTTGAAATGCTGAAAAAATCCTTCAAACTGGCAAAGAAAAAGAAAGTCCTGATATTTGACCCGATGGATCTACGTTATGATATCAGCAATATTCTGCAGAAGGAACTGGCAGAAATGCCGGAACTGTTTGGAACACTCAAAAAAGGAAGTGTGGATGATCCCTCACTGATCCAGGAAAACTTACACCATTTCCTGAAATTCTCAGGCACAGAACCTGCCCGTCGCCCGGCATGGTTCTTTGACATTGAGCAGCAAGGTCATGGAATTACTGATGTGAGTACGCACCTTGTCGACATGACGCAATGGGCCGGATTTCCGGAAGTTAAACTCAAATACAAAAAGGACATCAAAATCCTGAGTTCAAAGGAGTGGGCTACTGATCTGACACCTTCCGAATTTAAAAGGGTTACCCGCGTCGATTATCCTGATTACCTGAAAAAATATCTAAAAGACAGTATTCTATCAGTCTTAGCCAATGGAGAAATCAATTATACCATCAAAGGGGTGCATGCTAAAGTGACTGTTAACTGGAAATACAGGGAGCCTGCAGGCTCAAGCGATACCCACTTTGCCCTGATGCGAGGTACTAAAGCCGACCTTGAACTCAGACAGGGAGCAGAGGAGAATTACCGGGCTACATTATACATCAAATCCGCTACAGGAATTCCGGCTGCTGAATTCACACCGGCCATCGAAAAGGTAAAAAACAAACTGCAGCAAAAATACCCCGGCTTGGACATCATTCAAAAAGGCAATGAATGGATCGTAAAACCAGGTACATTCAAACGCACAAACTCTGCTGAAGTGGCAATCGGGTATATTCTGAACAATACTATGCCTGCATGGGAAGTACCGAACATGATTGCGAAATATTATACTACGACTGGCGCATTAGGATATTAGGATTAGAGGATTTTAGGATTATAAGATTTTAGGATGTGTAGGGTTTTTAAGCAGGGTAAGATTTTGAGTATAAAAAATATTGTAATCCTACCAATCCTATTAATCCTACTCAGTTGTGGTAATAGAAGATTTCCATCTTACTCCCAATTCCAAATTTCCGGGTTCGCGCAGGGCACCAGTTATCAGATTACCTATTATGCCGCGGATGTAATTATCAGCTCACAATCAATCGAACAAAAATTTACTGAACTTGACAGCTCCCTTTCAATCTACAAGGCCTATTCCCTGATCAATCAGTTCAATAGTTCTGAAAAAGGAATAGAGATGGATGAGCATCTGTATAAGGTGGTGAAGCGATCTTTAAAGATCTGGAAGGAAAGTGATGGGGTGTTCGATATCAGCATTCTTCCCATCGTAGAGGCCTGGGGTTTCGGGGCGCAACGGCACAGTAATCAGCCATCAGATGAAATAATCAGCAAGGCAATTGCATGTTCAGGTTCAGATAAGCTACATATCATTGGCAGGCAATTGGTTAAAGATACTCCCTGCTTGAAGATTGATGTGAATGGTATTGCCCAGGGTTATAGTGTGGATGTGATTGCGGATTATATCGAATCGCAGGGCGTTCAAAATTACCTGATAGAAATTGGAGGAGAGATTAGAGTCAAAGGACGTAAACAGCCCGGAAATCAGATCATGCGGATCGGAATTGAACAGCCTTCTGAGGATAAGGATGAAGAAGCAGGTATCCAGAAAATCATCGAATTAAAAGGCGGTGCAATCACTACTTCCGGCAATTACCGAAAATATATCCAGAACGGATCAAAAAAGCTTTCCCACCTGATGGATCCGAAAACCGGCAGGCCGATTGAAAATGAAATGATCAGCGTGACTGTCAGAACCAGAAACGCGATGAGCGCTGATGGCTATGATAATGTTTTGATCGGCAAGGATTTAAAAAATGCTTTTACCTTTCTGAAAAAGCATAAAGGACTGGAGGCTTATTTCATCTATCAGGATAAACATGGCGCAATTAAAGATACGTCCAGTGCGGGATTTTTCAGATGAAATGCCGGCATAATAGTTCTTTGCCCTTACATCAATAGCAAAAGCTGAGCATAAAGCTTTGTGTCTAATCAAAAATAGATTAGCTTTTTGTTCTGTTCAGGGTATAAATTCCCCCGGCAAAAAGTGCAACCGCAAGTCCCAGAAAGAGGAAGCCCTCTGTTTTGCCCGAATTATCTGAGGCTTCGATTTTTATACCCAAAAAACTAACAGATTCTGTGCTTTGCGAAATTTTAGTAATTCCGATATAAGCAATTGCTAAACTGGCAATAATTAATACTGCCCCGATAACTTTATTCATAGCTTTATGATTAGATGTATTTATAAACTTAAGAAAAAAACGTTAAAATAGCCTGCCTTTAAACAAACATGAAATTGGTATTTAATTTGTAATCTTTAGATTCACGCAAAATTCCTTACAGTAGCGTAAATTTCTATTCATCGTCCTTTGTACTTGCTCGTGGGGCGCCTGGCACTGTTTTCAGTACTTCAGGCTTTTCATCCGACACCGGAATTCCAGCCTGTTCTGGCTGTTCTAAATCTTCAGGGTTTAACTTACTTTTTCTTTCGTTTGGATCGCTCAAAGAAGGTTTGCGATTATTGAAGTCCTGAAAGGTTTTTTGTTCTAACATAGTGCCGGCTTTATTCAGCCCCTGGCTATTTTTTCTTTTTGCCATTTTTTTTTTATAGTATCAATGTCATACTTTTTAAAAACATCAAGCACTAAATTTAATTCAGTTTATCTGAACTTTCAATTAGTGCTTGAATTTTAGGAATAAGCATTTGTGAAAAATCACTCTTTTAGAATTACACTATAGCATCTCTTAAAGCTTTCACTTTGTCATGATCAGCAACAAGTAATGTGTGTTGTGCCTTAATCATAGTTTGAAGTTCGGTACTTAAATGTTCTGTATCATTTTTTAATGCATGTTCATATGTGCCTTTCGCAACATCCTCACCATATTCACATGAGTTGAGAATAGCTTTGCGGTCTTTACCAGTGAGTGCTGCTTTTACATCCATCCATACTCGAAAGAACTTACCTGAGACCATGGTGCCTTCGGCCGGTGTACCGTTTAACTTGCTCACTTCAATGCTTAATTCTTGCTTGCATTTTTGGCTGGTTGAACTTAGTTGTGCAAACAGGATTTTTAAGTCCTGCTCTTCGGTTTCATTTGATGCTGTTTCATAACCTTCAATTCTATCGTTATTGATAGTGATGAGCGTATTTAGCACATCAATTGTCTTTGAATTTTCCATTGTTTTGTTTGTTTAATAGTTTTTACAGGTTGTATGAAATTTCAGCTTTGATTGTCCTACAGATTAGAAAACAATGACCTTGTGTCCGCAAAAAATATTTACACCCGGCAAGCAGACATCATTTTTAAAAACAGATCTTGTTTCCTGCAAAACCTTTGTTTTATGTTCTACAAAAGTGCAGTTCTATATTGAGGTAAATATTATAGAATTTCTGAAAAGAGTTGCAAGATTCTCATGTTCACAGGAATGATTATCATTACATTACTGTCTTAAGAACCCGCAAATGGCGAACCAAATACTCCAACTGCAAGTTCAGCCCAGATGAGAAAGAATACGAATAATACAGCTCCACAGATAATAATTCTATTAAGCCTGCCCTTTACTTTTCTCATTACGAGTTCACACAACAAGCCTGTGCCCGACAATAGGACGCCCATAATTAAAAAGTCAAAGATGTTCCAGTCGACTTCATTCGTGAACTGCATTGCAATCAGAGGAATGAGCAGAAGTATTCCTGCTATTGATAAAATGATAATTAATCTTCTGTTTTTCATTTTCTATTTATTTAAAAGTACTTTGAATTGCAAAGTAAATTATAAAATAGATATTTGCAAGCTTTTGCAAAAAAATAGCTGGATCTCTGGCTTTACACCACAGCAAGATGACGGATTGGGCTTTTTTATTTATTATGATAGATTCATGGGACAAACCTTATTTGGCCGAACAGGGAATTTACTGGAAGCTATCAAATATGAAATACGTGGAAAGGGAATATTATCCGAAGGTTTTGACACATTATCGGGTTCAGTGGGAATGTTTTCACAATTTAGCCGGCAAGCAGAAAATTAATTCAAAAATGGAGAAGAAATAAAAAATTATTCCAGAATTCCTGCTGTAGCATTTTATTTAAATTTAGCACGGGAGATCTCAACACCTTCTGGGGCAGTCAAATTTCCTTGCTTTTCTGCTGTAATAAAAATCTCCTTAACGTTAAATGGTGTTAAAGTTCTCAAAACAGTTTTTCTTGCATTTTTATTGGATAATTGCCCAACATTTTTTGTATCACCATTAGATGTGACAATCCAGACGCTATAATTATTCATAGGAGGATCTAACCTGCTTGCTTCCGCTAAATTTTCAGCTATCAATTCAATGACATAATTATTATTTGGATCTTGCTTTTTTGTTGCTTTGATTACTGCTGCTGGTACTGTAACTGATACAGGAAACATTGCTGTACTGGCACAGGAAGATATCAGAGCTATAAATCCGATTATTACTAAATTTTTGATTGTTTTCATTTTTCTAGATATAAATGGAGCAAGCAGCACCTTATGCACTTTCATCAAACATAATTTCGTCTGAACTGTCTGTTTTATGCAATGGTTTCTCAATAGGCAGGGTAAAATAAAATGAGGATCCTTCACCTTCAACACTTTCAACCCAAATTTCACCTCCATTTTTTTCTAAAAATCCTTTTACAAGTAACAATCCAATTCCAGCACCCTTATTTAATTTCCTTGCTTCAGAAAGAACTTTCATTTGCGGAGTAAAAAGTTTTTTCATTATTTCTTCTGACATTCCAGTTCCTGTGTCTTTAACCTGGACAATAATTTTATCATCCTTAGCATGCGCTGAAATAGTAACTGTATCTCCTCTATTAGAATGTTTTATCGCATTGGAAACGATATTTTGAATAATGGAAATCAACATTTTACCATCTGCAAATACTGCAGTATCGGGCTCAATTTCGTGATGAAGATTTATAGCGTTTATGGAAGCTGTGTCGGATAAAGTTTCAAAGACTTTATCAATGTATTGGGTTAATTTAATTTTTGTTGGAGTATATGCCTCAGATGCGTATTTGATTCTTGCCCATTCTACCAAATAGTCTAACATTTCTAAGCCATCCTTTGACGATTGAAAAAGCAGGTCAAGCATTTCCTGAACATCTTCGCCTTTCATTTTTTGAAAATCTTCTTTTAAATAGGCTAGAGTACCGACAATAGATGAAAGGGGGCTTCTCAAATCGTGCGAAAGTATTGCTAAAACACTCTCTTTATGAGTATTAAGTTCTTCCAATTCCCTGATATAATTTTTAATGGCATCTTCCGATTTCTTCCTTTCTGTCAAATCCCGTAAAATCTTAACATAGCCCAACAATTCTCCTTCAGTACCCATCAGTGGAAAAACCAGTCCATAAGCAAAAAAGAGACTTTTGTCTTTGGTAATGTGCCATCTATTATCTGTTGCCCTGCCTTCCTTTAATGCAGTATCAATTTCTTTTTTCTGAATACCATTTTTTAAATCTTCATCCGTAAATATTAAATCGAAGGGTTTTCCGATAGCTTCATCCGCTTCGTAACCAAATATTTTTGTTGAGCCAGAACTCCAACTATTTATTTTGTATTCTTTATCTAATGTAAAAATTGAATAATCCTGTAAGCTGTCAATAATTTGGCTATAAAACTCAGTAGTTGGTACATATCTATTTTTAAGAATTATCTGATTGTCCTGTTTGTTTTCCATTAGATTAATTTTTTCATTACATTAAATTAAAATGTAAAGGTTTCTGCGGCTTGGTGTATGAAATTTTCTTCCTGCTATAAAGACACCAAAACCGGTCAATTCCAGCAGTATTACGACAATTTTATTAAAATTTAAAAATATTCATTCTCTGAAACACTGTATACAACGTGTTTACTACACTCCCTGTATAATTGCTTAAAATAGATCAAGGATTATACACACATGACCATTTGAACTCATTTCACACATTCAAAGTTAGCTGTTAATGATTCAAGGTGGAATAACTCATAACTATATACAAATCCGATGCCGTACTTTATGAGAGCTGCTATATTTAGGTAGAATGTTGTTCTAATGTATTACTGGCTTCTGAAATATTCACTCTCTGATCGGGAGAAGGACTGAGAGAATAAATTTTACCCCCCCCGGTAAAATGGGTATTTGACGGTCATAATTGACCCTTTTCCTTTCCAGCATTCAACTTTAAGCTTTCCGCTTTAAGCTCTACTGAATCGCCCGGTCAAGATGGACGTAACCTCCATCCACATGGATCAATTGTCCGGTAGTATGTGAAGATCGCTCAGACAGTAAAAAGGCAACGGTATCTGCGATTTCCTTCGCTGTGGTCATGCGGTTCCCGAGGGGAATTTTACTAACAATGTTTTTCAACTTTTCTTCAGGGTTTTGAAGGGTTTTGATCCAGCTTTCGTACAGGGGAGTCCAGCATTCTGCAACAATTACGGCATTGACCCGAATACCATAGGGCAATAATTCAACTGCCCATTCGCGGGTTAAGGCATTGCGCGCGCCATTTGCTGCGGCATAGGCCGAGGTACCTCCCTGCCCCGTTTCGGCTGTTTTCGAACTGATATTTACGATCGCAGCATTTTTTGATTTTTTAAGTGCAGGCAAGGCATGAAGTGCAAGTAAATAATAATGAATCATATTCTTATGCAGACTGGCTACAAAACCTTCGTAAGAACCGTTCTCTAAACCAACACTATCATTTACCCCGGCATTATTTACTAATGAATCAATCCTTCCGAATTTTTCCAGTGTCAATTTAATCACCTTCTCACATTCTTCGGGCCTGGTTAACTCTGCCCTAATCTGAAAAGCCTCTGACCCTAAAGATTCGAGTTCAGCAAGTACCTTCAGATTATCAGTCTCATTTCTTCCAATGATCACTGGAATGGCACCTTCAGAAGCCAAAACTTTAACAATTGCCTTACCGATGCCCTTAGCACCTCCACTGACCAGAATTACCTTATCCTTTAATTTTAAATCCATTTGTTTGCTTTTTATTAAGCAGAATCCCCTCTAGTCGGTGTTATCACCGTACCATAAGTACACTCATATCTCCTGGTCGGTGAAAACACCGACCAGAGGAGCAATAACAAAGTACTGTGCTACCATTGACAGACGAAATGTACTAAAGTTTATAGAATTGTTCCGCATTCTTCGCCCAAACCAATTCCTGTTCCCTGATACTTAATTTACTCAGATATTCCTCCAGCAATCCACAAACCTCATCATACTCCCCTGCCAGTTTGCATACCGGCCAATCGCTGCCAAACATCAGTCGTTCTGCTCCAAAAAAATCGAAAACTTTATCCATGTAAGGAAATATATCTTCCTTCTTCCAGTTTCTCAGATCGGCTTCGGTTACCATGCCCGAAAGCTTGCAGTAAACATTTTCGAATGAAGCAATATGTTTCATTTCGGTTTCCCAATTGCCAAGAAGACCATTTTTGATATCCGGTTTTGCGAGGTGATCGATGATGAAGGCTTGATTGCCATGGCTCCTGAGCAAGTCCGGGATGACAGGCAGGTGCTGAGGGTAGATGAGAATATCATAGGTAAAGCCGAAAACATGTAAAGCCGATATTCCTCTTTGAAATTCTGGTTTGAGTATAAATTCAACAGGCTCGGACTGCAGAATATGTCTGAATCCTTTTAACGTTGAGAATTGAGAATAATGTTCGAGCCGTTCATGAATGTTGGGGGAGCAAAGATCCACCCAACCTACTACTCCTTTAATGAAATTATGCTCTTTAGCCTGAGCGAGGAGAAAATCTGTTTCGCTTTCCGACTGATCGGCCTGCACCGCGATGCAGCCCTCTATCCCATTGGCATAAAGCAGTGGTTTAAGATCAGGAGGAAGGAAGTCATGACGTATGACCTCCATTTCCTCTGTGATCCAATTATCTCTTATTGAATTAAATTTCCAAAAATGCTGATGGGAATCAAGCTTTAGCATAGGCTTTGGCAACTTGTCTGGATTCACCTAGTCCGTCGATACCCAGCTCAATCACATCACCATCTTTCAGGAATATTGGTGGTTTAAATCCTAATCCCACCCCTGCAGGTGTTCCTGTTGAAACGATATCGCCCGGAAGAAGGGTCATGAAATTACTCAGATAAGATACCAGAAAAGGAATATTGAAGATCAGATCGTCGGTATTGCTATCCTGCATGATCTTACCATTCAGTTTTAACCACAATCTTAATTTATGCGGATCAGCGATCTCATCTTTTGTCGCCAAAAATGGGCCAACCGGTGCAAAGGTATCGCAGCCTTTACCTTTATCCCAGGTACCGCCTCGCTCCAACTGCCATTCACGCTCAGAAACATCATTATGGAGGCAATATCCGGCTACGTAATCCATTGCTTCCGCCTCTGTAACATAGCTTGCTTTTTTACCGATTACAAAGGCCAGTTCTACTTCCCAGTCTGATTTTACCGAATTCCTGGGAATAGTAATATCGTCATATGGGCCTACTAAGGAGGTTGTTGATTTCATAAAAAGAATTGGTTCTGCCGGAATAGCCATTCCCGACTCTTCTGCATGCTTCACATAATTTAACCCGATACAAAGGATCTTGGAAGGACGGGCAACCGGAGAACCCAGACGCTCTGAATCAGCAATTACTTTCAATTTACCCTCATTTGTTTTCAAAAATGCAGACAAACGATTCAGTCCGTCGTTTTCAAAGAATGCCTCATTGTAATCTTCACCAAAAGCAGATGTATCGTATTTTACATCATTGATAATTACTCCTGTTTTTTCCTGTCCGGGTTTCCCCCATCTGATTAATTTCATCTGTTTATTGAATTTTGTATGGATGATCCTTTCTGTTTAGGCAACAAATAGTCCATCCGTTTAAAAAAATAGGCCCTGCGGCATTGTTTGAGTTGTATAGATTAGCTATTCAGCTTAATAAAACCTCCATCTATCGGATAATCATTCCCTGTTACGAAGCTGGCTTCATCCGAACACAAGTATAGTGCGATAGCTGCGATATCCTCAGGCCTTGCCATTCTGCCAACAGGCTGTGTTTTAGACAGTTTCTCGAACATTTCTTTTTCCTGACCAGGATAGTTTTTGGCAATAAATCCATCTACAAAGGGTGTATGTACCCTTGCAGGTGAGATACTATTGCAACGGATCTTATCATCAAGATAATCTTTTGCTACCGAAAGTGTCATTGCATAAATTGCACCTTTACTCATTGAATAGGCAAAGCGATCAGCTACACCCACAATAGCCACGATAGATGCCAGGTTCAGAATGGCACCACCGCCGCTTTTCTTCATCAATGGAATTGCAGCGAAAAGGCAATTGTAGGCGCCTTTCACATTGACATTATAGATCCTGTCCATATCTGCTTCAGAAGTCGTGTCGGCTCTTCCTACATGCGCAATACCTGCATTATTAACCAGAATATCGATCTGACCGATACTGTTAAACAGCGAAAGCACATCTGCCTGTTTTGAAACATCACAAGCATGTGCAGAAGCTATTCCACCATTATCTGTAATCTCTTTTACTACTGCAAGACCCGCATCCTGGTTCAATTCAATGATCTTCACATTGGCACCCTGGGCTGCAAACACCATTGCGATACCTCTTCCGATACCACTTCCGCCTCCTGTAATTACGGCTGTTTTTCCTTTTAAGCTAAACATAATATTTAAAAATTTGATAAAATTATAATGAAACACCACGTTTCCATGGGATAAAATCGTCCTGACCCAATTGCATAGCTTTAGGTTGCTCTTCGCCGCTAGCAACCCTGATCACATAGTCCAAAATCCGATGGGCGTTCTCCTTTATGGTCTCCGAACCGTCGATAATCGTTCCGCAGTTAATATCGATAATATCAGGCATTTTCAGAAATGTTTTTGTATTGGTACTCAGCTTGATAACCGGTGTAACCGGATTCCCCGTCGGGGTACCCAATCCTGTAGTAAAAAGCACGATATTGGCACCTGCGGCCACTTCTGCAGTGGTACTTTCAACATCGCTTCCAGGAGTACACAGTAGGTTCAGTCCCATTTTATTAATCTTTTCAGGATAATCAAGAACAGCTGTTACTGGTGAGGATCCACCTTTTTTAGCAGCTCCGGCAGATTTCATTGCATCAGTAATCAACCCGTCGCGTATATTTCCGGGGGATGGATTGGCATAAAAACCGGATCCATCAGCTACCGCCCTCGCATTATAAGTATTCATCAGATGCATAAATCGGGTTGCAGTTTCTTCGTCCACACATCGATCACTAAGTTCCTGTTCTACTCCACAAAGCTCCGGGAATTCTGAAAGAACAACTGATCCGCCCAATGATACCAGAATATCTGACACATATCCAAGCGCAGGATTTGCCGATATACCCGAAAATCCATCCGAGCCACCACACTCCAAACCGATACAAATCTTCGAAATTGGTGCCGTTTTCCGTTCATTTTTATTCGCTTCAATCAGACCAGCAAAAGTACGTTTCAAAGCCTCCTGCATTAAGTTCGTTTCAGTCCCCAATGCCTGTTGTTCGAGAATAGCCATTGGCTTACTGAATTGCGGATCACGCTTCCTTATTTCGTTCTGTAAGGTGCTGACCTCCGAATGCTGGCAACCTAAACTCAGTATTGTAGCCCCCGCAACATTTGGATGGGTTATATATCCGGCTATCAGCCCGCATAAACTATCCGCATCCAGCTTTATACCTCCACAGCCCATATCATGGGTAATGAATTTCACTCCATCCACATTAGGGAATAAACGGATTCTCTTTGCTTCATTGGGTGTAGCCTGTAAATCGGCATTCAGAATTTCTTCGGTTGATTTTCCTGTTTTGTAAAGGGAGATCAGACTTTCGACTTCATTTTCATAACTTTGAACCTTCTTGTAGCCCAATTTTTCATCCAGAGCTTCCTTGAGTACATTTACATTTCTGTTTTCACAAAAAACCAGAGGAATTACCAGCCAAAAATTCCGTGTTCCAACCGAACCATCTGCACGGTGAAATCCATTAAATGTTTTAGACCTAAAGGCCGAAGTATCGGGCTTATCCCAATGAGTTTTGCGCTTCCCAAGGGCATACTCACTGGAAGCATGATCTACATTATGCACTGAAATGGTTTCACCCTGCCCAATTTCCTGATTGGCTATACCAACAAGGACCCCGTACATGATAATCCTCTCCCCTTTTTTAAATGGCAGGAGCGTAAACTTATGTTTCGATTCTACAGCAGTACTGAGTACCAGTGTCTTTCCTCCAAAATCTATTACTTCGCCCTTAGCAAGATCCTGCAATGCAACCAGAACATTATCCTGTGGATGAATCTGCAGAAATCTGTGTTTTTTCCCCTCTTCGAAATTAGTATTCATTTGTAATTATAGTTGAAATATTTTTTCCATTAAAACCCATTTTTCACCCGGCTTTGCTCCCGGAATAGCTTGCTGAAAATTCCACATAAATTCCTCCCATTCCTGAACTTTGGGATCCGAAAGGTCGGCCGCAGCCTTTTTTTCAAAGCTGAATTCATCATTTACCTCCATAATCATGAAAAGACGGTTTGAATAACGGTATATTTTCATGTCCTCAATCCCTGAAGAACGGATACTCTGAATGATTTCGGGCCAGACTTTTTTATGCCATAATTCATATTCTTCAATGAGTTTAGGATCGTCCTTTAAATCGACGGCAAGACAATATCTACGCATAGTTTTTAATTTGAGGTTTTATGACTTTATATCCTTTTACTGCAAAAGCCAGGATCACGCAAAAACAAAGCAAACTCACAATCTGACCATATTGAACCTTCCCGCTAAGATCCGAAATATAGCCAAAAACCAAGGGCAGAACAGCTCCACCAAAAATAGCCATTACTATTAAACTGCTACCATATTGGGTATCACTTCCTAATCCCTTTATTCCCAATGAGAAAATTGTTGGAAACATAATAGACATAAAGAATGTAATTCCAATTACAGCGTAAATAGCTATGAATCCAAGACTAAAAGTGGCTACAAGGCTAAGTAAAATACAGATTACAGAATAAATAGCCAGCAAGCGTTCGGAAGCAATAAATTTCATCAAAAAGACACCAAAAAACCTCCCGATCATAAACGCTAATCCACAGCCCCAGCCCAGGTAATCTGCAGCCAGAACACTGTCAATACCAGCAACTTCTACTGCATACAAAATAAAAAAGCTGAAAACACAGACCTGAGCACCAACATAGAAAAACTGTGCTACAACCGCCCAGGTTAGATGCCGGTGTCTCAGTGCCCTGAATACGTTGAGGCTTTTGCTCTCATCCTTATCCTCTACTTCAGGAAGCCGCAGGAAATAAAAGATAAGTGCAATAAACAGAATAAAACTTCCCAGAATAAAATATGGGGCCTTCACCGTTGAGGCTTCAGAAGCCAGTGCGAGCTGCCTTGCATTCTCAGTCATAGCATTCAATTCCTCTTCGCTGTACCCTTCTGTTAAAATAAATCGTGCTCCTATGATCGGAGCGATGGTAGCCGCCAATCCGTTAAATGACTGGGCAAAATTAAGCCTGCTGGTTGCAGTCTCAGGATCACCCAACAATGAGACGTAAGGATTAGCCGCTGTTTCGAGAATCGTAAGTCCGCATGAAATAATAAACAAGGCTCCAAGAAAGAATGAATATTGCTGTGTGTTTGCTGCCGGAATAAACAAAAAAGAACCGATTGCAAATAAGACCAATCCTGATAAAATTCCGGTCTTATAACCATACCTTTTCATCAGTATCCCTGCTGGAATGGCCAGGAGCAGGTAAGCAATAAAAACTGCAGAATCTACCAGGGATGACTGCAATACATTCAGGCTGAAAGATTTCTTTAAATGAGGAATTAATATAGGATCCAGGTTATGAACAAAACCCCACATGAAAAAAAGAGAGGTAACCATGATAAAAGGGAAGAAGTACTTGTTCTTTGCCATATAATCCTGTAATAATATGTCCCGTAGTTAATGTATTTCCCTTAGTCTGAAAAATATTAATTTTAACATGACAGCCGGAATGGCCTGAGGATTACAATACAATAATACTAATTCGGGTGATTTTATTTTAAAGGATTCTCTTTATAAGTAATGTTTTTGAAATTTCCAATGAGAATCAGGCTTAGCCCAAAAAGAATGCCTGCATAAGTGAATCGAATGATGGTTCACGCATGCCGCTTGTACCACATCTAAATGCATGGGTAATCTGTTGAAATAACCAATTCCGTGAATATTTATAAACATATTGGGTAAAGTCCAATTTTGGTTCACGCGGCACGCGTGCACCAGCAGATGGCTTTCAAATCAGGATTTACCCAATCCTTACCGAGGTCATAGTCAATGAGCCTCCTACCGCTTTATCATTAAAAAATGAGACCACCTCGTTCTTTCCCTGGAGGCCTAAATTGTACAACAAGGGTAGGTAATGTTCGGTTGTGGGTATAGCCTTTGAAATATCCGGGCTGATCGTACTGAAATTAATCAATGACAGATGATCACCATTCGCAATCAATTGTTTAAACTTATCATTTAGTTCGTAAGCCCAATCGTAACCGAAACCGGGTTCATTCAAACGATCCCATGCAACCATACTTAAATTATGAACCATATTACCGCTTCCAAGAATCAGAACTCCCTTTTTACGTAAAGAATAAAGGTCTTTTGCAAGATCGTAATGGAGTTGCGGTCCCTTAGAATAATCGATACTCATTTGTAATACGGGGACATTGGCTTCGGGGTACATATGCCTGACCACCGTCCAGGCTCCATGGTCAAGACCCCAGTCATGATCTGGTTCTGCATGAACTGAGTGTAACAATGAAATAGTTTCATTCGCAAGCTGAATACTACCGGGTGCAGGGTATTGAATCTCAAACAGAGCCTGTGGGAATCCCCCGAAATCATGGATCGTAGTGGGGAAATCCATTGCGGTGACTTTGGTGCCTTTGCTTAACCAGTGAGCCGAAATAACCAGCACAGCTGCAGGCAGAGGTATTTCACGGGCCAGTTGTTTCCATCGCTGGGAAAATTCATTATCCTCAATTCCATTCATAGGTGAACCATGACCGATAAAAAGTACAGGCATCAGGTTCCCGTCTTCCTTTAAACCACTGGTAAATCTGTTGAATTTACTGAGACCTGACATGGCATTTAATCAATTATCGTTTACAAAAATAGCACCTGAAAATTCCGGTGCTATTGCTATGAGGTAAAAAGGCCTTGATCTGAATCAAGTTTTTATTTCATTTTATTGAGGCCTTTTAAACAGTCCTCCTATTACAGCTTTACCTAATATATGTCCCTGTATGGTCTGCATAATTTTAGCTCTGGTGTCGAAAGGGTCATTGTTTACTGCCGGAAAATCAAGTGTGATATCCAGGGCCAGAATTTCGAACATATAATGATGCAGCGGGCCATTTGCCGCTGCTCCGGGACCCCGGTATACCGGACCAGTCACGCTTATCTGGTAACTGCCATCTGGTAATTTCTCACCTCTTGGAAGACCTTCAGGAAAACCTGTGGAATTTGCAGGGATATTCCATACCAGCCAGTGTACCTGATCATCTGTGGTTTTATTCCTGACAAAATCAAGATCATGCATATGAAGCAGTAAACTTTTAGTTCCGGCAGGTACATTTCCCCAGGATAATGCAGGAGAAGTTCCTTCACCCGGTGCTGCTCCAGGAGCAGCCTGGCTGAATTTCACCGGTATGATTGACCCGTCAGCAAAAGCATTGGTGGAGAGAGTCATTGGTGCCGGAGTAGTTTGTGCATTGCTTAAGTAAGCAATACTAAGTAGTAATGCAGCGATTGAAAATATCTTCTTCATTTCGGTTAATGTTTAAAATACGAACGGCAAATTAGTAATTATATTGGTTCATTCAGCATGAAGCCTGTAAAATAAAGGATATCAAATTGAATGTCTTCAGAAATTGGCAAAGAGAAGAAAATAGGCTGATCCGGTAAGAAAAATAGCACAAAATCCAAAAAAAGCGGTTTTACGTAATTCGACACTTCCAATGCTGAGCACAATCATGAACTTGACCAGGGTATTGGACAATGCAGCTATTAAAATCGTGTTAATGGCAGTGGCAGAATCTCCTCCTGATTTAGCCATTTTAGCCATAGAAAGGGTGATCGCATCCACGTCTGTTATTCCTGAAATTGCACCGGCGATATAGGTTCCATTATCCCCGAAATTTACACCTGCAAATTTTACGAGCCACTGAATCGCTGCATATAGTATCGCAAACTTTATCGCAGTGGCTAGATCAAGTGGGTTTTTGAGAACAATTCCGTCTCCGCCAGGTTTACCCTTTCTGAAGGTATAGATCAAGTAAGCAGATCCAAAACCTGCCATTGAAATAATCAGTATAGGTACCCATAATTCCAAGAATAGTTCCCAATTAATCACATAAACCTCAAAAAGAACTCTTGGAAACATAATGGTACAGGCACTGATAATACCCATCGCATAATAAAAAGATGAACTTGCCGATGCTGATTCTTTACTTTTTCGCGAAAAGGTCAGAGCCACCGAAGTGCTGGAAACAAGTCCACCAACCAGTCCCGCGACCATTGTACCTTTCTCACCCATAAATTTGGCGATCATATAACCCACCAAACTTGTTCCAGAGACCAGCACTACCATTTGCCAGATTTCCTTCAGGTTCCATAAACCATAGGGCCCGAAATTATCATCCGGAAGAAAAGGAATAACCAGGGCCGACATCACCACAAATAGGATGATAGCGAGTAATTCCTTACGTTTCAGTTTCTCTACAAAGAGGTGTATAGTTGGTCTGAATGCCAGAAGTAATAGCATTGCCACCATGATAATTAGTGCAAACAAGACCATACCCAGAAACACCAGTCCTCCAAGCATATAAGTAATCAGAAGGGCGAATTCTGATGTTGCACCTTTATTACTGGGCAGCCTGGAAAACTGCATATAAGATATAATCACAAAGGCAAAAACACAAACCAGGACTGCACCAAATATCCATGCACCCATTACGGCAGAAAATATTGCGGATATAAACCCAAACATGGAAACCATAGTAAAGGTTCTGATTCCCGCAAATTGCTCCTCTTGCTCTTGAGTTTCCTTTGAAAATTGCCGCTCCATGCCTATCAGAAATCCTATTCCAATACTGATAAGCAGACCGCTTAGGTGCTCCAAATTTAAATCAGAAAACTGTGTGGCTCCAAATTCCATTCCGGGTAGTAAATTTTAGGCTAAGATAGACATCAGAATTCAGTTGTTGGTTGTCAGAGAATTATTGGTTCAATTTGAATCAAGTATTAATTGCTTGATTATCATTCACTCTTAATTCTCCCCTCTCAATTCTCAATTCCCTGACCTGATTCCAATTCAGTTGTTCGTTTAACCGATACTATCCTGAATTTACGAAGTCCTGTTGGCATTTCCCAATCAACTTCAATTCCCGGACGATAGCCCAATAAGGCCACTCCAATTGGTGCCAGAACAGAAAGTCTATTGGTTTTGTAATCTGCCTTATTGGGGCTGACCAGAATAAAATTATATTTCTGTCCGCTTTCAATATCCTCAATCTCTACAGAGGAATTCTCAGATATAACGTCATCAGGAATATCTTCAGATTTGAGAACTCTGGCTGTTTTTAATTCCAGGCTAAGCTTCTTTTTGTTAAATTCTGAGAGTTTGGTACTCAGATTTAGGTGGTTTTGCAAAAGTTCAAAATCATTTTTCGATAAGATCAATTGAGCTATTTTCATACTATTCATTATTAAAATTCCATATAATTGTTTGTTCTGTGTTAAAGGCACGGTTCCTTTGAGATAGCTGATTTTATCCTTAAGATTTCTTCGGGCTAAAGAAAACAGATTAGGATAACCTAAAGTCCTTAGCTTTTGAAACGAAATAATGAAAATAAAATGGATCGACCAGAAGGCCCCAAACCTGTTAAAAAAGGTTGGGGCTTAATTAAGAAAGTCCTTACTGCTTACCTGGAAAGAATATCCGATTGGAAAGTTGAGACGGTTGAACATGGCGCTAGAAATGTAGGCCACCTGCATTTTGACTGCAAGGCACTTTATTATTTCCGTAAAATTTAACACCAAATGTTTCATAAAAGCATTCACCCTTATTACAAAGGTACAGCTTAATACCGGATTAAAAAAACCAGCCCGGTATCAGAATCGGGAGTTTAAGGCGAAAAAACACGAGTTCCAGGGTTATTTAATGATTTTTAGATTCGAATAGTAATGTAGTAATGTGGTCCGCAATTCAGGCTACAATTTATACCAGTCCTTGCGCAAGCATTGCATCAGCGATCTTTACAAAGCCGGCGATATTCGCCCCTTTAACATAGTTGACATATTCATTATCCTCGCGTCCATAAAGGGCACAGGCCTGATGAATCTGTTCTATGATTAGCTTCAGTTTGCTGTCTATTTTATCACGGCTCCAGGAATAGCGGAGTGAATTCTGGGACATTTCCAGGCCAGAAACTGCTACCCCCCCGGCATTTGCAGCCTTACCGGGAGCATATAAAATTCTGGCCTCTTCAAAAACATGTATAGCCTCGGGAGTTGAAGGCATATTAGCACCTTCCGCTACACAAATACATCCGTTTGCAACCAGAATTCGTGCATCATTCTGATCCAGCTCGTTTTGGGTTGCATTTGGAAAGGCAACATCACACTTAACCCCCCATGGCTTTTTACCTGCATGATATTCACAACCGTATTTGACAGCATATTCTTTAATCCTCCCACGCAAGGTATTCTTCAATTCCATAATATACTCCAGTTTCCCCGAATCAATACCTTCAGGATCAAAGATATATCCTTCAGAATCTGACATCGTCAATACTTTAGCACCCTTTTCAATACATTTTTCTACAGTATATTGGGCCACATTCCCTGATCCGGAAATCACAACCTTCTTGCCCACAAGAGAATCACCTTTAAGCTTCAGCATGGCTTCAACAAAATAAACCACACCATATCCGGTTGCTTCAGGACGGATCAGACTTCCACCCCATTCATTCCCTTTACCGGTTAAAACCCCGGTAAATTCTCCGGTAATGCGTTTATATTGACCAAACATAAATCCTATTTCCCTGGCTCCCACACCAATATCCCCTGCAGGAATGTCCAGGTCGGGACCAACATGCCTGTAAAGTTCGGTCATAAAGCTCTGGCAGAATTTCATTACCTCATTATCTGATTTTCCTTTAGGATCAAAATCAGAACCACCTTTTCCACCACCCATTGGTAGTCCGGTAAGACTATTTTTCAGGGACTGCTCAAAAGCAAGAAATTTTAATACACTTAAATTAACTGAAGGATGGAAACGAAGTCCCCCTTTATACGGGCCGATTGCACTGTTCATCTGAACCCTGAAACCACGATTGATCTGTACTACACCTTTATCATTTAGCCATGGCACTCTAAAAATAATTACTCTTTCAGGCTCAGCCATCCGTTCAAGAACCTTATTTAATTTATACTTCGTATGCTTTTCACTATAAGGAATAATGGATTCAGCCACTTCAAATACAGCCTGCAAAAACTCAGGCTCATTCCCGTTCCGTGATTCCACAATCTTCATAAACTCACTAACATTCGTATCCATATAATTCTTTATAGGTTTGGGGGCTTATTTTTAATAAAACTTATTGAAGATTAACAAGGAAGGTGAAATTCCAAATTGATATTCTGTCGGCTAAAATAGATTAAAATTTTATTTATTGTAATTTTTTATCAATTTTCTTACACAAGACGGCATCAAATTCAATAAGTGTTAAAAATATTACAATGCAAAGGCCACAAAACTGTCTCCTTTGTGCATCCCCAGTTTCGTCCCACCGCAAGCAATAACGACATACTGTTTGCCATTAACCATATAAGTAGACGGCGTTGCAAAACCTGATGCTGGTAATGGATGCTCCCAGAGTAATTTCCCGGTTTTTTTATCAAAGGCCCTGAAGGTATTGTCTTTAGTTGCAGCGATGAATAACAAACCACCGGCAGTTACAAGCGGCCCGCCATAATTCTCAGTACCAGTTTGGGGAATACCTTTCTTACTCAGCTCCCTGAATTCACCTAAGGGAATCTGCCATACCTGCTCGCCGGTGTTCAAATCAATTGCACTGAGTGTTCCCCATGGCGGATTGATAGCCGGATAACCATTTTCATCAAGAAATTTATTGTATCCGTTAAAACGGTAAGGCACATCCGGATACTGATCTATGGCAGTGTTAGATAATTCTTCCCTCTCTTCACCAAAAATATAGGAAATAATGGATTGCTTCTCCGAATCACTGATCTGGCTAAATCCAGGCATCATACCCTTTCCATTCGTAATCAGGCTTGCTGTTACTGAGCGGCCAAGACGTTCCCTGATTCCAATCAAAGCCGGGTAGCCACTCTGAGGATTGCCCGAAAAATCAGACCGATGGCAGGATTGACAATAATTCAGGTACAAAGATTTACCCGAACTCAGGGTCTTTGATTTAACTTCATTTTTAGGACTGAGGCTAAATAACCAGGCCATTTCATTGGAGTTGACATACATAATACCCTCTTTGTCTACAGCGGCTCCACCCCACTCTGCGCCACCGTCAGGTCCCGGGAAAATGAGCGTCTGCCGAAAATCCAGTGGTTCAAAAGCTCCTAGTTTTGCCTGCCTGAAAACAGTTAGGAGGGAATCCCTCTTTCCGGAAAAATTAGTAATATCATCTTCAGTCAGGATTTGCCTTGCAAATGGCTTCGGCATACGTGGAACGGGTTGTGTTGGCCATGTTTTTTCTCCAGGAAGGGTAGATTGTGGTACCGGAACTTCATCTATCGGGAAAATCGGCTCACCAGTTACACGGTCGAAAACAAAAATATACCCTGATTTAGTCACCTGAGCCACTGCATCGATAATTTTACCCTCTCTTTTAATTGTGATCAGATTCGGTGGAGCGGGAATATCCCTGTCCCATATATCATGATGGACGGTTTGGAAATGCCATATATATTCCCCTGTTTTGGCGTTTAGAGCAATTAAAGAATTAGCATAGAGATTCTTACCTTCACGGTTACCTCCATAAAAATCAAATGATGCAGAACCTGTCGGAACATAGAGAATTCCACGTTTCCGGTCAACTGCCATACCTGCCCAATTATTTGCAGCACCAATTGCCGGATTTTTGTATGCATCTGCCGGCCAGGTTTCATATCCGGGTTCACCTGGATGGGGTATAGTTTTAAATACCCAGGCCAGCTTTCCTGTCCTCACATTAAATGCCTGAATATATCCGGGAGCAGAACCTGTGCCTTCTCCAAGCCTTAGCGGCATAATGATCAGGTCAGCATAAATTGTTCCGGGTGTTGTTGATGAAACGAATTTAGTTGCAGAATCATCTCCAAGCCCGCTTTTCAAACTTACTCTGCCTGCATCACCAAACGAAAGGATAGGTTTGCCTGTAAGGGCATTAATTGCATAAAGCCAGGTCTGAAATGCAAACATGATTCGCTTATCCTTACCTTTAGACCAGTAAGCCACGCCCCTATTTACATTCGATGCCCCCTTGCTTTCCGGGGCAAATCGCCATAACTCCTGTCCGGTAGCTGCATTTAGCGCAAACAGGTGATTCGAAGCACTTACTGCATACAATCGGTTTTCAATTATGATGGGATTACATTGTACCTGTCCTGAATCTCCGGTATGGAATTCCCAAACTGGCCTCAGGGAGCTTACATTCGAAGTATTGATATTTGAAAGTGCTGAATAATGATTTCTATCGGCCCCTCCAAGATATTCTGGCCAGTCATTTTCCAAAGGCTTAAGCAGATTAGCACGGAAACTTATAAACAACAGGCAAATGCCCGACACTACAGCAATCCTGAACAGGAGATTCTTCATTATAATATCATTAGACCTAATAATTTAGAGCAAGCTTCATCCCATTAAATTATAAAAATTTATGAGAATCAGCTTTACTGTCTGAACAAAATTTCAAACCTGATGTTCAGGAGATTCAGAATAAGCTCTTGTCTGAGACAGCTTAACTTTTCGGGTAAACCAGTAATGGCACTGATGAATTTAATGAATATTCTGCAGTACTGCTTGAAAGAAATAGTTTCTGAAAAAATCCCTGCTTTTGGTCAGTAAACATTACCAGTACCGAAGGTTTATGTTTTTTGATCACCGCCTGCAGGTTAACAACCAGATTATAAAGCAAATTAATGTTTTCAAGACTGTATTTAATGTGTGACTTGGGGTATTTGCGAATAATATTCTCAATCACTTTCGAGTTAAAAATAACATCTGAGGGATAGTTCATATGAAGTAATTCAATGTCTGCACCCAAAGGGCTTGCAAAGTCAACTACCCGTTTCATCTCCTTTTCAAGATCGGTAAGATCAGTTGCATATAAAACAGATTTAATTTTGGAATGCCGGTAGGTATTTGGAACCGCAATAACAGGCACTTCAGACTGCAGAATCAGGTTAGAGGTATTGGTACCAAAGATTTTTTTTATTTTGCCTCCACCTCTTCTGCTGATGCAAATAAAATCAAATGATTTGTCCTTGGCATATTTCATAATATTTGCGTCAGTTACAAAAGAACTGGTTATCACATGATTTATTTTACTAGGAACAGCACCCATTCCCTTGTATACCCCCGCCACAAATTTCTCAAGCTTGAGCTCAATCTTTCTGGCTTCATGACTTTGATAACTGGTGAAAGTCTTTTCACCCCAGGAAGTAGGCTTCATGATATAATAGGAATGAAAAAATGTCAATTCACATTCATGCTGTGAAGCCATTTGTATAGCAAAGCGCATTGCTGCTTTGGAATTTGATGAGAAATCAGTTGTTACCAGTATCTTTTTCATGTTGAGCGGATTGATTTAAAACACTAAGATACAAATTTGAAGTTTGAAGTTTATGACTCTCCTCAGGAAAGCAGATGACAATGATCATATAATAACAATATACAAACCGGCATATTTGAGAATATTCAATTACTGTTTCCGAGTAAGGCTCATATAAGTTTATTCAGATTGAAATAAATTTTAGAATGATTTTGACTAATTTAAAATCAGGAATTCACCGCTAATATTATCCAGCTTGTCAAAAAATCCATTCCCATTTAAAGGACTTAGCAGTGAAGAAGTCACTGCAAGGAAAAAAGATTATTTGCGTCCGGAATCGGAGCAAAGTGAATTCTTAATTATACTGAAAGAAACAGTACTTGAACCTATCTTCATCCTCTTGATTGCCTCAGCAGGTGTCTACCTGCTTCTTGGCGAATTTTCTGAAGCCATTTTTCTGATGTCTGCTGTTATTCTGGTATCTGCGATCTCATTCTTTCAAACTTACAGAAGTCGTAAGGCATTATCCTTGCTAGAAGTTTTGACAGCAACAAAGACAAAAGTTATCCGCGATGGTGAAGTGAAAGAAATCCGGTCGGAGGAAATTGTGAACGGTGATTATCTCATATCTGAAGAAGGCTCTCTGCTTGCTGCTGACGGAATTATTGTTCAAAGCAATGATTTTGCAGTAAATGAAGCTGCACTTACAGGAGAGTCCTTATCGGTAAGTAAGAATACCAGCAAGGAAAATAATGTAGTCTTTCAGGGCACATTAGCAGTATCTGGACTTGCAGTATATGAAGTAACTGCAAGTGGTGCAGAGAGCCGGGCCGCACAACTGGCAGCACTTGCAAAAAACATCAAAACAGAAAAGCCGCCATTATACAAACAGATACTTAGGTTTGTCAAAGCAATGACGCTGGTGGGACTGGTCTGTTTTCTACTTGTTCTGGGCATTAATTACTATCAAACTCGTCAATTTCTGGAAAGCCTGTTAAGTGCTTTAACCCTGGCTATGTCCATACTCCCGGAAGAAATCCCGGTTGCTTTCACAACATTCATGGCACTGGGAGCATGGAAATTATCAAAAACCGGCATCCTGGTCAAAGGTCTGAATACGGTAGAAACCCTGGGTGCCTCGACAGTAATTTGTATCGATAAAACCGGCACAATCACCGAGAACCGGATGGAACTTACGGCAGTATACAACTATAAAACAGATGAGACATTAACTAATGAAGATCTGACTGAACAGAAGTTACTGAATGAAGCAGCCGAATTCGGCATGTGGGCTTCAGAACCAGTTCCATTCGACCCCATGGAGATCGCTTTACATGAATTTTATAAAAAGCATACCATAAAAGATGAGAGACCTGCTTACAAAATGATTCATGAATACCCGCTGGGAGGGCAACCGCCAATGATGACCCATCTGTTTGAAAACAAGCAGGGGAACCGGATCATCGCAGCAAAAGGAGCACCAGAACAAATCATGAATGTATCAGGCCTCAAAAAGGGTGAAAAAGAAAAGATAAGCGAAAAAATAAAAGAACTGGCATCCAAAGGCTACAGAATCCTGGGAGTTGCCCAGGCGAAGTTTAAAGGCGTTTCTTTTCCTGAAAATCAACAGGATTTTCAATTTACTTTCATCGGCCTCCTTGCATTTTATGATCCTCCAAAACATAATATTGAAAATGTGTTTAAGCAATTCTACAATGCAGGGATTTCAGTTAAAATTATAACCGGTGATAATGCTTTAACAACATCTACAATTGCGAAACAATGTGGGTTCAGGGATGCAGAAAATACACTTGATGGGAAAGATCTGATTGACATGAGTGATAAAGATGTATTAAAGGCAGCCGGTAACTGTAATATTTTTACCAGAATGTTTCCTGAAGCGAAACTCAGGATTATTGAAGCACTGAAACAGAAAGGGCATGTGGTGGCAATGACTGGAGATGGTGTAAATGATAGTTTAGCACTGAAATCTGCCCATATAGGTATTGCTATGGGTAAAAAGGGCTCAGAAGTTGCCCGGCAGGCTTCATCCCTTATCCTGATCGACGATGATCTCTCCCATATGGTTGAAGCCATCGCCATTGGCAGAAGAATTTATGAGAATCTGAAGAAAGCCATTCAGTATATCATTTCCATACATATCCCTATCATTTTAATCGTTACTGTCCCATTAATACTCTCCTGGGAATACACCAACATCTTTACACCTGTCCATGTTATTTTTCTGGAATTGATTATGGGGCCAACCTGCTCCATAATTTTCGAGAATGAGCCTATCGAACCCGACTCTATGTCAAAGGCTCCCCGAAAACTTAGCACCAGTTTTTTCTCCTTTAATGAGCTGTCTATGAGTATTATACAAGGACTAGTTATTACGGGTTTTTGCCTTGGAATAGGTTTTTATTATATGAAAAATGAACACTCTATTGCTGAAGTGAGAACCATTATTTACAGTACCCTTATTCTAAGCAATATTTTCCTTACCCTTGCAAACAGATCATTCTATTATTCCGTGTTGACAACAATACTTTATAAAAATATCCTGATTCCCTTGATATTAAGTGCTTCACTGATCATTCTGCTGCTTTCAATTTATTTTACGCCATTCCAAAAAATATTTCAGTTTGTACCCCTTCAGGCCATTGATCTTAGTTATTGTCTGATTGCCGCATTTGCTGGTGTAATGTGGATAGAAATATTTAAATTTATAAAAAGAAGAACTTAAGTACTCGCTTTAAATTATTAATTTGAATAAAATTAGTGACACTGATCACGCAATTGTATAATCGGAGTCATTTCAGAGCAATGAATTAGCCATCATTTTTGAATGCATGAATAATTTAAGTCCACAAGCTGAAACAGAGGTAACAAAACAGTGCTATCACTGTGGAAATGATTGTTTGGATGAACAGTATCATTTTGATGAAAAGGAATTTTGCTGTATTGGCTGTCAGAGTGTTTATCAGATTCTTTCAGAAAATCAGCTCTGCAATTACTACGTTTACAACAATAATCCTGGCAAAACACAAAGTGATAAATTATCCCATTATGACTATCTGGATGAACCAAAGATTTCCGCTGCCCTAGTTGATTATTCAGATGATACAATCAGTATCATCACGCTTTATATTCCGGCAATTCATTGCAGTTCCTGTCTATGGCTGCTCGAACATCTTTATAAAATTAACAGTTCTATTGTCAATTCACGTATCGATTTCCTGAAAAAACAGGTCAGCATTACATTTAAACATCATGAACTCTCATTAAGTGGGCTGGTGATCATGTTAAGTTCAATCGGATACGAGCCTGTAATCAGTTTACAGGACGTAGTCAAGGAACAAAACAAGGTCTCTGACAGGGATCTGATCAAAAAGATTGCGGTTGCAGGATTTTGTTTTGGCAATGTAATGCTTTTAAGCTTTCCTGAGTATTTCGGTCTTGCGGGTTTTGAATATCAGTTTAAGTCTTTTTTTGGATGGCTCAACCTGGTATTTGCAATCCCGGTGGTATTTTATAGTGGCCGTGATTATTTTATATCTGCATGGAAAAATCTGAGAAACAAGGTATTAAATCTCGACTTTCCACTTGCATTAGGTATTGCAATAATGCTGATACGCTCTTTATATGAAATTATTAGCGGTACAGGTGCAGGTTTTGTGGATACTTTATGCGGACTAGTGTTTTTCCTGCTAATTGGTCGCTGGGTGCAGCAACGTACTTATCATCATCTTTCATTTGAGCGGGATTACAGGTCGTACTTCCCTGTTGCGGTAACCCTGATCAGCGAAGGATCCGAAAAACCAATTCCGATGGATGAGCTGAAAGTTGGCGACAGAATCCTGATCAGAAACAATGAAGTGATACCCGCTGATACTATTCTGATGAAGGGGGATGCTGTGATCGACTTCAGTTTTGTTACGGGTGAATCCTCGCCTGTACAGAAAGTATTGGGTGAAATTGTATATGCCGGAGGAAGGCAGATCAATGAAGCCATAGAACTTGAGGTGATCAAACCTGTTTCTCAGAGTTATCTGACCAGCCTTTGGAATAATGAAGCTTTTGAAGGGAAGAGAAAAAAAATAAATACCTTTAGTGATACCGTCAGCCGCTATTTCAGTGTTGTACTTCTGCTCATTGCATTTGGTTCAGCAGCATTCTGGTGGATAAGCAGCGAGAACTTAAAAGCATGGCAATCATTTACAGCGGTACTGATCATAGCCTGTCCATGTGCCCTTGCCCTGAGTTCCCCTTTTACATTATCGGCCGTACTAAGCATCTTTGACCGGAATAAATTCTACCTTAAAAATACAGCAATAGTTGAACAACTGGCACGTATTAACACCCTTGTTTTTGATAAAACAGGAACCATAACGGCTCCGGAAGGTTTCAAAATCAGTTTTGAAGGGGATCTTAATTATGAGGAGAAATGTCTGATCAGCTCACTTGCCAGAAATTCAGGACATCCGCTGAGCAGGGAAATGGTAAAATGGATCCGTATAAATGAATACTACCCGGTTAGCTCATACAAAGAAATTCCCGGTAAAGGAATCGAAGGTATGGTTGGAAAAAAGCTGGTTAGAATTGGAAGTGCATCATTCCTGAACATAAAGACTGCCAATACTGATACCGGAACTGTTTATATTCAAATAGACGATCATTATGCCGGATATTTTAGTTTCAGGCAAAAGTGGCGCCCGGGATTGAAAGAGCTTTTTGCTAAGTTAAGTAATTCAATGGGTTTACATTTATTATCAGGCGATCAGGATACTGAGCGTGAATTCCTTCTTCCTGCATTCCCCTGGAAGGATCAAATGCATTTCAAACAGAGTCCGCAGAACAAACTTGATTACATAAAAGCACTTCAGCAGATAGATAAAAAGGTAATGATGCTGGGCGACGGACTGAATGATGCCGGTGCATTGAAGCAGAGTGATCTGGGTATTGCGGTGACCGATAATCTCAATAATTTTTCTCCCGGATGTGATGCGATACTTGACGGAGCGGGTTTTGAAAAACTTCCTCGATTTATCCAACAGGCAAAAGATGCTATAAAAGTTATACATATCAGTTTTGGCATCTCAATAACCTATAATATTATCGGCTTATTCTTCGCAGTTCAGGGTTTATTATCCCCTCTTTTTGCTGCAATATTAATGCCTTTAAGTACAGTAACTATCATATCATTCACTAGTATCGCAACCCATTTGTTTGCAAGAAAAAATAAATTAACATGAGTATCCTCTATTTTCTGATCGGCTGCAGCGTATTACTTGCACTGATCTTTTTAATTGCATTTTTCTGGGCCATGAAAAATGGGCAGAACGATGATACTTATACACCGGGAGTGAGGATATTATTTGACGACGATATCCCATTGAAAACAAAAAGTGATAAAGATCATTAATTTGAATAAGTTATGTCACATGATTGTCATGTGATCTCTTTAATTTTACACCATAAATAAAAACATAAAGTATGCTTGAAAAATTCAGTTATGACAACAAGATTGTAAGGAATTTCGCGATAGCCACCGTGGTATGGGGACTTATCGGAATGACTGTCGGATTATTGATTGCATTGCAGCTCTTCAGTCCGGACATGAACCTTGGCAATCAGTACACTACTTTTGGCCGTATCCGTCCATTACACACCAATGCCGTAATCTTTGCATTTGTTGGAAACGGAATTTTCATGGGAGTTTATTATTCCTTACAAAGGCTTCTGAAGGCGAGGATGTTTAGTGATACACTGAGCAGCATCCACTTCTGGGGATGGCAACTGATCATAGTTGCCGCAGCCATTACGCTGCCTCTGGGTTTAACTACTTCGCATGAATATGCAGAACTTGAATGGCCAATCGATATTGCAATTACCCTCATTTGGGTGGTATTCGGGATTAACATGTTCGGTACAATTATCAAGCGCCGTGAAAGGCACATGTACGTAGCCATTTGGTTCTATATTGCGACCTTTGTAACCGTTGCTGTGCTTCACATTGTGAATTCATTTCAGCTTCCGATTTCAGCTTTCAAAAGTTATTATTTGTATGCCGGTGTTCAGGATGCTCTGGTACAATGGTGGTATGGTCACAATGCTGTAGCATTCTTCTTAACCACCCCATATCTGGGAATGATGTATTATTTCCTTCCTAAAATGGCTCAACGCCCGGTTTATTCTTATAAATTAAGTATTCTGCACTTCTGGTCACTCATTTTCATTTACATTTGGGCTGGCCCGCACCACCTCTTATATTCATCCTTACCGGGATGGGCTCAATCCCTTGGTGTTGCATTCTCCATTATGCTGATTGCACCGAGCTGGGGAGGAATGATTAACGGTCTTTTGACTCTGCGAGGTGCCTGGGACAAGGTGCGTGAAGATACCAATCTGAAGTTTATGGTGGTAGGTATTACTGCCTATGGTATGGCTACATTTGAAGGGCCCTTACTTTCACTTAAGCAGGTAAATGCTATTGCACACTTTACAGATTGGATAGTAGCACACGTACACGTAGGCGCACTGGGATGGAACGGATTCTTAACCTTTGCTATTCTGTATTGGCTAATCCCCCGCATGTACAAAACCGAGATATTCTCTAAAAAATTGGTTGCATTCCACTTCTGGATAGGTACACTTGGTATCCTCTTCTATGCGATTCCGATGTATCTGTCGGGATTTTTACAAGGCTTAATGTGGAAAGAGTTCACTCCTGAAGGGATGTTAAAATATCCAAATTTCCTGGAAACTACCCTTCAGCTTCTCCCAATGCATATGTTTAGGGCAATCGGTGGTTTATTATACCTGGTTGGTGTAATAGCGATGTGCTATAACCTGATCAAAACTGCTGCTAGCGGACAACTTGTTGCCGATGAGCCAGCCGAAGCTATGGCCCTTGAGCCAGCCTTTTCGCCTGGTAGTGGTGAAAAAACCTGGCACCGTTCTCTCGAGCGCAAACCAATGTATTTCCTGGTTCTGTCATTGATTGTGATTCTGATTGGCGGTATGGTTGAGATGATGCCAACGTTTATGATCCAGTCTAATATTCCAACCATCGCAAGTGTCAAACCTTATAGTCCGCTCGAATTACAAGGTCGTGATATTTACATCCGCGAAGGTTGTGTAAGCTGTCACTCACAAATGGTCAGGCCATTCCGTTCAGAAACTGAACGTTATGGCGAATACAGCAAAGCCGGTGAATTTGTATATGATCATCCATTCTTATGGGGATCTAAACGTACTGGTCCGGATTTACACCGTCAGGGAGGTAAATATTCCAATGCATGGCAATTCAACCACATGCTGGATCCGACAACCATGTCACCCGGAAGTATCATGCCTGCCTACCCATGGCTCATTGACCAAACCCTTGACACTACTACTACTGTTGCAAAGATCAATGCGATGCGTACTCTTGGAGTCCCTTATGAAATTGGTTATGAGCTAAAAGCAAATGCTGACCTGAAGACACAGGCAGATGCCATTACAGCTAACCTGGCAACAGATAATATTAAAGTTCAGAGCGATAAGGAGATCATAGCGCTCATTGCTTATCTGCAGCGGCTTGGGATTGATATCAAGGCAGGTGGAACAGGTTCAAATCAATAAGAAAAACACATAGAAACTTAATTCAAAAGATATGTTCAGACAATTTATAGATCAATCACTTGGCGCAGATGTCTATCTGATCACCTCGCTCGGTATATTTTTAGTATTTTTTATTGTGGTTACTGTAATGCTTTTCACGATGAAAAAAAAACACATCACTTATATGAGTGAGCTCCCTTTAAATGATGATAAAGCATAGAATTATGAAACGTTTGATTTACACAATTGCAATCCTGTTAACTGCCGGACCATTATTGGCTGCTGAAACATCTGCGGGCAGAAACACGGGAAATACTTTTTCAGAAGTAGTTGTGATACTATTTCTGATCGCCCTTCTCTTCCTGATTGTTTCCCTTGTCTTGCTCAAAACGGTGCAAATTATGGCCAATGAGATAAAGAATCCTTCATTGGTAACACTTGAAGAACCTAAACGGATGCTTGAATATTCGGAATGGGAGGCTACAGAAAAATCCAGTCCGGGTATTTGGTCAAAATTAATGGGTCTGAGACCGATTTCTGAGGAAAAGGATATCATGATGGATCACGAATTTGATGGTATTGTGGAACTCGATAATCCAACACCCGCCTGGTTCATGGGTTTATTCTATTCAACTATTCTTTTTGCAGTGGTTTACATGCTTAATTACCACGTTTTTGAATGGAGCCCGCTCCAGGATGAAGAATATGCGATAGAAATGAAAGCAGCTGAAGTTGAAAAGGCAGCATTTCTTGCAAATTCCGGTGAACTAATTGACGAGAATAGTGTCAAGGTAAGTACTGAGGCTGGAGTGATTGCGGCAGGCAAGGCGGTCTATACTCAGAATTGTATCGCATGCCATGGTGTATTGGGTGAGGGAACTGTGGGACCAAACCTGGCAGATGATTCATGGATCCATGGAGGAACAGTTAATGATATCTTCAAAACCATTAAATATGGAGTTCCTGAAAAAGGAATGATTGCCTGGGAAAAAACGCTGACACCGAAACAAACCTCCGACTTATCAAATTACATACTGAGTTTACAGGGCACAAATCCGCCTAATCCTAAAGCTCCACAAGGTGTGAAATTATAAACAACCCATTTATATCCAGCAAAAACCCGGATTCTTAATGAAATCCGGGTTTTTATGTTTTCATGTACCCCAATCTTTCTAATTGTCTTGCAAAAGTTAAGATTCATAAATCAGATTATCTGCTTGGGGATCCCATCATCATCGAAATCAAAAACTCCGTTAATTATAACCTCATCATCACAAACAGGACATTCGGTAACAAAATTCTCAATTTTCAGATCTTTTGTATTAGAAATGTGGACTCCTACAATCTCGATAGTTCCACCGTGCTCTGGACATATAAGTTTCATTACTATATTCTTTACGTTAAAATTTAATTATTCTAGGCGAAGGCTATTTTTAATCATAAAATCGCTTTGAAATATTCGGCCCCAGATCATGATAAATCGCAAAAAGGAAAATTGAATCTGATTAAAAACATCAGGAACAAATCATCAATCAGTTAACTCAAATGTGAAAAACCTGAATGAAATTAAGAATAGGCCGAATGGCCCCGATCTGAAAAGACCGGGGCTTAGGAAATGAAGTCTTTACTACTTGTCTGGAAGGTAAAACCTATTGGAAAATTGTCTCTATCATGTTGAATGTAAGAGAGATATAACACATGTATGCTGTTTGCAACACATAGCATTTTAACATTGTACATACTTGTAGATTCATCCATAATAAAACCCAATGGTTCTGATAATCTCAAATATAGCATTAAAAAGCTGGCTAAAAGATTCAGTGGCAGGTATGCTTGGATATAACAAAAACCTTTACAAGAAAATGATATTCAATTCTCTTTTCCCTTATAATATTAATGTATACCGGCTTTAATTGCTCGTTCAGACAATTTAAAAAGTCCTGTTCCAGCAATGACAATCCTATCAATATCCAAACTCGCCTCATGTCGGATTTCAACCCAGCCGTAGTGAAATACCCGTTCTTTTTTAATTCTTACACCAAGGTATAATTTTCGGCTGCCATTAAACATCCCTATCCGCTCTATATCCGACTGATAAACATACTTCTCCAAAAGAATACCATTGCTTCCTGACCATCGCTTTGAATCTGTTGAGGGTATAATGTCAAATATTACATCATTTGTTGGGAATGCATAAGCATCCAAAAGTCCACAGGCAACAAGTTGAACATTTTCGTTCAATGGCTCTGCGATATAAAAAAATGTGGTCATTAAATTTTCAGGTAGGACAGATAGCCTGAAGGCAAGATCATTTGTTCCATCCTTGTCCATATCCACGAAGAGTTTTGTACCCGCCTGACTCAACACAAGCGGGTCTGTAAATTCATTGAAAAGAACATTGCTCTCAGCAATAGGTTCGGGTACCCTATTTTTTGACTTTTTACAGGAGCCTGAAAAAATCACAAAACAGGTTAATAAAACTAAAAGAAGCTTTTTATCAATAACAATCATTGCATTAAAAATCAGTAAATTAAAAATTCACCTGCACCGCGAGTCACAAACCCGAAATACAGGCGTTATTTAGTAAGACGGAATTTTGCAGAAAAGTGTTACAAGCACAGCGAATTTTATACCCGGACGATATTAATTTAAAACAGAGGGGAAGCTTTTGATACAGAGACCTAATTAATCAACATCATTTCTGCCATACGCTCATCACGTTCATAAATATCCTTACGGAAATTAATCTTGCCATCCCTGTCGACAAAAGCTGTAAAATAAACAATGAATACTGGTACTCCTTCCTTCAGGGTTACCGTGCGCTCTGTTCCTGCATTCATGGCCGCATTAATCTTTTCATCATCCCAGAAAGGATCATTTTTGAGAAGAAACTGAGCAAGTTTAAAAGGTTCCTGAACACGCATACATCCATGGCTGAAAGCCCTGCTGGGTTCGTTGAACAGGGATTTGGCAGGAGTATCATGCAGATACATGTTGTAATTGTTAGGGAAAAGGAATTTTACAAGACCCAAAGAATTGGTAGGTCCGGGCCTTTGCCTGATCTCCGGAATCCCATCCCGGTAGCCTGTAATCTCCATGTTATTTTTATTAAGGTAATTTCGGTCGCGCCGCATATCCTTGAGCACCTCATTGATCACAATGCTTTTTGGAATATTCCAATACGGACTAAAGACTACGTATTTTAGTTCTCCGCTAAATACCGCTGTTTTATGGATTGGTTTACCTACTACAATATTACAGCTCCATAATAATTTATCACCACTGTTAACATGTAATTTAAACTCAGGAATATTTACAACCAGATATTCACTGCTAAGGCTGGCTGGCACCCAGCGGCTTCTTTCCATGTTGACTATTAACTGCTTAATTCTTTGCTTAAACGGAACATTCATTTCTGCAAGTGTAGTCTTTCCAATAATCCCATCATCCTTCAAGCCATGTCTTAACTGAAAGCTACTCACAGCTGTTTTGAGGTATTCATCATATAATGGGAGGCCATCATCAATTTTAAGATCCCCAAGTTCGTTCAGCCTCTGCTTGATATAAACAATCACATCAGAACTATCTCCAGGCCTTAATGACTTAACCGAAGCCTTAATTTCGAACCATTTACCCTTCTGTTCTAGTTCACTGTAATTTTGAAGAAATTTCCTCAATAGTCCATATTGCCTGTTCACCGGTCGCTTAAGATCTTTAATTTGCTCAGGAGCAGTTTTTAGAATACTATCAAGGAATACTTCATAAGAAACTCTTTTTCTGGGTAGATTCCAATCCACCTTCCTTGAAATACTGGCATCCATTCCTTCCCAAACAACATCCGCAAAAGCGAAATACTGTGCGGTGAGCATTAATTCCAATTTCAACATACTTGAATCAGGGAGCTTCTCCAGACTATTTTCAAAAATCAGTGAATCAAGTGATTGCAGGTAGGGTAACTCCTTATTTACTCCATCATATTGCAGGTTCCTAACCCGGTCGGTCAGGTTGGCGGCATGTTCGATCAGACCTTTCTTATCAAACCATGCAAAGGCCATATTTCTACGGCTATAAAAAGTACTGATGTTTCTTTCATACTTTTTTAACTTAGGATATTGGCTAAGGAAAACTCCAATCTCCAGACTATCGAATTTGGATTTTGATTGAGTACTGAAACTGCCCGGAATACTCTTGTTCCATTCATTCATATCATGATTCCTTAAAGAATCTTGACTATTCATTAAGGTGTTCTTCTTGTCCTGACTGCAACCCTGGAAAGGGAGAAGTGAGACCATGATTAATAAAAACAGGTACACTGGGTTATTAATATTCATTTATTTTGATCTGCTTTTTAGTATTAATAGTAAAAGTCTATGGTAGTCAATCAATAGCTATCTATCGGATGCTGAAGATAACATCAGCGGCTTGACCCCTACAACAAAATTAACAGTTACATCATCACTGGTATTTAAAGTTCCCATTAATGTCTTTTTGGGTACAACCTGATAAGTACTGAGTTTCAATTTATGAGTTCCGGAGAAGGTTATCGTTCCATCCTTTATCACGGTAGCGATGAGGTCCATATTAATCGCCTGAGTTACCCCGGCAATAGAAAGGTTTCCGGTGGCTTTTACGAGATATTGATCCTTATCATCCCATGGTTGGATTTCAGATGTGACATATCTGAAATATATTTTATCAAATGGATAGGATTTCAGGGTTCTGTGTGCAATCCGATCCATATAGGTATTGGGACTACTTAACTTTTGTACAGGGACCGTGAAATTTAAATTATTAATCGCTTTTAATTGTCTGTTCTGAAGTGTGATCAGTGCATTGCATTCCACACTATCCGTTTTCATTTTCCAATTATAATTATTGGTATAACCACTTACTTCTATCTCACCTGAATGATAAACATAGGACTGTTGTTGCCCAAAGAGAACCAGACTAGACAACATAAATAAAAAGCTAAGAAAAATCTTTCTTATGCCATTTTCGTTAAAATTGTTTATTGTCTTCATTTCAGTAATTTTAAAACAAGTTATCTGTAAAATACAGACTAATAACTATTTAATAGAAAACAATACTTAGAACCTGAATCTTGATTCAAATAACCAACCGAATGGTCGGATCTTTTCCTCAGGTTTCAATCCATGTCGTTTTATACTGTTTTCCTTTATCAACTCTACAGCTTCTTCAATAGAATCAGTCACCAGGAATAATTTCATATCAGAATCGGAAATTGTACCCATCTCCATCATCTTCTGGTTGTGCTCCAGCAATTTTTGATGGAATTCCTTACAAAAGATGATCACCGGAAAGTCCCTGATCTTTTTTGTCTGAATGAGGGTGATCGCCTCAAAATACTCGTCCAATGTTCCAAAGCCGCCGGGCATCACCACAAAGGCGAAGGAATATTTTATGAGCAACACTTTCCTCACAAAAAAATGCTTGATTTCAACCCATTTATCACAATATGGATTAACTCCCTGTTCCATTGGAAGCTCAATATTACAGCCAACTGAACGCCCGCCAACATCCTTGGCACCACGGTTTGCGGCTTCCATTATTCCCGGGCCTCCCCCTGTCATAATTGTAAACCCCAGTTTGGCAAATTCTGCAGAAGCTTTTCTTGCCAGTTTATAATATTCATGATCTTCTTTAAATCTGGCAGACCCAAAGACTGTAACACAAGGCCCGATAAAATGCAAGGCCCTGAATCCTTTGATAAACTGAGCGAATATATCCAGGGTGAATAAAAATTCTTTTCTACGTGATTGCGGTCCACCAAGGAATGTAATTTCGGATTTTGTCATACTAAACTCTATTTTTCTTTATTTTTTTTAAATTCTCAGGCTTTGCTTGTAGTAAGAACAGATCCTGACTGGAATTATCCTTTGCCCATTCTATACTCACCGGGCAATTATAATAATTCTCAAGAACTATACCCCAATTCGCAATAGTAAGTATTTCCTCATCAGTAAGAATATACTTTCCCCGCATTTCGGCGCTTGTTTCCACTTGTATCAGACTCTTGTGATCACCGCTGTCTTTATAAATCACCATATGGTGCTTGTTACCCAGTTTCTTCTGAATAATAGAATTAACACCAAGATGAAGATTTGGTTTGTAAACAATGAACTCATCATGAACCTGCGACTGGTCATAATCCCGAAGCCCGATTCCCCAAATTCCGGATACATGAATAACATCCACAAAACCGCTCTGCGGATCGCAGGTATAGGCATAACCCGAACAAGCCTCATCTGCCCTGATCATTTTTTGTACACCTACAGAAATCACCCTATCCTGCCAATCAGGATCTTCAATCAGAGCCTGATCCGAGTACAAGGATGCAAAACATTTTTTCACAGAACTGATCAACTCCTTTTCGCCGCTTACATTCAGGAAAGTATCATGTTTATCTTTCTCATTTATGGACAATGGATTATGATCAATAGAACTACTTCTTACTGCCAGTGTGCTATCGGTACCATTTAGAAGTTCATGATACGCAATTAATATTCTATCATAAAGATCACCAGGAATTCTGGCACCCAAAATCAGATCCCTTGCTTGTTTTGCAATCTTTGAAACACTCGCAGGGTCTGATTTATCAATCCCTGAAATTAACTGATTATGAACTCCATCGAGCTTATTATAGGCTATAAAATGACGATATGCTGTAGCTGTAATAACGAAACCATCAGGAACTCTTATAGATCCAAGTACCTTCTGAGTAAATATTTCACCCAGAAAAGCATTTTTTGCCCCAACCTCGTCAGCATCAGCAATTGTGATCTTTTTCAGTTTGAGAATATAATCCTTCATAATCTTAAATTATTTGTTGAATATTCAGGCTTCATTAAGTGAATCTACATAAATTTACAAAAAGGAATCTTACAACACGAAAATGCATGGTTTAAAGCTTTCTATTAATGATAGCAGTTATCAATTATAATGATCTAAGTCATACTCTAATATCATTATTAATTCAATTTTTACACGGTAATCAAAAGGACAGGGTTATCAACAAAATCCCTCTTTTACGAAGTTTGCCGTGTCTATCTGATTATCCTAATTAAATAAAATGGCCGAACCACAAAATTTCAGAGATCATATACCAACTATTACCGATACAGGAAATAAAAGGAAATGGATGTATCCGCAAATCATTAAAGGTAAACTTTACCATTATCGGGATGTGGTTAGTTATGTACTTCTGGCACTTCTATTCAGCTCACCATTTATAAAAATCAATGGTGAACAGATGATTCTTTTAAACGTAATAGAACGTAAATTCGTCTTTTTTGGTATCATTTTCTGGCCCCAGGATTTCTATCTGTTTGTTCTGGCTTTATTGACTTTTATGGTATTTATAGTCATGTTCACGGCCATCTTTGGCAGGGTTTGGTGTGGCTGGGCATGTCCACAAACAATTTTTATGGAGATGGTTTTCCGGAAAATTGAAAACTGGATTGAAGGAGATTGGATACATCAGCAAAAATTGAATCAGGCAGCGCTGAGTTTTGAGAAAATAGCAAAAAAAATCGCCAAACACTCCCTGTTTATTTTAATTTCCTTTCTTATTTCAAATGTTTTCCTCGCCTATATCATTGGTTCAGAAGAACTGATTAAGATCATATCAGAACCCATCGGGCAGCACATGAGCGGCTTTATCTCCATCCTGATTTTTACGCTGGTCTTTTACATCGTCTTTTCGTACCTGAGAGAACTGGTTTGTACTGTAATTTGTCCTTACGGACGACTCCAGGGGGTTTTACTTGACAATCAGAGTATTATTGTGGCTTATGATTATGAACGCGGCGAGCCAAGGGGTAAAATTGTTAAGAACACCGAACAGAATTTAGGGGATTGTATAGATTGTAAGGTTTGTGTACATGTGTGTCCAACGGGTATAGATATCCGTAACGGCACACAGCTTGAATGCATCAACTGCACTGCCTGTATTGATGCATGTGATATGGTCATGGAAAAGATCAATCGCCCAAGCCGCTTGATTGGATTTATGTCAGAGGACCAGATTAAAACCAAATCCCCCTTCAAACTAAGCAGCAAAGTCTATGCTTATTCTGTAGTATTACTTATTTTATTTTCAGTTCTGAGCTTTATGCTCATCAGCAGGACTGATATTGAAACTACTATATTACGCGCCGGAGGAACACTATATCAATTAAGGGATAATGGCACAGTTAGTAATTTATATAATGCCGAACTGGTCAATAAAACCACAAAATTGGTTAAATTTGAGATGCGACCTATCGATCCTGACACAAAGATTCAGTATATCAGGAAAGAAGATGAAATCCAAAAAGGAAGCAGTATAAAGGTTACCTTTTTTGTGTTAAGACCCCAAAAAAGTGTCAGTAAATACAAATCAGAGATCGGGATAGAAATTTGGTCTGAAGGTAAACTGATTGATAAGATCAAAACAAATTTTATAGCACCACCTAACGAATGAAGATGAACTGGGGAACAAAACTTGTAATTGGAATGGTACTCTTTATGTCATTCATAATAACGCTGGCAGTATTGATGATACGAAGTGATTCAGATGACCTTGTGGATGTAGATTACTATGAAAAAGGCATTGAGTACGATAAGGACTACGTACGTAAAACCCAACTTATTGATGACAAAGCAGAGCCGGAAATTATTGTCAATGACCAGCTGACAATCATCTTCAAAAGTCCGGCTATAGGCAATATCCGTTTTATACATCCATCAGATAAAACTAAAGACAGTACAATTAATCTTAATACAGGCACATCGAATCAGGTAGGATTCCGACTTGATAGCTTCAGAAAGGGACATTGGAAAGTTTCGATTGAATGGAAAAGCAATGGAAAATCTTATATGTACGATAAAAACATTGTAATCAATTGATATTCTATCAGTATCCCTATTAATTTAGAGAATTTGGCTTAAATGAACTATAACGAACTTGCATTTTTCACCGGACTATTTGGAAGTATTCATTGCATAGGGATGTGCGGTCCACTGGCTTTTGCAGTTCCAAGCATTCATCAGCAGCGCTGGATGATTATCTTCGATAAGCTGATCTATAATCTGGGCCGTACACTAACTTATACAGTGTTGGGTGTACTTATCGGACTTGCCGGACAACAGCTCTGGTTGGCAGGTATGCAACAAACAATCAGCATATTAACGGGCATTTTCATCATACTTGCTGCATCATCAAGAATTCTTAAAGTATCAATAGGTAATAGAATATGGTTTTCAGGGTTTGTGCAATCATTCAACAAATTACTCGGATATGCCCTTAGACATAAAGCAGGTCACCTTTTGGTTGGAATACTGAACGGTTTTTTACCCTGTGGATTTGTATACCTGGCAATGGCTGGCGCACTAAATACTGGTAGTGTAATAGCTTCTGCCCAATACATGTTCTGGTTTGGAATCGGTACCCTGCCCCTGATGATGGCTGCTATGATCAGTACTGGATTTGCCGGCCCTGTATTTCGCCGGCGGATAAACAAGACTATCCCATTTCTTATGCTGGGACTGGGGGTTTGGTTTGTGCTGAGGGGCATGAACCTGGATATCCCATACCTGAGTCCACCTATAATGGATACGGGGGTTGAGGTTTGTTCCGTTGCGGATCAGGTCCGCAATAACGACGGGGCAAGCCCGCAATGACAACGCATCAGGCTCGCAGCAATGACAAGGAATCAAGTCTGTGATGACAGTAGGATTCTGTCATTCCGGGCTTGACCCGGAATTAACCCGCCATACTAAACAACTGCGTTTCAGGCTGGCTGGCCCAAAGTCGGGCATCAAAGGCCATACAAATATTTCTAAGGAATCGTTTTCCCAGCGGGGTTACAATTAAACTGTGCTCCTTGATAATTAGCAATCCATCTTCCTGAAGTGTTTTCGCACGTTCCAGTCCTGTTTTCATTGCATCAATCAGTGGCTCATTTATATTCCAGTCTGTTTTCCCCTTGCACATCAGATTTAAGATATGCTTTCTGATAATCAGATCTTCCTCAGTTAAATGATGGGCTTTAAAAACAGGCAACTGGCCATTATTCACCAGTTCAAGATAATCTTCTACTCTTTTCACATTTTGAGTAAAAGCGAACCAGCTGTCACTGATTGATGAAACCCCTAGTCCGACCATCAATTGTGTGTATTGGTGGGTATAACCCATGAAATTCCGGTGAAGTTTTCCTGAATACTGAGCCTTAAAAAGGCTATCGGTACTAAGCGCGAAATGATCCATGCCAATCTCTTCATAAGCCATTGAGGTAAACATTTGACGACCTAATTCATATAATCGTTGCTTTTCATCTACTGAGGGAAGATCTGCTTCTGTAAAACTCCTTTGTCCGGGTTTGATCCATGGTACATGGGCATAGCTATAAAATGCGATACGATCGGGCATTAATTTCTCAACCAGAAAAATTGTATCTGCCAATCCTTCATATGTCTGGAGCGGCAATCCATAGATCAAATCAAAATTAATAGACGAGTACCCAATTTCTCTTGCCAGTTCAGTGACGGCCTTTACCTGTTCAAAGCTTTGCATACGATTGATTATCCGCTGAACCTTTGGATCAAAATCCTGGATACCGAGGCTAAGCCGTCGAAAACCCAAATCATATAAGGTTCTTAGATGATCCTCCCTGGTATTATTTGGATGTGCTTCAAAACTAAACTCCGCATTAGGATGCAAATCGGCATCTGCTGTAAGACCATTGATAAGAAGCCTGAGGTTATCTGCAGCAAAAAAAGTTGGTGTACCTCCTCCCAGATGAATTTCCCGGATCAGGGGTTTATCAGCAAACACCTCTCTGTACAATGCCCATTCTTTCAAAACTGCCTGAATATAAGGGTCTTCTACCTGATGATTACGGGTAATTCGGGTATTACAGCCACAATAGGTACAAAGACTTTCACAGAATGGTAAATGCACATACAAGCTGATTCCATTAACTGAATTGCTTTGATCGAACGAAAATCTAACTGATTCTTTCCATTCATTGATATTGGGGGCTTCAGTATTCCAATAAGGGACAGTTGGATAGCTGGTATAACGCGGTGCTGCCACGTGATATTTGTTTATTAGATTCCGGGTATTCATAATTGGTCAATTGAGTCTAAGATTTCAACGTTTAGAGCAGCCATTAACACATACACAGGCTTTTCCTGAACACTTTCCCGCTTGCCAGTTATCCAGATTCTTAATAATCACATTTGCAATTTCCTGAAGTGCTTCTTTAGTGAGAAATGCCTGGTGCGGTGAAATAATTACATTTGGGTATGACAATAATTCTTCCATGATCGGATCTTTTACCCGATCGTTCCGGTGATCGGAATAGAATATATCCTTTTCAAATTCATACCCATCCAAACCCAGCCATCCGATTTTACCAGTCTTTAAGGCCTTAATCAGATCACCTGATTTGATTAATCCACCCCTGCTGGTATTGATTAGCATTACTCCAGGCTTCATTTTGGAAATGCTTTGCGTATTGATAATATGTTTTGTCTCAGGGCTTAATGGAATATGAAGGGATATAATATCTGAATCAGCCAGAAGCTGCTCAAAACTTACTCTCTCAATCCCATCCAGGTTCGGAACCTCACTTATATCATGACCGAGGATTTCACAACCCAGGCTCCTGAATACTGAGGCAGTAGCCTTTCCAATCACTCCAAGACCAACTATTCCTACTGTTTTTTCTTTAAAGTTGAAACCGATATGCTGATCAATTCTGAAATCGAACTCCCGGCTACTATTTACTGTAGGAATAATCTTTCGGCCTAAAGAAAGTGCGAGCATCAGGGTGTATTCTGAAACAGCTGCAGGGGAATAAGACGGCACATTCGCCAGTTTGATGTTTCTTCTACCGGCAGCTATCCGGTCTATATGATCAGTCGACACTGATCGTGTGGTAATGTATTTAATGCCCAAATCAGCCAGTTTTTCGATTACCTCTTCAGAAAGCTCATCCTGAGTTGATACCACAACAGCCTCTTTGCCCTCTGCATATAAAGCAGTTTCAAGGCTTAGGGAATTAGATATCAATGTAATATCGTGTTGTTTTTGATTTGCACGAGCTACAAATTCCTTCTCAAACTCTCTGACACTATACGCAACAACTTTCATTAATAAAACATTTACTCCAAAAGTACTTTTAGGAATAAGTTTGCGTAATGAGTGAGGTCATAAAGAAAAATGATCTTTATCAGTTTTTCATTTTATGGAGCTTGGAAAAATCGATGATATCAATCACGCTACCTTTCTTTTCAATGATTCCTTCATCTTTAAAATCGCTCAGGGTTCTGCTTACTGTTTCTGTAGCCATGCCTGCCATCGAGGCAAGGTCTTCTCTTGAGATTCGGATTTGTGCTTCAGAACTTTCATGGGCATTTTGTTGCTTTGCCAGGCGGATCAGGATCTCAGCCATTCGTTTCCTCACTGAGTGATAGGCCAACTGAAGTAATTGTTCCTCCTTCTCAATCAGGTTGCTTGAAAGCACCTTAATAAATTTCTGACCAATATCTGTATAGGTATCGAGTAGCTGCTTTACAGTATCTTTTGGGAGAAGACAGATCGTAGTATCATCGACAGCTTCAGTAGTTTCATTATAATGATCTCCAGAAAGCATTGCCTGAATTCCCAGATATTCATCTGGTCCATACATTCCCGTAACCAATTCCCTTCCGTCTTCGCTTAATTTAACGGCTTTTACTCTCCCGCTCAGAATCAAATATATGCCTGTAATTGTATCACTCTCATAATAAATAATCTGCTTTTTTCTAACCTGTTTAACCTTACGGTCGGCAATAATTTTTCTCAATTCATCAAGACCCTGATTCTGATTGGTCAGGAGTTGAAGACTCTCAAACGATTTGCTGTAAAAAGATTCCATCTTTTCCTTTTTCTGAAAGCGGGACTCAATGGTATTTAGCAATTCCATATCATCAAAAGGCTTGGTCAGATAATCGTCGGCACCCATGTCCATACCTTTCCTCATATCAGCCCTTTCGGCTTTTGCGGTGAGGAAAATAAAGGGGATATTTGAGGTTTCCATGTTTTTTGATAAGAGATATAAAACGCCATAACCATCCAGTTCAGGCATCATTATATCACAAAGTATCATGTCGGGGATATGTTGCTGCGCCAGTTCAACACCTATTTTACCATTTTCAGCTTCCAAAACTTCATAACCGGCAAGTTCCAGAATTTCAACAGAACTATCTCTGATATCCGCGTTGTCTTCAATTAATAGAATCTTCTTCTTCTTCATAGAATTTTACTGTGGGAAATTCAGGTTAAAAATAGTTTTCTGTTTCGGGAGACTGGTAAAATTAACCTTTCCTCCCATCAAATTAACATAACGCATAATAATATTCAGCCCAAGACCTGTTCCCGGGATATTGCCGGTATTGTTAGCCCTGAAAAATGGCTCAAATAAATGCTTATGATCTGCTTCAGGTATGCCAATTCCATTATCCCTTACGGTAACAATACATTCTGTATCCGAAAGTTCAGTATTGAACTCAATGAAGGTATTTTCACCTGAATATTTGATGGCATTTGAAATTAAATTGATGATACAGTTCCGGAGCAGATTCTGATCCAGCAACACTGTGCTATGGAGTCCGGTATGCTGATAAATGATATTCTGATCTTTTTTAGCCATCATTTGCATCTCCTCAGTAATCTCTTCAGAAAGCTTGACAATATCGAATTTCGAAAAAGCTGTTTCAATTTTACCTGCCTCCAGTCGCTCGAGAGAGAGAAAATCATCCAGAATGGTCGTTAAATTACCTACAGAATTTTTAATCTTACTGACATGTTTTGATATATTGGTCCCATCATCCTGCAGTTTATACTTTTCAATCAATGAAGCAGATAATTGTATGGAACTAAGTGGCGTTCGGAATTCATGAGAAGCCATCGACACAAACCGGCTTTTCAATTGATTGAGCTCTTTTTCCTTTTCGAGAGATTGACTTACTGTTTCTTTTGCTACCTGAAGTTCCGTAACCGATTTCTGAAGTGAATTTGTACGATCTTCGACTAATTTTTCAAGTTGTGAAGCATAATGCAATATCTGAGCCTCTGCTTCTTTTTCCCTGGTCAGGTCATGGATAAATCCGGTATAGATTGTCCTTCCTGAATACTTTACCTCACTTACCGCAAGCCGGAAGGGAAACATTGTACCATCTTTCTTCAGGCCTTTTACGTCGCGCCCAGTACCAATGATGTGAGGGGTACCCGTCCGCTGATATCGGGCAAGATATTCATCATGCTGACCCCTATCAGGCTGTGGCATCAGCATAGAAACATTCCTGCCGGTCACTTCCTCTATTGTATAGCCAAACAAAGCACAGGCAGAAGGATTTATTGATTCAATTAATCCACGCTCATCTATTGTGATGATTCCGTCAATTGCATTTTCAATAATAGCATGTAACAATGCGCCTTTATTAGTCATATTGTAAAAATAGTCTTTTGAATATAAATTTGAAGATTTGACCCTGAAAGAAATGATTTAAATTCAGAAGATTTCTCTCCGGAGTTTGTAAAAATTCAGAATAGGATTAAAAAAAGTCTAATTCAAAGCCAAATATAGCAGAGCAGCAAAACCAGCTCCGATCATAGGCCCCATAACCGGTATCCAGGAATATGACCAGTCGCATTTTCCTTTACCGGCAACCGGAAGTATAGCATGCATTATTCGTGGACCCAGATCGCGTACCGGGTTAATGGCATATCCAGTTGTCCCTCCCAGCGAAAGCCCTATGGCCCAAACCAGAAACATAACAGGAATAGCACCCAATGATCCCAGGCCAACTGGTGTTTTAGTGTCAGCAATTTCAGCACTGGTGAAATGGAATATCACGAACAACAACACAAAAGATCCAATAATTTCACTGGTTAGATTGGAAAATGTGTTTCTTATTGCAGGCCCTGTACAAAATGCTGCAAGTTTTAATCCTTTGTCTTCAGTGGCGGCAAAATGATCTTTATATTTGAGCCAAACCAGTGAGGATCCGAGCATTGCTCCAAGCATCTGAGCGAGCATGTAAGCCGGGACATGTGCCCAATCAAACTTTCCGCTGATTGCTAAAGCAAATGTCACTGCAGGATTAAGATGCGCACCGCTGTAAGGGGCCGAAACAACCACTCCGACAAAAACTCCGAGTGCCCATGCCGTAGTGATAACTATCCATCCGCCGCCGTTACCTTTAGTTCCGGTTAAAACAACGTTTGCTACAACTCCATTCCCCAGTAAAACCAATAGTGCTGTTCCTAAAAACTCGGCTGTAAAAGGTGCCATATCCAAAAATTTAGATTTTAAAGATTTACATTAGCTTTTGCGGCTCTTACAGCCCGGTTCCAGCCATTTACAAGATCATCATAATTTTCCAGTTCCTCCGGTTCAAAATTTCTTTCAAGCTGCCATTGTTCTGCAATTTCCTCAACACTTCCCCAGAAACCTGTTGCTAGTCCGGCAAGATAGGCAGCTCCAAGAGCGGTTACCTCAGTAACCTTTGGCCGAATAACCCTGCATTTCATAATATCAGCCTGAAACTGCATCAATAAATTATTGGCTGTTGCACCTCCATCCACACGTAATTCACTGATTGGAGTACCCGCATCCGCTTCCATTGCCTTAAGTACGTCCATTGTTTGAAAAGCTATACTTTCCAGAGCTGCCCTTGCAAAATGGCCTGAATTTGTGCCCCGGGTAATCCCGGTTATTGTACCTCTTGCATGCTGATCCCAGTGCGGAGCACCCAATCCGGCAAAAGCCGGGACTATATAAACACCGCCGGTATCTTCCACTTTTGCTGCCAGTTCTTCCACCTCTGATGATGTTCTGATCAGGCCCAGCTCATCCCTCAGCCATTGAACTACGGCTCCACCAATAAAAATTCCTCCCTCCAAAGCATATGTCACTTCCCCATTTATCTTCCAGGCAATTGTAGTCAACAGATTATTTGAGGATATTTTTGGCTTTTTGCCTATGTTCATCAGCATGAAGCATCCGGTACCATAAGTATTTTTTACCATGCCAACTTTGGTACACATCTGACCAAAAAGCGCTGCCTGCTGATCGCCTGCAATTCCTGCGATCGGAATTTTCGAAGCAAGAATATCCCCTGCAGTTTCGCAGAATACTTCGCTTGATGATTTGACCCCGGGCAACATGGCCTCAGGAATATCAAATATCCGGAGCAATTCCTTATCCCACACAAGTGTATTGATGTCAAAAAGCATCGTTCGGGATGCATTACTCACATCAGTTACATGGCATTTACCTCCCGACAATTTCCAGATCAGCCAGCTATCCACAGTACCAAAAAGGAGCTTCCCCTGCTCAGCTTTTTCTCTTGCTCCTTTTACATTTTCAAGAATCCACCTCACTTTGCTTGCTGAAAAATATGAATCAATAATCAGACCGGTCTTTTTCTGGATTCCTTCACCATATTCCTTACGGATTGAATCACAATAATCTGAGGTTCTGCGATCCTGCCAAACAATTGCATTATAAACCGGAAGCCCGGTTTCTTTATCCCAGACAATGGTTGTTTCCCTTTGGTTGGTTATTCCAATGGCATGGATATCCCGGGGATTGATTCCCGCTTTAACCATGGCCTCGGTAGCTACTGCTACCTGCGTTGACCAGATTTCTACGGGATCATGTTCCACCCATCCGGGTTTAGGATAGATCTGTGCAAATTCTTTTTGAGAAACGGCAACTATACTGCCCTTACGGTTAAATAAAATGGCTCTGGAACTTGTTGTACCCTGATCGAGTGCTAAAATATAATCTGGCATATTGAACCTAATTTACTTGGCCGGATTGATAAGGCCTCATTAAATATGAGAAAAATATGTAATATTGAAACAAGATAAAAAATAGATTAATTTTTATCCATAAATACATCACCCCTTTAAACATGAATATAGGAATCATAGGCCTTGGCGACATGGGCTGTATCTACGCTAAGTCTTTTGCCAAAGCCGGATACAGGGTTTACGGATGCGACCTGCCAAATCGTAGGGAAATACTGGAAAATGAGTTAAGCCCATATGGTATAGAAATCATGGAGGATGGTAAAGCTGTTTCCCGAATTTCTGATGTAATCATTTATTCTGTTGAAGCTGAACGAATTGCCGAAGTGCTGAGTTTGTATGGTTCTTATACCAAATACGGAGCAATAGTTGCCGGACAAACTTCTGTTAAACATCCGGAAATAGAGGCCTTTGAAAAATACCTTCCAAAAGATGCCCATATTATAAGCTGTCACTCCCTCCATGGTCCAGGATTTGATCCAAAGGGGCAAAAAATGATTGTAATTCCTCACAGAACTACAAAGGAAGCCTATCAACGTATGACAGATCTTCTGTCGGCATTAGGTTCGGTGCTGGTAGAAATAGCTGATTTTCATGAACATGATAAAATTGTTGCCGATACGCAGGCTGTGACACATATGGGTTTCGAAAGCATGGGAACTGCATGGAAAGAAGCAGGTTTCTTCCCCTGGGAAAACGCTTCATATTTAGGTGGGATTGACAACGTTAAAATTTTGATTACCCTTAGAATCTTTAGTTATAAGGCTCATATTTATGGCGGACTCGCAATTTTGAATCCCTATGCCCGTCATCAGATCAAGCGCTATGCTATTTCTGAATCAGAGTTATTTAAACTGATGATCAAAGAGGAAGAAGCAGCATTCAGAAAGCGCTTATATCAGGCAAGGGACTTTATTTTTGGCCAGGACCATAAACCGGTGATGCTGGATGAAAAAGTGATGCAGGAATTCTCCTTATCGGCGGGATCAGAGAGCCGCAAGCCAAATTCTCACCTCAGTCTGCTAAGCATGGTTGATGCATGGTACCATCTGGGTATTAACCCCTACGATAACCTGATCTGTCAGACTCCCCCATTCAGATTGCGGCTTGGTATCGCAGAATACCTTTTCAAGAATGAAGAATTACTTGAAGAGTCAATCAATACCGCTTTATTTGACAAGACCATTCGGGGTGATGATCTGGAATTCCATTCAGCGGTGAGGGAATGGACCTCACTCATTGTTTACGGTGACATGGAGGGCTATAAACAGCACTTTGATCAGGTAAAAACATTCTTTGCAGGAAGACTTGATCAGGGCCGGGCCCAGAGTGCAGAGCTGATCAGAAAACTTGAAATGGAATAGGAATAATGCCTTCAATACCCTGATTCAGGATATTTATTAATGTATATAATAAAATCACATTGTAATTTCATTAATATGTGACCGCTATCATATTTTAAGAACTCTATAATACCCTTATTTGTACTCGTGGATTAACCCTTTTTAATTCTTTTCATGAGTCATACATTTCATATTCCTGTACTTGGCCTTGCCTATTCAGTAGACACACCAATAAAAGTAGCACGCTATGGCATCAGCTCGGTGGTGTCGATTGTAGATGATATTTTAATTGAACGAATGCGTCAATTATATACCGAAAAAATCAATGAGAAATTTGTTCCTATCGATCCTAAGGAAACTGATTCCAGAAGTAAAAGAATCAGAGCTTACCTTAATCTTGTTAAAAAGATCGTTGACAAACAGTTCGAAACACTGCGTCAGGAAGCATTTGCAGAGGGCACTGACCTAACAAGATATTTCAACCTCCTTCCGGAAAGTTCTCCGCTAAAAATAAAGTATCAGCATATGCTCAATGAGCAGGACTCAGTAAAGCGTACTGCCTTGCAGAATGAGTTGCGCAATGAAATTGAGAAGGGCGAGATTCAGGTCAACATTATGGCAAAGGTCGACCGCATGAACCCAAATACCAGCGGTGAGCAGATTTCGGATGCATTATCTGCCCTAAAGGGATTTGCAGAGAGTGAATTAAATACCCCTGTAGTCCTTTCAGCAGGAATGAATCCACGTCTTTACAGTTACCTGGAAAATTTTTCTGAATTCTTACCTGATCAGTTCAGCAATTTCAGGAAAAGTATCATCCTAAAAGTAAGTGACTTCAGGTCTGCATTGATACAGGCAAAATTTCTTGCTAAAAAAGGTCTTTGGGTTTCAGAATTTCGTGTTGAATCAGGTTTGAACTGCGGTGGACATGCCTTCGCAACTGAGGGTTATCTTTTAGGTCCTATTTTAGAGGAATTCAAAACCAGAAAGCAGGAAATGATTGATGAATTATACCAGATATATAGTAGGGCGATCGAAGAAAAAGGCATTCAGCTTTCAAGTGTTCCCAAATTAAAGATCAGTGTTCAGGGTGGGATTGGGACATCAGATGAAAACGATTTCCTTATGAATCATTATCAGCTTGATGCAACCGGCTGGGGAAGCCCCTTTTTACTGGTACCTGAAGCAACAAATGTGGATGCTGAAACACTTGAACTACTTTCCACGGCTACACATAATGATTTTTATATCAGTGGCTCATCACCACTTGGAATACCCTTTAACAATTTCAGAAAAAGCACTGCCGAGAAACAGCGTCTTGAACGCATTGCCAAAGGAAGGCCCGGAAGTCCATGTGTTAAAAAATTCCTATCGTCGAATACTGAATTTACTGAACAGCCAATCTGCACCGCGTCCAGAGAGTATCAGAATCTGAAAATCAAGCAACTGGAGGCAGAAGGATTGCAGCCTGATGAATTTCAGACAAAATTTGAATCGATAACTGAGAAGCTATGCCTCTGTGAAGGACTGGCAGCACCTGCATACTTGAAAAACAACATTCTTAAACCCAAAGAGAGTCAAGCTACAGTCATTTGTCCGGGCCCCAATATTGCTTATTTTAGCGGTAAATTCTCATTGGATGAAATGGTGAGCCATATCTATGGTAAACTAAATTTACTGAATGACTCTGATCGTCCTAATCTCTTTGTCAATGAGCTCAATCTTTATGTGGAATACCTCAAAAAAGATATCAGCAAGCAGATTCAGGAAATGAACGACAAAAAAGCAAAGTATTTCATAAAATTTAAAGAGCAGTTAGAAATCGGAATCGAATACTACAAACAACTGATCCCCAAAATTACTGACCAAACCGAGATCTACAGGAAGAAGATGATGAATGAACTCCTGGAAATTGAAGAGAAATTACAGCATTTAAATCCTGTTGTTGAGCAGAAGGTCTAAGCGACCGAACAATCAGCCGGCTCTATACAGGGCCGGTTTTTTTATGGAATCCTAAAAAATTCTATTCGGTTTAATTATTCAAAAAAACAAAGCCTTTAAAATCTTTTCTATCAAAAAATAATTACATAAAATATTGAATTTCAGATATTTAACAATCAAAAAATATGATTAAAAACTTATTTAAATATGACCAAAGTCATAGTATTAAGGAATAATAATAAATAAATTGGATGTAAGAAAACTAAATAAAAAATCATGAGAAAGATCTTATTAATTACAACTATGGTTGGCATTAGCGTGTTGATTAGCTGCAATAGCGGAACCGAGCAAGGTGCCGGTACACAAACCAGTGATGAAAGCCAGGCTGTGGGACAGTCAGGTGTTCAGGATGACTTGTCGCAAAAAAATGTTGTGCAGGTTGCAATTGGAAGTAAAGACCACACTACCCTTGTAGCGGCTATACAGGCAGCTAAACTGGTAGATGCATTGAGTAATGCAGGGCCATTTACCGTATTTGCCCCTACAAACGCAGCTTTTGATAAATTACCTGCAGGAACGGTCGACAATCTTTTAAAACCGGAAAGTATTGACGACCTGACTAATATTCTCCAGTACCATGTTTCGCTGGGTGTATTTAAAGCAGAGAATTTAACCGAAGGACAGATAATTGGCCAGGTGAACGGAAATGATATCAAAATAAGTATTTCTGATGGGAAAGTGATGATCAACGAAACTGCAATTATTGTTGCATCTGTACCGGCATCAAATGGCATTATTCATATTATTGATACTGTATTATTACCACCTGCTGCTAATTAAAATAAACCGAAGAAAGAGTTTTTTTAAATGAAAGGGGATTAATTAAAAGTAATCCCCTTTCTTAATTTACGTGAGTTCGATATTAAACAATCTAAAGATTAATATTTAACCACATAGATTGACTTTAATATGCTTTAAAGGAAACATAGATTGTAAATCATATAGATTGAAGCGAAGCTTCAAGGCTATCTTTGTCTAAAATTTAGGTAGAAGCTATAAAATGCTATGTTTCTATGTGGTTTTTAAAATAGTATTTCGAGTTCACGTTAATTAATTCAAGCCTGTGACCGCTTTCGGTTCTTTTTAATATTATTTCCGGGCAATCCGGCTTTAATATCTTTGGTTGTTTTCTGATATTCCAAAACCTTATCTCTTATAATACCTGAAATATTAATAGCCCTCTCCTTAGCGAGTTCAGCCTTTGAACCTTCAAACAATTGATCTACAGTTAAAACGAAAAGCTTATTCCACCGATCAAAATGAGTTTTACTAAGTGGTTCAATAGCGTGTAAGTGTTTGTGCAAATGTACCGGATTACCTTCATAAGATCCTGTAAACAGGATTACATTTTCCCAGAAATCATATAAGAGTGGAATATGTGTTAACCAATTAACCTTAGCAACATCCTGAAAAATAAACCCAAGTTGTTTATCTGCTAATACTTTTTTGTAGAAAGCATCAACCATAAGTTCAATGTCAGATCTATTTTCAATATCCCTTTTCAACTTATTTTTCTGTAAAAATATCTGCAAGCTTATTTAATACTTCCTCTGTACAGCATTCCTGAATCAGCGGAAATATCTCCCGATCTTCCTTACGCACATGGCTTTCGATTGTCCGTCCAAGCCTATCCAGCTGAGAAGAAAGTTCCTGATTTATATTTATGGAATTAAACAGGGAATGTAACTCCTGATGCTCTGCTTTCATAGAGGCAAGTAAATTATCCAACGTAACATTTATCCCCTTTAACATGGGTATCATTTTCTCTTCCTGTTCAAAATGTTCCAGCAGTTCTTCCCGGTAGTGTTTCATCGCATATTCTGCCTTCCCTATTGAATCAAGCGGAAGCCCTTTGTAAGGAGGAGCATCTGAACGTAACAACCTGGCAAGTATCAGAGTGCCGTGATGGTCTCTTGATAGGGGGATAAGTGCTTCATGTCTTTTCATATTACAGATCTTTTGAATTAAACTTTAAGGTAGAATACCAAACTGGAATTACAATCCAGGAAAGCAGCACAAAAAAAGAAAATATCAGGCCATTACTTGCTCCGAAAAAGTCTTTGAACACTGCACCTGTATAACCCATCATCGCCGAAACATCCAATTGGAGCAAAATAAGAATACGGCTTAAATCGATTGGATTTAATGCGCTTAAAGCTATCATTGCATTTTCCATCGGATAGTCCGCAAATTGAAATAAGATAAATAAAACCAATCCGTCGAACAAGAGTGAAAAGTACAACCACAGCATGATAGCAGCCCCTATTCCCTTAGCCTTGTCCCGTGTTTTTACTGTAGCAAGAAATGCAATAGCCGCAAAAATGACACTGAGCAACACCCCGGTTAAAATCATGGTGAGTCCGACTAAGTTGGCCTGATAAATCAGGACCGGAATACCTGCACCTATTAAAAATGCTATGGAGAGTGAAGAGGCCAGTCCGGTAAACAAACTGAGCCAGATTGCGTTTCTTTTCAAAGGCTGACTAACCAGGAGTTCTATGAACTCTGCGGAATTGTACATGTAAATGGTCGAAAATATGATGCTAACCAATGGAACAATAATCAGAATTATATTCAATAAACTTAACAGACCTTTACTGCTGTTATCTTCCAGGCTGAATACACTTAATGATGCAGCAAGTAAAAAACCGGTATAGATAAGCACAATTTTATTGCGCAGAATATCTGTAATTACATATTTTATAATCTTATTCATAATTGCTGATCATTACTTGTGCGATTGATTTTACCAATCTTTCTTCCCCTGTATCCTGTCTTAATTCTTCGATACTCTTATGGAAAATTAGCTTTCCTTCCTGCATGTATATGATCCGGGTGACCAGATCATCCAAATCACTCAGGATATGCGAAGTGATCAGTACTAGTTTTCCTTTATCCCTTTCAGCCAGGATCTTTTCTTTAAAAAGTTCGGATGCTACCGGATCAAGCCCTGCAGTTGGTTCATCAAGAATAAGTACGGAAGGATTGAACAAAAATGCGAGCGCTGCACTTACTTTCTGTATTGTACCGCCAGACAAAGTCCCCATACGCTTGTTCAATAAATTCTGAACAGAAAAAGCCTTTATCAGGTCCTCATCCAGACCTTCGGATTTGCCACGGATGTCTTTCATCATCCCCAGCACCTGTCCGATAGTCATATTATCAGGATAGCGGCCCATTTGCGGCATATAGCCAATCTGATCCCTGTACTGCCAATGGTTAATAATGTTATTACCCTGGAATGTGATAGCACCACTATCCGGAACTACCATCCCCAGAATAGTTTTAATCAGCGTAGTCTTTCCGCAACCGTTGGGACCAATCAGGGCAATACATTCTGATTTCTCACAGATTGTTGTTACACTGTCCAGTGCTCTTAGTTTCCCAAAGTGCTTACTGATATTTTTTAATTGAATCATAATTTTTTATTTGATCTCAGTCCAAGCTATTTATCAGGGAATAAGCCCTCTTAAAAGGCTCTCTTCATCATTGGAGCGGTATCTTTGAGGTTTTCAGGAGTGAGACTTGGTATTAGCTTCTCTGTTTTATCGAGCAGACTTGTTATAAAACTTCTGAAAAGGATCATTGCCGGAGGATATTTTTCAACGATCATTGAATACATACTTACCGGACGGTAAGGAATATCTCCAATCTTATCCTTATCAAGATCATATCCTTCATATTTATCCCAGTAATTGTTTTTGAACTTATTGAGAACCAATGAGCCATTGGTACCCACATCAAAAGTATTTCCAATGAAATTATTGAGTTCCAGCACTACATCCATACAACTTGCCTGAATTTTTAATGCCCATCCATTGTTCTCAAAAACATTCCGTTTCATATAGATCCTGTTGGCTCCTTCCATATAAATTCCACTGGTATTCCTGGTGAAATAATTACCTTCCATAAAACCATCAGAAATTTCTTTGAGCAAAATCCCATGAGCCGCATCACCCCAGTTCTCTTCAAAATAATTACTGAACATCTTGATCCGGTTAGAGTACATGACCGATACTCCTGAACCGTTGTTTCTGAACACATTGTTCACATACATATCATCATTGGAGAACATAAAATGCAATCCATACCGAAGATTGTTTTTTGATACATTTCGCCAGATGACAGAATTTTTTACAAACTCAAAGTATATTCCATCCCGGTGACCGGATATTTGATTACCGATTACTTTCAGGCTATCCCCTTTCCAGCAATGAATTCCATTTCCACTCTGCTGCTCTTCAAAACCTACTGCAATAAGTTGGTTGTTTTCTATACTGCAGTTTATACCATTCTGGATATATATACCAAAAAAAGTATCTTCAAGAATATTATTCCTGATAACAACATCCCTGCTGTCATAAACCTTAATTCCACTTAAATCTTCAAGGCTTGAAACACCACTGTGTATTAATTTAAATCCGTCCACAACAGCTCCATTTGCTGTTATTGAAATAATCTCATATTTTTTTTCACCATCAAGTACCGGGAAATCAATCCCTTTCAGGATAATGCTTTTATCAATAATCAGATTCTTTTCTCTGTAATGGCCGGCATCAACGAAAATTGTATCTCCGTCCCGGGCAGATAATATGGCTGAGCTTACCGTCTTATGGCTACGCTTTGCTCCAACATATATATTAGCTGCTGTAGCACTGCAATACAAAAGGGTTAAAAATATGAAGGGAACCAATCTCACTTCAATATCTCCTTCCAGGTAATTTTATTGCCGTAATAAGTTTGAACAGCATTTTCCAGACTATCATTATGACTGAAAGCTGCAATATTTCCATTCATCGGACTTTTTAAGGCAGGACTTTGCAGAAAGAATGCATTTTCCACATTTATAAGATCATGCGGTGCATTAAAGTCGACAAAATAAACACCTGCAATATCCTCATCTTTAACTTTATCCTCATATAAAAACTGTGAAAGGCAATGCTGGTCATCGAACTTATGCTTTTTCCCCTTGTTTGTTACGATTTGAGCTCCAAATCTGGAATCACTAATGGTCATTTTACAAAACTCACAATTATCCTTCCCAATTCGAATTGGATCAGGTTCAGTGCTGCATGAACTGAAAAACAGAGAAAGTAGTCCGACAAACACCAAATTTAAAGCACTTTTAGGATGCAGGCTTTTGTTTTTTCTTTTCCACTCTAAAATAACCACTCCCAATAGGACAATACCAGCACCTATAAAGATCCATCCACCGGTATCAGGAATAGAATAGGCTCCGAAATTTAGTAACTGTTTAAATCCAATCAAAGGTGGCTGATAAGCCATACCCGGCACTATGATTGCTGCATTGGGATCCAAATTGTGCCCGTAGTCGTATTCCCATCTCCAGAAATCAACCATAGCCAATACTCCAAAGAGAACAAATAATCCTAGCAGGACTTTAATAAGCTTCCTTCTTGCAAGCAGTCCGGCAAGAACAAAAAAAGCAGCAAAAAACAATATGATGCCCGGAAGCACCTTAAATTCAACAAAATCATCTGCATGAAGGGTCTTCATTCCAATGTAATGATTCAATCCGTTTATGATTTCCACATTCCCGGCTAGTTTATTTGCATGGATTAATAGACTTAATCCTTCTGGATATTGAGGGGCGTCCAGTTCGATTCTCCAGATTGGAGTAAAGAGTACCAGAACTAAAGAAAGACCACAAACAATTAACGCAATACTGCTTGTTTTGGCAATTTTATTATTATTCATAATAAATTGTTAAAAAAAGAGAGATATAAAATTGCTGTAAGCATATTTTATACCTCTCCTGGATGAAATTATTTTTTAGCAGTACCCTGCCCTGCTGGCTTATCCTTTTCAGGGATATTAGTACCGGTACTAAAACTTATCGGCACATTACTTCCTGCAGGAGAAACCCGTACATATCCTGACATTTCCTGGTGTAATGCGCTACAGAAGTCGGTACAATACATAGGATACATACCGGCTTTTAATGGAATCCACTTCAATGTTGTGGTTTCACCCGGCATAACTAAAAGTTCGCCATTTAAAGCCCCTTTTATTGCAAAACCATGTGGAACATCCCAATCTTGTTCGAGGTTAGTGGTATGGAAGTAAACTTCATCTCCTACCCGAACACCTTCAATATTATCAGGGGTAAGGTGTGAGCGCATCAATGTCATGTTAATATGCACTTTATTGCCTTCACGCCATACTTTTGCCTCTTTCTCACCTTTAGCAACATAAGGGTGTTTATTTTCTTCGATCTTAAAGAATTTAACTGAATTATTTTTGATCACATCAGCCGCAACTGCCTGAGCATAGTGTGGCTCACCAATGGTTGGGAAATCTAATAATAATTGCATTTTATCACCGCTGATATCATACAACTGAGCACTCTGAGATAGCTCAGGCCCGGTTGGCAAATAACGGTCTTTGGTAATTTTATTATACGCTACAAGGTATTTTCCAGTTGGCTTTCTAGAGTCTCCTCCCGGGATCATCAGGTGACCCACAGAATAGTAAGTTGGAACCCTGTCTAAAACTTTAAGATCCTTTACGTTCCATTTTACAACTTCACTTGAAACGAACATGGAAGTATACGCATTCCCTTTATCGTCAAACTCTGTGTGCAAAGGCCCTAGCCCTGGCTTTTTAACTTCCCCATATAAAGCAGCTTCGTACTTAATGACTGGAATACCATCATACTCGCCATCAAAAGCCTTATCCGCAATAGCTTTCTGAATTTTATCAAAACTAAATACAGGAATTAATGCTGCGAGTTTACCGCTACCAACGATATATTCACCGGTTGGATCAACGTCACAACCATGCGGGGATTTAGGACATGGAATCATATAAACCAAACCGGGATGATCTTTCATATCCAGAACGGTTACCTGATTCTTGATCGTTGAAGTTGCAGTATGAGTGCTTTCATCAAAACGGTTACTGGCATATTTTACAGCCTGCTTGCGTCCTTTACCATCTTTGATTAATTGTTCAGCCAACTTCCAGTTCACTGCCATAATAAAATCCTTATCACGTTTGGATGCATTCACTTCCAATAAGGTATTAGCCTGCTCAGTATTATAAGTACTAAAGAAAAACCAGCCATTGGATTTTCCTTTTCCGGCATGACTCAGGTCAAAATTAACCCCCGGACCCTGCAATTGGAAAGCAACATCCATGTTTCCATGCTCCTTATCTACACTAATAAAGCTGATGGTACCTTTAAAATTTTCTTTATAAGTATTGATGGGAACATCTCCATTTTTATCATCCGGTGGAACACTAAATCTGGTACCTGCAACAATATATTCTGAATTCTCTGTAATAAAAGGTGAAGAGTGGTTACCTCCGCTGTTTGGAAGTTCCAGAATCTCTGCTGTACGAAATGTTTTCAAATCAATTCTGGCAACACGCGGCGTGTTATTTCCGTTCGCAAATACCCAGCGACCATCTATCTCACCATTGGTCTGAGACATGGATACGTGGTGAAGATCATCCCATGGAACATTGCCATGAGAGGTATTTAACATTGGCTTTGTTTCTTCTGAATAGCCCCAGCCTTTCTCCGGATCTACTGAAAAAACAGGTATTACCCGGAGTAATCTACCGCTGGGAAGTCCATAAACGGAAAGCTGACCGCTAAAACCCCCTGATACGAAATTGTAATATTCATCATATTTCCCGGGGGCAACATACACTTTTGAGGCAGCATCCCCGCTTACAACGGAGCCCGCATCTTTAGGCTTACAAGCATTCATGCTTGCTAATAATGCAAGGGCAGCCATCCCCTGTACATATCTGGAATTTATCTTCATTTTTTTAATGATTTGGTAATTAATAATTTTTAGTGTAATCCTCTTATCTTGAAATAATTAGGGCAAAGCATCCCTGTTAAGCATTGAAATGAATGCCATTAATCTCTTTTTAGAAATTTAAAGCCTGATTTGAGCCTATTTTACCCCATCATTCTGCCGCATGTATTCAAGCAGATTTCTTGCATCATCATCTGAAAGATTCTGATTAGGCATTCGAACCAGACAGAGTTCAAGCTGCGCTTGTACCTCAGGATCTTTATCTATCATGACATCCGTATTGGTAATGAAATTCATAATCCATTCCGGCTTGCGGCGTGTTGTTACTCCCGCCCAGCCCGGTCCAACCAGCCTCTCATCCGTCATTTTATGGCAACTGTTGCACTTAACCTGAGAAACCTGGTTTCCTAGCTCCGCTTTTGCGACATCTAAGGTCGGGGAAAGTTCTACGTTGGTAAATTTACCTTCACCTCTGTGTGGATCATAAGAAGGGTTATCCCCATCTGATGCGGCTGTAGATTCTGTGCCCACCTCAGTAGTTTTCTTCGAATCACCGCTACCACCGCAAGAAGCTGCAGCAACAATAACCAAAGTAATAATGCTTAGTGAAAGAAGTTTTTTCATATTTCAGAATTTAATTTTTAAGAATAATTTGCTTGTACAATTTTACCTAAGAGTGGAGGATCTTCTTATGCGTTCAATCATAAATGATAAATATCATATATTTGGATAAGCAGGGTCACAATTGGGAGAGCCTCCTGTATTAATTTTGTTTGTCGCTCATAACATCAAAACAAATGATTGATATTAACTTATTACTGGCTTGGGGTGCTACTTATAAAAAAATAAGTTCAGGCGAAACTATCTTCCACGAAGGGCAGGTTTGCACCTACTATTTTCAATTAATAAGTGGAAATGTGAGATGGATAAATATGGATGCTGAGGGCAGGGAATGTATTCACAGCATTATTGAACCGGGCGAATCCTTTGGCGAGTTTCCACTATTTGATGATGGACCCTATGCTGCATCAGCGATTGCGGAAACTGACTGTATTCTGATCAGGCTTTATAAACCAACATTTATTAACCTGCTTAAAGAAAACACAAGTTTACTTTTTGACTTTACCAGATTATTAACCAAAAGATTGAGATTCCGGTATTCTGTAATTCAATCATTTGCCTGTCATAACCCTGAAACAAGAATAATTAATCTGATTAATCATTTAAAAGCAGAAAACAAGAATTTCTGTAAAGAATGTAATCAATTAAAATTAACCAGGCAACAGATCGCTTTCATGACCGGTATGAGAGTAGAAACCGTCATCCGAACCATGCGCATCATGCATGAAAAGGGAGAACTGGTTATCAATAAAGGGAAGGTGTATTGCAAGGATATGATTGAAGTCATAGAGGTATAAATAATTCCGGGCTATTTTTGTTTTAAACATGAATAGATTTATTTCGGGATGGCTCAGCATATCAATTCTTAATCTGCTATTTGTTGCAGCCCTGGGTTTAATTCTACGTTACAAAATTGCCTATTCACTTCCCTTTCTCGATCAGAAACATTTACTTCATAGTCATTCACATTTCGCATTTTCAGGTTGGATCACCCAAACGCTGATGATTCTGATGATATTTTACCTTGGCACAACATTGGGAAAAGAAATCAATAAGCAGTATAGCTGGCTATTATTAGCTAATCTGATCAGTTCCTATGGTATGATGATTACATTCATCATACAGGGGTATGGTTTGTATTCCATAAGTTTTTCAACACTTAATATTTTTGCTTTATACGCCTTTGCAATCTATTTCTGGCAGGATCTTAATCGTATAAAGACGAAAAGCACAAGTATCCTGTGGTTCAGGGCGGCTTTGATCTTTGGCGTCATTTCATCATTCGGAGCGTTTAATCTGGCCTATATGATGGTAAACAAAATGAGTAATCAAGACTGGTACCTGAGTTCAATTTACTTTTTTCTGCATTTTCAATACAATGGTTGGTTCCTCTTTGCATGCCTGGGCCTGCTCAGCGACAGACTGGAGATCATTACAGGTGAACAAAAGAAACTATACAGGGTATTCCAGCTTTTTTGCTTTGCCTGCATACCCGTCTATTTTCTTTCAATCCTTTGGATGAAATTTATAAGCAATATTTATATTTTGCTCATTGTTGCGGTTATTGCACAACTAGTTGCATGGGTAATTCTAATGAAGATTTGCGTTAAGTTCAGGACAGAAATCAGCCCTAAAATTACACATTACGGTAAAATCCTGCTAATCTTGTCGGGTTTAGCCTTTACAATTAAATTAATCCTGCAAACAGGATCCATACATCCTGAGCTCAGCCATATTTCTTATGGATTCAGGCCTATTATAATCGGTTATCTCCATCTTGTGCTATTGGGAGTAACAAGCATATTTCTTTTGGGATATAGTGTTTCCCTTAAGCTGATCCCAATCAACAATCGATTTATAACGGGCATATTTATATTTGTAGCCGGAGTAATTATCAATGAGCTGCTGCTGATGATTCAGGGCGTAGGGGCTTTGAGCTATACCGGAATACCTTATATCAACGAACTCCTTCTTGTTGCCGCAATTATACTGTTTAGTGGTATTCTGATCATGCTGATTAGCTGTTTCAAATATCGGCTACAGGATTAAAACCCCGCGAGGCTTGAAATTTTCGTTAAAATTCAATATTTAAAATTCGTAAGGCCTGGAGCAAATGTCTTTTATTATGCGCCAGAAGGAACCTGAAAGTATCCCCCAGCCTGATACCGATCCAGCGTGAAATGGAAACAGGTACCTTTACCGAGGCCATATCTATGTGTTTGGCATCACCCAGATACACCAGTAATAATTCTTCCTGTCGAAGGAATTCGCTGATAACCCTTTTTGAATCCAGCATTCCCTTGGGCTGATGATCTTTGAATGCTTTAAACTTTTTAGTACCGGTTTCAGGCGACATAATCTTTGTAAAATAATCCCCCAGCCAGCCGCTATGGTAGATTGAGGTTTCCGATCTCTCAGCTTTTTTTAGTGCATCACTGATCTGCGGCAGATAATACAGTCCATAGCTGTTTAAATGATCGAGACATTGTACAATGCTCCATCCTCCGGAAGCAGAAGGGCTCTGCAATTCAGTTTCAGAAGCATTTTCAAAACATGTTTTAACCTGATCGATCTGACTTCTGATCTCAGTTTCAAGCTCTTCTATCAGCTTGTATTTGTCGAGTTTCATGATAGGATTTGAAACAGCAAAATAATGCAGTTTTTAGATAAAAAATAATGGTTTTTACCAATATTTTTAAATAATAACCCTGTTAATCAGCTTACTGAAGTTACTGGGGTCGATCCCCAAATAATTTGCAAGGTATTTATGTGGCACGATATTGAGAATGTGCGGACTGCGGCTCATTAATTTTTTGAACTTCTCTTCTGATGAAAAACATTGCAATTCTGCCAATCGCTCAAGCACTCCGGCCAATGCTCCAGAAACCCCGGTCATTATAATGGATCTTACTCCCTGATATCTGAACATGAGATCTTTCAGATCGGAAAAGGAAACCCTTAAAAATTCAGACCTGCTTAGGGTTTCATAATTATATTTCGAAACCTGCTCATTCAGCATGGAATCGAGAACTCCACCAAATGAAGGTGAATACGTAAATACCAGGGTTGCTTCCCTTCCATATTCATCATGGTAGTAAACCCGCTGAACACCTTCCAGAACAAAATAAAGATACCTTTCCCTTTCACCTGAACGGGTAATAATTTCCTTTCTTTTTGCAGTAAAAGGAGTCCATATCGAAGAAAAAGCTTCCCATTCCTCCTGATTCAATTTATGTATCTGATCACTAAGGAGTTTTAACTGGCTTAATGAGTTTTCTGTTGTCTGTTGTCTGTTACCAGTCATGGATTATGAGTTGAAGCCAAACAGCACATTTACTAATCTGCTAATTTACACATTTGCTAATTCACGAATTAACAACCGCGTCTATCTCAATATCGTCACCGCCCCCGAAATAACCTTCCGCCCTTTAGTTTTAGGATCAATAATATAGTAATAAGTACCCACCGGTAAATCTATACCATTAAACTGTCCGTTCCAGGGTATAGCATAACCTTTATTGCTTTGATAAACTATTCCACCATACCTGCTGAATACCTTAACTGTGGCATTGGCATAACTCTCAAGGTATTTCACATTCCAAAGGTCATTCATCCCATCATTATTGGGACTAAAAGCATTTGGCACTTCAGGTTGTTTCAATACCTTAACAAGGATATTATCCCTGGAAACACAAGCCTGATCGGAAGTGACAGTCAAAGTATAGGTAATATCTTCTACAGGGCTTGCCACCGGATCTGGGATATCATCCCGGCTTAAACCGGTGGAAGGAAACCATTTATAGGTCAGGTTAGTACCACTTGCCACTGCATTCAGTTTAGTTTCACCGCCCTCAAGAATTAGGGTGTCCTTACCGGCATTGACCGAAGGAGTTGGCATAACTGTTATAGTCTGAGTAATTGATTCAGAACAACCATTAGTTGAAGTAAAGAGATATTGCAGAGTATGCGTACCAACTCCTGCCTGAGCAGGATTAAATATCCCCGTTGAAGAAAGTCCGGGACCAGAATATGTTCCAACTCCCATCTGTCCTGACAATTCGCTTGCCTGAGTAATACGAAAAGGAGCGACTTCCTGACAAATATTAGCCATTGGAGAAAAACTTACGGATGGAGCTGCCAACAGCGTAATGGTTTGAATATCATCATCAAAACATATACCTCCTGAATAAGCTACCTTTCTTACCCTGATTGGCTTTGTAGCCTGTGAACTAAAAACAGGATAGGTAAAGCGATATTCCTTGTCTGGAACTGGGTTCTCATCCACCACTTTATTCGCGGGATCTTTATCATAATCAAAATACCATTCTATTTTACCAATACTTCCAAAATCAGCAAAGGATTTATTGCGAAATACTACTTCTTTATTGCTGCAAAGCCCTTCAGCATTCAAAACAACAAAATCTGCCTTTGGGATGGCTCCGTTTACAGTAAATGTCTTGACCAGTGTGCTTACACAGCCTGTTTTTGACGTTACAGTTAGACTAACCTGATAATTACCGGCCACAGTATATCTGTGTGTCGGATTTTTCAGTGTTGATGTATTTGTGCCAGGTGCCGCTGCTGCATTACCGAAATTCCAAAGATAAGTCAGCTCAGAGCCATCTGAGATTGTTGTAGAATCAGTGAATTGAGCAAATACATCTTTGATACAAACTTCAGGTACCCCGAAATTGACCAATGGAGTTGGATTAATCAGTATAGATTTTTCAAATGCAACGCTCTCACAGCCTTTATCTGTCAGCACTTTTAGAATAACCTTATAAGTGCCACTGGCGCTAAAGTTATGGGTAAAGGGAACCGCTGAATTCCTTTCTTCAATGGCTTTACCATCTCCAAAATCCCAGGTCCATTTGATTATCTTGCCTTCCGAAGTTGAAGATATATCTGAGAATGTAACATCCTGACTTGCGCAGACGGGGATACTTGAATTGAAATTTACGACAGGAAGCGCTACAACATGAACAATTTGGGTAATCACATCAGATTGACATCCGGTTTCACCTTCAACCATCAACTTAACTGTATAATCGCCGCTTTTAGCATAAGTATGAACAGGGTTTTGGTCTGTTGAGAATTCATTGTCTCCAAAATCCCAAAGCCACTTCGTAATATTTTTACCATTCCCCATACTGGCATCAGTGAAGGTTGTTGCTGCATTCACACAAGTCTGCCCTACAACTGTGATTACGGAGCTTGGAGGATTAACAGCAGAAAACTGCAGTTCCGTTATCTCTATACTGCCGCAACCATCTGATGAAGTTTTATTGGATGTGACAACTATTTTATAATCCTTAAGCTCATTATAGATTACTTTATTAGGGAATAAATATTCAAATATGCCATCAATAGGGTTCGAATCAACCGGAACCGGGTTCAAAATTTCGAATGGTGCAGATCCATCCCCTAAATCCCAAAGTAACTTGTTTGTTGTTGAAAATAATTTTACACTCAAATTCAGCTCTTCTTTCACACAAACAGTAGAGACCTGTTTTTTACTGGTGGCCTTTCTGATTTCAACACCAAGACCCTTTACATTAGCCCCCGCAGCATAACCATAAGACTCTGCATTCCCAAAACCATATGCAATAGCATTAAACCCAGCATTTGCCTGTAAATTATGTGTGCCGGCCGATACTGGTATTTGTGCGTATGCATATTCGGGTTTTCCTGTTACTGACTGGAAATAAGAAGCCTGTGAAACCCCATCAATTGTAAAACTGGAAACTGCACTCTGAGGAATCACTACATTGATAAAATGCTTAATAATCATGTGAAGCTGAGTAGAATACATCGTAATCTGTGAAAGGGTCTGTTCCAAAGGATTTAAAAATATCATTTCAGGATCACCTACATCACCAGGCACGTTGGTACAATTAATAGATTTACCCTGAGTAACAGCGTAAAGAACAACCTGAATGGCTTTGTCTGATTCTATATTATTGACGGTCTGCCCAGCAAACTCGTAGTAAAAATTATTTGTAAAACTTGCAGATGGAATTACAGTACCATTCAATCTGACTTCAGCATTCGGGTCACTTTTAAAAATTCGATAGACATCATAATTCCTGTCTTTTGAAGGCACTGTAATGAATGTTTTCCCCCAGCTGGAGGTAGGATATGCCTGTTGAAAAAGATTATCTGCTGAGCCTGCATAGCCGGTATTATCCAAACAACCAATAGCCATCTTACCACTTCCTGAAAATACTGCAATTTTTTTACAGGATTCGGTATTACTTGTTGAGACCGACTGAATCCTTGTTCCTGTAAGATCACCTCCTTCAGTTGTATACTGGGTAACATTTTGTCCTTGAATATTCCTTACTATTCTGGACTTAGATGAAGTCTGAACTCCTAAGACCTGATAAACTTCCCCCTTATTTAATTTAATTGTAGCCGAAGGAATTCCAGCCTTTAAGCCCCCCTGAGTATCAACAGATGGGGTAATCACAATCTCCGTATTATCTTCAGTAGCCACAACAAAAAAGAATGAATGGGAATTTGGGCTATTCGAAATTTGCTGATAGTTGAGAGAATAATAGTCTTTCCCAAGAGTATTAGTTGGCAATACCAATGTGGCGCCAGAAACGGCCTGATCATAAATATGAGCGTAAACAACGATTGGCAAAAGCGAAGTTATATGAATGCCTTTGTCCTTAACTATACCATCAGCGTTACCAATATAGGCAGTTTGAGGCACGGTAACATTGGTAATTGCATTGGCAGTAACCTGAAATGGGATACTTGTTCCCCCCACCTCCAATACTCCTGAAGTACTCACATCAGATGTAATGTAAACAACCATTTCCTGACCTATTACAGCGGTATACCCTGCAACATGATTGCCATAGGCAAGCCAGAAATCAGTCCCTTTGTTTGAAGTACTTTGTGCAGAAGCAGTTTGGAATAAACCGGCAAACAAGCCAAAAACAATTAGTACTATTCCTGGTATATGTTTCAAAGTTATTTTAAAATTCTATGAAGATGATTAATCAGAAAAAATCCGCTTTTAAAACTACGTAAACTTTTGATTTGATGTTGGACATTTAAAAATTCAGTTAGTTTAAAATTGAGATCAACAAAATAAATCTGCTTAATCAATCGGCACAAACTTGACCAGAGATGGTTTGTCAATTTGCAATTTTTCACCTGTGGGACTTAGTTTCCCTGTTTCCTGATCACGCTTAAATACAATGATTTCATTACTTGCCTGACCTGTAGAGAGAAGCCAGTTGCCACTCGGGTCAATATCAAATGTGCGGGAACTTCTACCCATTGAAGGTTGCCTATCAATCAGACTAAGCATTCCTGTTTTCTGATCAATTGAAAAGATAGCTATTTCATTCAGAGTACTTCTGGTACTTGCATAGAGAAACTTCCCATCGGCAGAAACATGAATGTCTGCACCATGCCCCGGCCCGGTAAACCCTTCAGGTACCATAGAAACAGATTGAATCTGGTTTAGATTTCCCTTTTTATATTGAAAGGCATATACTTTGGAGTTAATTTCTGTAACTGAATAGAGAAATTTTTTATTAGGATGAAAACTTAGGTGTCGGGGGCCCGCGCCAGGATCCAGCGTAACAAATGGCTGAGCTGCTTCTGATAATGCCGCAGGCCTGCTTTTGGCACGGAACCTGTAAATATTAATCTTATCAGTCCCCAGATCTGCAGTTAAAACAAATTTGTTATCCGGAGATACTACCGCTGAATGAACAAATGGCTTTTTCCTTGCAATACTGCCTCCTTCATGCTTAATATCCTGAATATCCGCCCCCAGAGTACCATCAGCCTCCACTGGCAATGCTGTGATAGACCCTCCCCCATAATTGGCGGCAAATACATATTTCCCTTTCGCATCAACAGATATATAAGTCGGCCCGTTGCTGCCTGAAGGCTGACTGTTTAAATATTTCAATTCCCCGGTTTGGGCATCAAATGCAAAGGAACTAATTTTACTTCCTCTTCCTTCTGTTACAGCATATACAAATTTCCTGTCCTTTGTCAAAGCAAAATAGGAAGGGCTTTCTATTAATGCCTTCGACTTATAAGTCATAGAACCATTCTGACTGTCAAATTCATACACATAGATTCCTTCACTTTTCCCCGGAGAAGTATAGGTACCAATTAGTAAGTGGTATTTTGTACTCTGAGCCATTAAGCTTGAAGTAAAAAGCACTAAAGCAAAAAGTAGGGTAATCTTTGTTGTAGGCATAATTATTTTTTTTGTTGGTTTCAAAAATATTAAAAAAAAGGGGAGAAATCTGCATAGAACAGATTCTCCCCTTTTTTAATATTCTCCGGAAGAAATTCCCGGAGATCATAAACCTTAGTTCTGTACGGTATGTGTCACACCGGAGGCTGTAATTGTCAAACCTCCAATCTGCCCGCTTTTCAAAACAAAATTTGCTTGTGTATCACCCCATATCAAATTGAAACCATAGCCCCCGCGTGGCGCTCCTGTCCCAACATTTGTAGCAGGATAATTGCCAGGATCACCAATCACAATACGGTCACTCAATTGAGACAAATTAATCCGGCTACCATTCAAGGTTAAATATTGCGCTCCGTCCCTTGCACCGATACCGCTGTCAAATAACCAGTCAAAATTAGTTTTTGAAGGGCCGTATTCGAAAATCTTCCATTCCGTACGTGTGCCAAAATTAGTTCCGACATAATTGTTTTCAGAAGATATGACAGCATAATTTCCTAATCCATCGGTTACCCATATATTCAGATAAGGCACAATGCCCGAATTTCCTGATAGCAAAGTCCAGTTCACATCTTGAATTGTCTTAAGTTTCTGCCCGTCAAAAAAATCTGTACCATAGCCTACTTTTTGTCCGGCGCGCGGAGTGCTGTATAAAAAGCCATCTCCTGCAGCATTTTCAGTCAGGAGAACATCCGAATCCCAGGGCGCAACAATCGTACCCGCATTATTTCGAATATTAAATATGACGAAATCGGGACCGCAATTTTCATCAATAATTCCATTGCAGTTATTGTCTTTCTCATCACCGCAAATTTCAGCAGCTCCGGGATAGATTGTTGCATCATTATCATCACAATCATCCTTTGAGCCGTAACAAGCTCCAACAGCTGTAAAACCATCACCATCAGCATCCAGCACAAAATCACCATGAGCCAAATGCGCTTCCAGTGCACTCACTTTTATTTCAATCACAGTTATTTTGCCTTTCCCAGCCTGATGACAAACTTTTACTTTCTTTCCATGCCCATTCTTTATGGCATCTATTAAAAGGTCAGTCTCAACTTTCTTACAGGAAGACAGAATCAATAAAAAAGAAAGACCCAAATATATTAGCTTTTTCATGATTGGTGTTTTGTTTAATAATAGTTACAGGGTATTTATACTCCGTTCTCAGAAAATAGTTTTAAAAAATTATCGCTATTAGAAAAAATATTTCAATCAATAAGCGTATTCATGTGAAAATCAGGGAAAAATATCCGATTAAAGCATTATAGACTGATAGATAAAAATCATGAGATTAAATCCAGTAAAATCCTTACAAAACAAATAATGTCTTTCATTTTTTGATATGAATTAAATTACTTTATATTTATGGGTACGTACACAATCTATCTATGAGAACAAAATTCAGCTCTTTGCTTTTTATCTTTGTGACCCTTGGGCTTGAGTCTTTCTCCCAAAAGCAGGTCAGGGTTATACCGCTACCCGACAAAACAGGTTTTACAGTAGAAAGCTCTACAAAGGATTTGGGTAATGGTTTCTTTGACCATGGTGTCGCTTCTCCAATCAGTAATCATCGTGGAGTAGTTACCACGGTTGACGGCAATGGAAAAAATATTGTTCTGGTATGGCTTTTTGATCATCGCGGAGGGTACTCCCTATTAATGATCGATGCAGAAACAGGAAAAAGTGAAGAGTTTACTATTCCATTTAATCCTAAACAGGATACGCCTTACTCATCAATATTATCGACCAGCAATAAATTCTATACCCATTTCAGCGATCACTTTACTGAATTTGATCCGGTTAAACGGGCTTTTACCTTCACCCAAAAAACTATGCCTCAGATGGCGATGGCAATGACAGAAGATGATAAGGGCAAGATCTGGGCAATTACATACCCCAATAGCGGAATGGTTTCATTTGATCCAAATAACAGGGAACTGAAAGATTATGGCTTTGTACACAAAGAGAACTGGCGTCAGTATCAGCGATCACTAGTTGCAGATAATGCAGGCTGGATCTATTTTGGATTGGGAAATGCCTCCAGTCAGATTATTGCTTTCGACCCAAATACAGGAAAGGCCAATGGAATTCTTCCTCAAAATGAACGAAAACTCGGAACTGCGGCAGTTTATCGGGATGAAAACGGCAAAGTTTACGGTCGCGCATTAGAATCAATCAAAGATCAGTGGTACGAGCTATATAAAGGGGAAGCCAGAAAAATTGGTGAATATAATGACCTGAAACCGGTAAAAATCATAACAGGCTCACAAAGTCTGTTTCATAGAAATTTTCCTGATGGCACTGTTCTAAAGGATCTTGATCTTGTTAACCGCATCCTCATCACAGAAAATCCGAAAACAAATACTACAAAAGAGGTCTCCTTTGATTACACCAGCGACGGAGCAATCGTAATGGGTATTGGCACTGCGCCTGACGGTACTATTGTTGGTGGTACTGCATTTCCTATGCGTTTCTTTAATTATGACCTGAAAAAGGACAAATGGGTAAACCGATATGCTTTAGGGCAGTTCAATGCATTGGTTAACCAGAACAATAAAGTTTATTTTGGGGTCTACTCCGGTGGGCATCTGATAGAATGGGATCCGTACAAACCATGGATACAAACAAAACTGAATGATAAAAGTTCAAATCCGCTTCATCTTACTACAGTTTCTCCTGAATTAATCCGCCCATTTCGCATTATTGCACACCCCGATGGAAAAACCATAATCATGGGAGGCACCCCGCAATATGGCGCTACCGGCGGTGGATTATTGCTTTATGACAATCAGACAAATAACAGAATACTTCTAACTGACAGCATGGTGGTGAAGGATCAAAGCAGTATGAGTCTTGTACCTCTAAAAAATGGCAAATTACTGGCCGGGACAACTACCACCCCTGGAAGCGGTGGTGAAAAAAAGGCGAAAGAAGCTCAAATGTACATCATGGACATGGCCAGCAAAAAGATTGAATGGCAGCAAGCTGTATTTCCGGGAGTTCAGGAATACAGTGAGATGCGTATGATGCCAGGTGGAATGGTATACGGGATTACCGATAAGAGGCAATTCTTCGTTTTCGATCCGGCAAATAAACAGGTAGTCTATAAGAAAGATATTTTTTCTGAATTCGGACCTACAACTGCGGAGCAAAGTCCGAGGATATTTGTTACCGGGCCAAAGGGCGAAGTATACATCCTCTTTGCGAAAGGTGCAATCGTTGAGGTTTTACCAAAAACCTACGAAATGAAGCTGATAGCTACCGCTCCGGGACCAATAAAAGCAGGAGGGGATTTTGCCCATGGCCGAATATTCTTCGTATCAGGCTCACATTTAATGAGTTATAAACTATAATAATTACAAATCATCAGAAAAAAACAATTATCCAATCTATGAAACATATAATCCGCTGCTGTTTAGCCATTCTGACACTCAGTGCACTTTCACAGTTCAGTTTTGCCCAGCGTCAATATGGTGGTTTCTACACCCGGGAAAAGATTCAAAACCTCAGAAACAATTGCAATACATTCGACTGGGCTAAGGAATTGAAAAAGTCTGTAATTAATAATGCGAAAAACTTTGCCAATAAAAGTGATGATGATATATGGTCTTTGGTTCCCGGACAGAATACTCCGCGCGTTATTGATGTTACACTCGACCGCCTGGCGAAAGGCCCTAAAGTTTTAGGTTGTTTAAAATGCGGTCTGGATGTACTTAAATTCGGCAATTACCCCTATGAGCCCGAATTTGAAGATAAACCATGGAAATTAACTTGTCCATCCTGCAAAAGCGTATTCCCAAGCAATGATTTCGGTAAATTTTATGCGAGTGCATTAGATGAACGGGGTCAGTTTGATGTAACAAAAGGCGACAAAAGCCTGCTATTCAATACAGCCCATCCTAACCCATCCGATCCGCTGCATAAGTATGGAGTTGATGATGGATATGGATTCATTGACCAGAACGGCCGGGCCCATCGCTTTATTGGCTACTTCGTCTGGAAGAAATGGGATTACATCAGCAAAGGGCTGGCGGATTTAGCTGAAGCTTATTTATATACAGGCGATAAAATGTATGCACGCAAAGCTGCAATCATTTTAGACCGTATTGCAGATGTTTATCCGGAGATGGACTGGAAACCTTATGCCGACAAGGGATGGTATCATTCTGACGGAGGGCGCAATATGGGCAAAATACATGGATCGATCTGGGAAACCCAAATCATCACATCTTTTGCTGATTCGTATGATAAAATTATAAGCGGTACAGTTGACAATAGTGAATTATACAGCTTCCTGAAAAAACAATCCGAAAAATACAAAATTGGAACAAAAGGAACCCGGGCTTTGTTAATGCAAAATATAGATGACGGGCTTTTGCGAACCGCTTACAAAGCTGTTCTCTCAACGCAAATAAGAGGTAATCAGGGAATGCATCAATTAACCCTTGCAACCTGCGCAATTGCTCTCGATTCGCAACCCGAAAGTAATTTATGGATCGACTGGATCTTTGCAGCGGATGGCGGAAATATCCCCGGCCTGATGATTTCCACTTTCGACAGGGATGGCACCTCCAATGAAGGTGCGCCGGGTTATACGCTGATGTGGGGCCGTCTGATTACTCAGGTTGCTGAACGCCTTCAGGGTTATCCGGCATATACTAAGCACAATATAATTAAAGAATTCCCTCAATTCAATACCACATTTCTTGCAGCTTACAGGATGGCAGCACTGGGTTTAGCCATACCAAATATGGGTGATAGCGGCTCAACCGGAACTGTGAGCAATGGATATGCTGATCCCAGGTTTATAGCCAAGGGTTATATCTTCACCAAAGATCCTGAATTTGCTAAAGCTGCTTACATCTCCAATAAAAATTCGGCAGATAAACTTGGCAGGGATATCTTTTCAAAAGATCCGGATGCAATCAGCAGGGAAATACAAAAAATAGGTGAACGTTCAGGCACAAGACCTGAGGGTGGATATCTTATGAGTGGTTTCGGATTAGCCTTACTGGAAAATGGGAGTGGAAACAGCGGAGTTGCTATTGCGAATAATTTTGGAAGAACCATCATGCACGCGCATCCTGACCTAATGAATTTTGATCTCTTTGCTTTTGGCAAATGGCTTGCACCTGATCATGGGTATCCTGAATTTGCTACAAATATTCCAAGCAATCGCGACTGGACAGGAAGTACGGTTTCGCATAACCTCGTTTTTGTGAATGAAAAGCCTCAGAAGGAAATCTGGGGTGGACATACCCGATTATTTAAACAATTGAAAGGTTTCGGTGTATTCGAAATCGATGGACAAAAAGCCTATCCTGAGACAAAAACCTATCAAAGAACGATGTTTCTCGTAGATGCCGGGTCTGGTGAGAACAATTCCTATGTCATTGATATTTTTAAGGTAGATGGCGGAAAGGACCATTTATACAGTTTTCACGGCCCTCCGGGAGAAATTAGCACTTCAGGACTGAAGTTAACGGCCCAAAAAGCAGGAACCTATGCCGGAGAAAATATTGAGAAAGGAATTGCTGCCAACGGTTTTCCGCAGGGTTATTCATTTTTTTACAACGTAAAAAGAGATCCAAATCCTGCCTCAGTGTTCATGATCGACTGGAAAACTGAAACCGGCTATCGCGGTACGAAAGCAGATGATAACATACATTTAAGAATGCATGCCCTTAGTCAGGCAAATGATGTTGCCCTTGCGGATGGGGATCCCCCGCAGAACAAAGCCGGGAATCCAAAAAAATTGGGTTATGTGTTGATGCATAGAAAAGGTGAGAATCTCAACAGTACTTTCATCTCAGTATTCGAACCTTATCGTCTAAATCCTTTCATTAAATCTGTGAAACGCATCGACAATGGCGATGAATCACAGATCGCATTGCAAATAGAACATACCAATGGCAGTATTGATCATGTTTTATATAATCCGGATTCAGACAAACTGATGAAACTACCAAATAATATCTCTATGAATGGAAATATTGGCTATGTAAGGATGCAAAATAATCAGCTAAGCAAGGCTGTACTTATAAATGGGCGTGCATTAAGTTATGGGGAATTGAATCTGAAATCCGAAGGACAAATAAAAGGCAAGATCGTTAAAATGAATAAAAATCCTTCGGGAAGTGGCTGGGTGCTGGTCGATCAGCTTCTTCCTGAAAACGGCAGTTTGATCGGTGAACAACTAATTATATCCACTGCAGGAGAAAGAGATGCTACTTACACGATTAAAAGTGTGAAAAGAGAAGGGAAATATACCAGAATAGATTGTGGGCCAATCACTTTTGCAATGGGATTAAAGAAAAATCCATCAGCGGATCCGAGAGATCCCTATAGCAATTATATCTACGAATTTGAAGAAGGGGCTGCATTCAGCATTCCTACACATACAGAATGGTTATCTAAAAAATAAAACATGGGAATAAAAAATTTTAACAGAAGACAATTTGTAACTGCGGCATCATTAGGCTCGCTGGCTGCATTCAGCTCAATTACTCCGGCAATCGCAAATGATATAAATTCAGCTCCGGAGTATGCCAAAAAAGAAAAACCTACCTGGAAAAAAATAGGCAATGCTATTTACGGGGCTAAGGCAGATGAAGGCGGACCTATTGGTGGTGGTAAAGGGTATACAAAAATCATTACAAGTGGCGATTACACTGTCGACAGCCTCGAATCACTGATTGATGCCCTTGGCAAAGTAAAATCAGGGCAGGTTGTTTTTATTCCTGGCGATTTGATTATCGACATGACGACCTTCATTTATATTGATAAAATCATGCTAAAAATCCCCGGCGGAGTAACTCTGGCGAGCGACAGAGGACATAATGGTTCAGCAGGTGCACAAATTACAAGTGATAGTCTGGATACCCCGGGAATGATCTCTATTGAAGGTCCGGGTGTACGGCTTAGCGGTATCAGGCTGCAGGGACCAAATTCAAAACGTTACCTCGACCATCATAAAAGATCTTTTGGTCCGGGAGGCCCGGGTCATACCTATTACTATAAATTTCCTACTTCAAGAGGAATCATCACCAAATTTGGAAACCTGGAGATAGATAATTGTGAGATTTCGGCTTTCGCCAATGCAGGTGTCAGTTTACAAAAAGGCACAGGAAGTCATATTCATCATAATCTGATTCATAAATGCCAGTATAACGGACTTGGTTATGGTGTAAGTCATGATGAAGCCAGCTCGCTGATTGAGTTCAATCAGTTCAATGAGAACCGTCATTCATTAGCCGGAACAGGCAGGCCTGGCTGTGGGTATATTGCACGTCATAATGTGGAATTAGGAATTTCGCTCAGCCATAACTTTGATATGCACGGAGGCCGCGATCGTAAAGACAATACAACAATCGCCGGTACAACCATGGAAATGTACAACAATACCTTTTTGGGGCCACAAAGAGCGGTAGTTATCCGGGGAGTTCCGCAGGACAAATGTGATGTGCACCATAACTGGATGCCGACCCATAAAGATGCGGCATCAGCGGTAAGGGCTGAGGAAAAAACGTATACCACAAATAACCTTTATGCAGATGGAAAGGTTTCCTGATTTGCTTTAAAATAAAATGAAAGCTCTTTCAAAACATGAAGGAGCTTTTTTATTCCAGCATTCGCCGGAAATTAAATAATTACTAAATTGATTTTTTGCAAAGCCTGACTAATGAGAACAAAATATATGCACTTCCTATTAAGGGTATCAATAGTACTATTGATTGTCCTGTTAAGTACCTTTTCTTCAGCACAAGAGAAAAAGAAGCTCTTAATCGTCACTTTCGGTAATTCCACAACAGCACCAAGAAAAGGAATTGAGAAGGTTTATGCAGTTCGTATACATGAAGACCTGAATGAAGCCGGGATAGCAAATAACGTAATTAATTCAGGTGTTGGAAGCAATCACAGCGGATCGGTGAAGGATAATGATAGTCCTAAAATCGAACATGCGATGGACAGGTTTGAAAAAGCTGTATTAAGCCATCACCCTGATTGGGTAACTCTTAATTTTGGTCTCAATGATGCTTATCAGGATAAGGGAGAAGGCAGCGCATCTCGCATTCCCCTGGAAGCCTATATTGCCAATCTGAATCATTTCATTACTGAGATCAAAAAAATCAATGGCAGAGTCATACTTCTGACCCCGAATCCGCTTAGCTCTAAACTGGAACCATTCAGGCATAAGCGCCTGAAACTTTACAGGAATGCGGTAATCAAACTGGCAAAATCAGAGCGTGTTGAGCTGATCAATTCCTGGAAAGTATTTGGAAAATATGCCAGAAAAGACCCTGCCGGAATGGAGGGGCTATTACCGGACGGCACCCATCCGATGGATACCGGGCACCGGCTTATTGCTGATGAAATAGTGAAAATCATTAAAAAAAGGAACCGCTAAATTTAGAGGCGGAACATCTTTTTAGCATTATTGTACAGGATTTTTCGCTCAATGGCTTTACTCGCTGAGAGTTTTTTGATTGCTTCAATAGTTCCAGCACCCTGGCAAGCCGGGCCGTGACCTGCATAGTCATCGCAATCACTGCCATACAACAGTTTGTCCTGATGCTTACTTAAAAATGCACGTGCATGATCTTCATCCCTTGTCATGGAACTCAGTCCGGAGCCTCCTGAAATGTCACCATACATATTTGCATAATCGCTCATTAATCGATCAGTTAAGCCACCCGGTGTTACCTTGCCCCGGGGATATAAAATATTCTGATCAGGATGGTTCTTATCGATATTGGCCCAGAAGGTTTGTGAATGTCCTAAAAAATTCACTTCAGGAAACTTTTCGAGCATTTTATGGAAACGCTCAAAGCCACGGTTATACATATTGTATTGCCAGTGCATCAATACAGGCACATCATATTCCTGAGCTAACTGATAGATCTTTTGCATTTCTGGGGAATCGCAATCCACATTGAATTTTAACTCCCCAATCATTTTTGCACCCAATTTCAGGTACTTTTCAATTTCAGGAATCGCCCCGGGAAAATCAGGCACCTCACAGGCCCCGAAAAGCATTTCGGGAGCACGGTCTTTCGCATATTGATAACATACCTCATTCCCTCCTGCTTTGACCTGAAGGCCATTACTTACTCCATAATGTGTCGAGCCATAATTCAATGGCCTACCACCGGGCAGGAGAATCGTAGTAGTAATCCCCATCATCCGCTGATGTGCGAGCATTTTATCCTGTGTTCTCCCGGCATAATCGGTATGCTGGTGAATATCAATGATCGGTTCAGCAGGCTGTAGTACAGCTCCATTGAGTCTCAAACTATAGCCCGCGAGCAGCAAACCTGTTCCTGCTATAAAATGGCGGCGTTTGATTGTATTTTTTGTTTCCATAATAACGTTTACGTACCCAATTTACATAATGTATGTCAAACTCGAAAATTTTAAGACTTGCGAAATCACTTAGCCGAGCGGAAAGTAGATTTCGTCAGTCGCTTGCTAAAAGGGTGACTGACGAATTTATCTTGCAAGGCGCCTAAGTAAATTCGTAAGTCTGAATCCTAAGACTTACGAAATCCCCTAAACAAATTAGCCCGTCATTTCGAACACGCGAGCAATATTCTTCTATTTCCAACAATTAAAATGCGTGGAGAAATCTGTTCCAATTTGCATTGCCTTGAATTTGAGAATTATCCTAAAGGCAACAGTATTGCTCCAAGCAACAGATTTCTCGGTCGTACCTGCCCGTCCGGTCAGGCGGGCCTCCCTCGAAAATGACGGTCAATGTGAAGTGTTATTGCGAGTAATACCACATTCCGTCCTCCCCTCAGTCACCTCTATTTTACAGACAAATACCATAGATTAATCAAATCTTATTTAACTTTAAATCTTCAAATAAAACTATGAAAGCAGTAAAAGCATATGCCGCCCAAAGTGCGGAAAGTCCACTGGCACCCTGGCAATTAGACCGCCGTGAACCCGGTGCAGACGATGTTGAAATCGAGATCCTTTTCTGTGGTGTTTGTCACTCAGACATACATACCGCGAGAAACGAATGGAGAGGTACAGTTTACCCGGCCGTTCCCGGTCATGAGATCGTTGGAAAAGTAACCCGTGTAGGTGATTCAGTTAAACGCTTCAAAGCTGGCGACACTGTTGGTGTAGGTTGCTTTGTCGACTCCTGCGGACATTGCAGTAATTGCAATGACTATCTGGAACAGTATTGCGAAAACGGACATACCCAAACCTATAACTCCTTAACACAGGACAAAAAATCGATTACCCTTGGCGGATATTCTACTCATATCGTGGTTAGGGAACGATTTGTTCTGAATGTATCCGATAAACTCCCATTGGAAAACGTTGCCCCCCTGCTTTGTGCCGGAATTACAACCTACTCTCCCATCAAACACTGGAATGTAAAAAAGGGCGATAAACTGGCGGTTCTTGGTCTTGGTGGATTAGGGCACATGGCTGTTAAAATAGCCTCATCAATGGGTGCTGAAGTTACAGTGTTGAGTCGTTCAAAAAGCAAAGAAAAGGATGCTAAACGTCTGGGTGCGACACATTTTAAACTTACATCAGATCCTGAAGTAATGAAATCACTCGCCTCAAGCTTCAATTTCATCATTGATACAGTTTCTGCAGATCATGATTATAATGAATACCTGGCACTCTTGCGTTCAAACGGAGTAATGATTCTTCTGGGGGCACCACCAAATCCTGCGGATGTATCTGCCTTTCAACTGATAGGTGGCCGCCGGAGTCTTGTTGGATCTCTGGTCGGGGGCACCAAAGAAACTCAGGAAATGCTGGATTACTGTGCCGAACACAATATTACATCAGACATCGAACTGATTAATATTGACCAGATCAATGAAGCCTATGAACGCACACTCAAGGGAGATGTTCACTATCGATTTGTGATTGACATGAAATCATTGAAATAAGGCATGATTAATGCAGATATTTAATTAATTTGTAAAATTATCTTAAAAAAACCATTAAAATGACAAAGAAATTCCATGTTTTTGCTGTAAGTACAGCAATAATTTTTACTTCTTACAGCAATAATGCCAATGCATTTGCAAAATATCGCCCTATTCAGGACACTACAAAAGCACCTGTTGAGAAATTAGCTCCAAACAATAATTATTCCCCTGCATTCGCAGGTCAAACCAGAATTGCAGGAATAAAAACCAAAACTGCATTGGATATAAAAATACTTGCAGAAGGATTGAAAAGACCCTGGGGAATTACCATTTTACCTGACGGACGTCTTCTGATTACCGAAAAAATCGGTGCCATGAAAATTATCACCACTGCAGGAAAAGTAAGTGAGCCCATCACAGGTTTGCCCGAAGTAAATTCAGGAGGTCAGGGAGGTTTACTTGGCTTAACCCTTGATCCGGCTTTTTCAAAAAACAGAATTGTCTATTGGGTGTTCTCTGAAAAAACCAGCACTGGTAACCTGACTGCTGTTGCGAAAGGAACTCTTTCTGCTGATGAGAAAAAGATGGAAAATGTTAGCGTCATTTACAGAGCTGATCCTGCACACCCAAGTATGGGACATTATGGAGGCAGAATCCTAGTGGACAAAACAGGCAATCTATTAGTTACCACCGGAGAACGTTCTTCATTGGAAACCAGACCACAGGCACAATATCTAACATCTGCGAATGGTAAAGTATTACGTATAACCAAAGATGGCAAACCTGCACCAGGCAACCCGGTATGGAGCGCTGGCGCAAAACCTGAAATTTATTCTTATGGTCACAGAAACGTTCAGAATCTTGCATTCCACCCGGTAACAGGTGACATCTGGACCGCTGAGTTTGGTCCTCTGGGCGGCGATGAACTAAATCTGGTAAAACCGGGCAAAGACTATGGCTGGCCAACAATCACCTATGGTATGGAATACAGTGGAGCCAAGGTAGGTGAAGGTTTATATCAAAAAGAAGGTATGGAACAACCTGTCTACTACTGGAATCCATCAATCTCTCCAAGCGGAATGTCTTTTTACACTGGCAACATGATTCCTGAATGGAAAAATAACCTGTTTATTGGGGCATTGAGTGGCAAACACATATTGAGATTGGTACTGAAAGACAATAAAGTTGTTGGAGAAGAAAGATTACTGGCTGATCAAAACCAGCGGTTCAGATCAACAATGACAGGAAAAGATGGAGCACTTTATGCGATTACTGATGAAGGTAGACTTTATAGAATAGCTAAAAAGTAAAAAGAATAGCGGCTCAGAAATAATCAGTACTAAACGGCAATTTTCTATTTGAAAATTGCCGTTTATCATTCAGGCCAAATCCAAGCACAGGTGCATTTAATTGTTGTGGCTGCGTTAACGATGGGAACGACATCATTTTTGGCTTTTTGAAGCCAAAAAGATACATTAGGTGGTCCTTTTGCCGGACTGCCCGTCCCAATGTAATACAAACCTGGGTAAAATAAACCTTGCCGGAGGAGGTAGCTTCCGGCTGGTAGTAATTTGAAAGAGAAGACGATTTCGTGCCGGAACTAACCGGAGGAAAGGGCTGAACCTACCTATAACACACAGGTATTGATTTCCAAAATCAAATCATTATGAGTCCAAAGCCTTATATGACCAATTAAAACCTTATCATTTCACTCGTCCTTATATCGAACTCAGGTTTAAATAAATATTCAAACTAGTTTTCTATCGCTGATTTTTACCTTTTCACCCTGCTTCTTTTAATTCATTATGTTCCAAACCTTAATTTTTAAAATAAAATTGAGCATATTTATTTTTCAATTGCATACACCGTTCATGAGAGCATTTACCCTTCTTTTCAAATCATTATTCCTTTGCTTAATTTTATTCCCTTTACTCACATTAGCCCAGGAGAATGATTTTGAAACATATACTCAGAGCCTTGAAGGAACAGATCTGAAATTTGATATGATCGCGATTCCGGGGGGAAGTTATACGATGGGCAGTCCGCTAACTGAAGCAGGGCGGCGCCCGGATGAAGGTCCGCAGCATCAGGTAAAGATCAGTCCTTTCTGGATCGGGAAACATGAAGTTACCTGGGACTTTTTTGAACCTTTCGTTTACAAAAACCAGGAAATAAGTCGCAGCAAAGCACCTCTTAAACAGCAGGTTGATGCCTTAACCCGTCCAACGAAACCCTATGTAGATATGACCTGGGGCATGGGGAAAGAAGGTTTCCCGGCGATAGGTATGACTCAGTACGCTGCAATACAATTCTGCAAATGGCTCTATGCAAGAACTGGTGAATTTTACCGGCTTCCAACAGAGGCTGAGTGGGAATATGCATGCAGGGCAGGAACCAGCGGTGCTTACTCATACCCTGAGGGATCAAAACTGGACGACTTCGCCTGGTACAAAGCAAATAGCGAGAATAAAACACATCCGGTAGGTGAAAAAAAGCCTAATCCATGGGGTTTGTATGATATGCATGGAAACGTTACCGAATGGACTTATGACCAGTACAAGCCTGATAGTTATTCTAAATTCGCCGGTACAATCGCTCAGGATCCGGTAGTTCCTTTTGAGACTTTATATCCAAATTCTGTCCGCGGAGGATCATATGAAGACTCTGCCACAGATTTGCGCTCGGCAAGCCGCAGGGGATCAGTAGCTGAGTGGAAGCAAATAGACCCCCAGATCCCAAAAAGTAACTGGTGGTTAACCGGAGGTACATTTGTTGGGATACGCGTGGTGCGGCCACTTATAAAACCTTCAAAGGAAGAAATTGAAGCATACTACAATCGTGAACCCATAGCTGACTTTTAATTCAAATTATTCATAACATGAAGAACGAAATTTTTGAAACTAAACAAAGGAGGAGTTTTCTAAAAACCTCAGCCATCCTTACAGGTGGTGCATTACTAAGTGGAATTCCTCTGGCAGGCGCCTATGCAAGCGGCTCTGACGTCATTAAAATTGCCCTGATTGGCAGCGGTAGCCGCGGAACAGGAGCTGCATTCCAGGCATTGAGTACGAAGTTCAACCTAAAACTTGTAGCCATGGCTGATGCTTTTCCCGATAAACTTGACAAAAGCTACCAGGCCCTTCTGACAAAATTCGGCGCTGAGAAAATCAGTGTACCTGATGATAAAAAGTTTGTTGGCTTCGAAGGTTATATCGCAGCAATGCAGGATGCTGATGTAGTGATGCTTTGTACGCCTCCGGGATTCAGACCTGCTCATTTTGCCGAAGCAGTAAAGCAGAATAAACAAATCTTCATGGAAAAACCGGTTGCCACTGATTCGCCGGGAATCCGAAGTGTATTGGCGACTGCTGAAGAAGCTAAGCGTAAAAAGTTGAATGTGGTGGTTGGCCTTCAGCGTCATTACCAAAAAAATTACCGTGAAATCATTGACAGAGTACATCAGGGAGGAATCGGAGATGTGTTATCCGGACAGGTATACTGGAATAGCGGCGGGGTATGGGTAAATCCACGTCAGCCAAACCAAACTGAAATGGAATATCAAATGAGAAACTGGTATTATTTCAACTGGCTATGCGGTGATCATATCGTTGAACAGCATGTTCATAACATCGACGTAGCCAACTGGGTGAAAAATAAATATCCCGTTTCAGCCTATGGAGCTGGTGGTCGCTTTTTAAGGACCGGAAAAGATTATGGAGAAATTTATGACAGCCACTCTGTTGAATTTGTATACGACGATGGCAGCGTAATCTCCAGCCAATGCCGGCATTATACCGGAGGTGCAAACAGGATTGATGAATCATTTCAGGGTACTAAAGGCAAGATTTATCTCGATTCGAGTAACAAGGGGAATATTTGGGATCATAAAGGCAAGGTGCTGTTAAATTATGAAGGAAAGGGCGATGCCAATCCATATCAGACTGAACATGATGAACTATTTGCAGCTATCACTGCCAATCAGTTCAAATTTTCGGATGCTGAAAATGCTGCAAAAAGTACAATGACGGCAATTCTGGGACGTTACGCCTCCTATTCCGGCAATGTGGTTAAATGGGATGAGGCACTGAATTCGGAAATCAGCCTGATGCCTAAACGCCTTGCCTGGGATGCTCTTCCAAAAGTTTTACCAAATTTTGATGGCACCTATCCCTATGCTATTCCGGGAATAACAAAAGTAGTCTGAGAAGCTTAAAAAATAAAAACGATGAAACGAAGTGAATTCATAAAAAGCAGCCTGATGCTCGGTTTAGGTGCTACTGCAGGTAGTTCAGTCCTTGCTGCGGGTATTTCTTCCGGTAAAAAGGCAGAAAAAACTTTCAATTTAGATTATGCACCGCATGCTGGCATGTTTGCTGCACATGCCGGAAATAATTTTATTGATCAGATTAAATTCATGCATGATCAGGGTTTTAGAAGCATTGAGGACAATGGTTTAATGAAGCGTCCGCTAGCTTTACAGGAAGAAATAGGCAATACCCTGGCTAAGCTTAACATGACCATGGGAGTATTTGTTGTCGATAAAGGCGGAAACGGTGCTAATACCCTCGCAGCAGGCAAAAAAGAACACATCGACATCTTTTTAAACGGATGCCGTCAGGCTGTGGACGTGGCCAAGCGGGTAAACGCGAAATGGGCAACGGTAGTCCCGGGTGATTTTGAGCGCTCCCTTCCCATTGGCATACAAACCGGAAATGTGATCGAAGCATTAAGACGCGGTGCCGAAATTCTGGAGCCGCATGGATTGATCATGGTACTTGAACCGCTCAGTGATACCCCTGACCTGTTCCTGCGCCATTCCGACCAGACCCATCTGATTTGTAAAGGTGTAAATAGTCCTTCCTGTAAAATCCTGTATGATATTTACCATATGCAGAAAAATGAAGGCAATCTGATCACAAACATGGAGAAATGCTGGGATGAAATCGCGTACATTCAGATCGGCGATAATCCGGGAAGAAAAGAACCCGGAACCGGTGAAATCAATTATCGGAATGTTTTCAAATACATTGATGGTAAAGGCTTTAAGGGAGTCCTTGGAATGGAACATGGAAATGCAATGCCGGGTAAAGAAGGAGAGCTGGCACTGATCAAAGCTTATCGGGAAGCTGATAAGTTTAAATAATCTGATTTGGATTTTAAATCTTAAAGGGTAAGATATAGAGAGGCTTTTCCTTTATGCTGCTAAGGTTTTATTAATTGAAAAACAGCTATTCTGCAATATTTAATGGTAGCCCCGCTTTGCGCTCATACTACACAAGCCTTAAACACAGGCCGGTATCCGCTACAATCGGGTTTAAGAACCAAAGCCATTACAAAAAAACCTAATCAGTCCCAATTAAAAATGGACTTATGATTTGAAAATTCTGATGAACCTGTCCCGCATTGAGGGACAGGCTCATTTACTATAAGAAGAAAGCTTACAATCAATCTACTTTTATGATAGTTCCCTGAATCGACCTCGTTCCGCTATCCTTATTGAAATAATAAACTACCAGAACCCGCTTTTTATCCAACTGAACCGGCCAGGTATAGCCAATATCCCCACTCCCAGCATCCTCCCGCAGAATAATCTCAGGAGCTGTTTTAAAGTCAGTACACTCTTCATTCAAAATCCGGGCACGGATGCCAAAAGGCTTATGCCGGTAACCATAGGTAATCAGCACCCGTTTATCCGGAAGGCGGAGGGCATTTAAAGGATGTCCTTGAAATCCCATTCCCTCCCATTTGCTAAAAGTTTTGCCACCGTCAGTGGAACGGGCTATGCAGGCCTGATCTTCAAAGCCTGCAGTCCTGAGGAATGCGAGAATATCCCCTTTGGGAGTTTCATAAACCGAGGTCTCATTGAAAGAAATTTTATCGTCAACAGCCACAGGAGCCGAATAGCTCCAGGTCTGACCCTTATCATCCGAATTAATCAGATGAACAGAAGTTTTACCGGGGGCATGACTTGCTGCCACCGCCCAGAAAATTCTTCCGCTCTTGCCTTCATACAGCGCACCACGGTTGTAAGCAGGGACAGGATCACCCATCGGATTAATATTTATCTCAGGCTGAATATGAGGTGGATAGATTGGATGCTCCCAGCTCTCTCCGCCATCTTTTGAACGTAGCAGATAACCTCCTAAAAATACAGCCCCTCCTGCCAGAAAATGAGGCTTTTTGAGCTTTGACATGCCATCGGGTCTGACAAAGGCCCATCCATAACTTGTACACAATAAAGTGCCGTCTCGCAGTTGAAGCAAACAAGGATCCTGAGATCCGCCAAATGGGTGTGCATAAATCAGTTCCGGATTTTTCGTCCAGTTCTCCCCATCTTTTGACCTCAGTGAAACAAGGTAACTGTTAGGATCAACATGATTAGTATGGCTTTCCCCAAATACCTTTCGATCGGGTGCACGTCTGAAAGCCAAGAAAAATTCTCCATTAGGACGGTTTACAATGGATGGAAATGAGGAATAGAACTGAGGGTCTTCATAAATCATGATGTCCTTGATCTTCTGAACTCCGGGGATGCTGTCCTTCCTGAGTGCCTGATCCTGAAAATTCGCTATGCTATTGTTGACGAAACCCAGGGCAAAAACACAAATTACAAATGCCGTCAATAATCTTAATTTTTTCATAAAAAAGGATTGGAAAAGAGAACTATCTCCACCAGCCATTTTGAGGAGACACGATTTGTTCAGAGAACAAATTAATAAAAAGAAAGAGGAAATGTTTGTTGAACTTTCTTTAAGGACAAATTTTTTTCAAGAGCGCTAAGTTCCTTCTCTTCGTTCAGGATGACAGGCTGGAAGGCTCCTTAGAAGAAATAAGGTGCCAAATCCCGAAAGCTGCCCTTCAGCAGTTGAGGGAACTCAGTGATTTTAGATCAAATATTGATTCATAAGCACGAACTTCCTCGCTGCGTTCAGGATGATAGGCTGGAAGGTTGCTAAACAAATCAATAATCCCCCATCCCCAAAACTCATCATTCTACTTATTGAAATCATTTATGATTATATCGGTTTGCTTCTATCCCCTAAAATACTGATATTCAGAAAAAGATTGCAAATCTGATTCATACCTAAACTTACATCTATGGCAATTCATACCCAAATTTCATTCAAACAGTTTAACCAAAAATCGCTGAGGTTTACACTAATCATTCTCCTGGGAACTTTTCTTATTTCCTGCGGCAAATCAGGCTTTGATAATTTATCTGTTAAAGGCCTGAAAGAACCTGTTGAAATTATCCGGGATGAGTGGGGAGTGAATCATATTTATGCAAAAAATCAGCATGATCTGTTCTTTGCCCAAGGCTATGCCGCAGCCAAAGACCGTCTGTTTCAATTCGAAATTTGGAGAAGACAGGCTACCGGGACCGTCGCAGAGATTCTTGGCGAAAGGGAAATCAAACGGGATATTGGTTCCCGTCTATTTAAATTCAGAGGGGATATGAAACAGGAAATGAATCATTATCATCAGGATGGTGAAGAGATCATTACTGCCTATAGCGAGGGCGTGAATGCCTACATTGAAGAAATCCTTAAAACACCCGAAAAACTGCCCATAGAATTCAAACTCTTAAACATAAAACCCGGCAAATGGACACCTGAAGTAGTGATATCCAGGCATCAGGGTTTATTGGGAAATATTGGAGTAGAATTAAAGACTGGCCGTGCCGTAGCCCGGCTGGGATCTGAAAAAGTGAAGGAGCTTTCGTCATTTCATCCACAGGATCCTGATATAGATCTTGATCCTGCGATCAATAAGGAATTATTATTTGATGATATCCTGGAATTGTATGATGCTTTTCGGGCGACCGTAAAATTTGAACCGGAAGATGTTCAGGCGGAGTATCGCGGAGATAAGAAACTGACCGCCAGTCTGGATATGCTACCTGCTGATGAATCAAAAGAAGATAAACTTTCGATTGGCAGTAATAACTGGGTAGTGGGAGCCAATAAAATGGCAGATGGAGCTGCTTTCATGGCCAATGATCCACATCGTACGATTTCTGTTCCATCACTTCGTTACATGAGTCACCTGGTTGCACCGGGATGGAATGTAGTGGGTGGCGGAGAGCCGGAAATTCCAGGTATCTCAATAGGTCATAATGAATACGTTGCATGGGGTTTAACCATTTTCGGCACCGATAGTGAGGATCTGTATGTTTATGAGCTCAATCCCAAAAATCTCCGCCAATACCAATACCAGGGGAAATGGGAGGATATGAAAGTCATTCAGGAAACAATTAAAGTAAAAGGGAAGTCTGATAAACCAGTTGATTTGCTTTATACCCGTCATGGCCCGGTAAGCTATGTCGACAGTCTGAATAAAAAGGCCTATGCAGTTCGCTGCGGATGGCTGGAACCGGGTGCAGCGCCTTATCTGGCATCTTTGAGAATGGATCAGGCCAAAACCTGGGAAGAATTCCGTGAAGCCTGCTCTTACAGTCACATTCCAAGTCTGAATATGGTTTGGGCTGATAAACAAGGAAATATTGGCTGGCAGGTTGTTGGTTATCAGCCAATTAGACAAAAATCTAGCGGCCTGGTTCCTGTCCCGGGAGATGGTCGATATGAATGGGAAGGCCGTTTGCCAATTAAGGAACGTCCGAATACCTTTAATCCGGAAAAAGGCTTTTTTGCAACCGCTAACCAGAATCTGACCCCTGAGAATTTCAATCGCTGGGATGCAACGGGATTCGCCTGGGCAGATCCCTACCGCGGAAACCGCATTAATGAGGTCTTAGGCACGGATAAAAAATTAACAATGGATGATATGAAAGCCCTGCAGGTTGATTATCTGTCTATCCCGGCCAGAACAATCACTCCCCTGCTGAATAATTTATCCTTAACCGGAAAAGAGGCAGATGCCAGAGAACAACTCAAGGGCTGGGATTTTAAACTCAATCCGAACTCCATTGAAGCTGCAATCTATGTTTCCTGGGAGAATCAAATCAAATCAAAAGCAAGCGAACGATTTATTCCGGAATCAGTCAAAGGTCTGATCAGTCTGCAGACCAAGAAAATAATCGACTGGATCATGAGTCCGGATAAAAAATTCGGTTCAGATCCTATTGCCGGCCGCGATCGCTTTTTAGCTGAAACCTTTAGCGCCGGATTAAAAGACCTTGAAGAAAAGCTGGGCCCCGACAAGAGCAAATGGCAGTACGGACAGGAAAAATATAAACACAGCTATATGGCTCATGCATTGGGGCATCTCGTAAAGGACAGTATAAAAGCCGGCTTAGACCTCGGCCCCCTGCCCCGCGGCGGTTACGGGGATACTCCGGGTTCAACCAGCGGAAATTTACGCCAGAGTGCAGGCGCATCTTTCCGGATTATTGTCAATACCGGCGATTGGGATGCCGCAGTTGCGACCAATGGCCCGGGGCAATCGGGTGATCCTGCGAGTCCCTTTTACAGAAACCTTTTTGAGCCATGGACCAAAGATCAGCATTTCCCGATCTATTATTCCAGAGATAAGATTGAGCAGGTAAGCGTAAGTAAGACACTGCTGAAGCCTGAATAATCCACTCTAGACCAGCTTCAAAGGACAAGCTCTCAGACCCTGAGCTTGTCCTTTTTGCATGAAATTAATGTCATTTACTGCCATATGCTTAATTTGCGTCCTGAAAAATTAAATAACCTATGGATATCCTACAAAATGTCAATTTACTAAAGATAGATCTTGAAAATTTACCAAAACCGGGCGGTTCTTATACCGCAGTCAATAACCGCGGCAATATTGCTTATGTTGCAATTCAGTTTCCGATAAAGAATGGTCAGCTTCAACATGCCGGCCGTTTGGGTGATCAGATCAGCACAGAACAGGGTTATGAAGCTGCGGGCATCTGTGCAAGGAATATCATCGGACAGATCCAAAAATTCATTGGATTTGAAAATGTTGAAGGCCTTAATCATCTGGATATTTATTTTCAAAATACGGAAAACTGGAATGATGGTCCGGCAGTTGCCAACGGAGCTTCTGATCTCTTTAATGAGGTACTCGGAGAGGCCGGAAAACATACCCGCACAATAATCGGGGTGCATTCACTTTCAAGAAATTCCTGCATTTCAATAACCAGTTCGTTCACTTTAAAATCGAAATAGTGTCCGCATCCTATACAGAACAAACACTAAGTCTCGGGGCTCTATGAATCAGTTTATTCTGCAAAATATAAAGGCCTTTGAAATGATCGGGGTCATCATGCGAATTTTCAGCTTTACCCTCGTTAGCTGGCTAGGTCCCGATAGCCCATTCCTTTTTGTATGGGTTTTCAATACCTTGGATGCCATTCTGCTTTCCTGGTGTGCTATTCTTAAAAAAGACCGAGCCTACACCCTGTTAAATGTGTTCTGGATTCTTGTTGGGATTATTGGAATTTTGAGAGCCATTGGCTACATTTAGTTTAACCTGATATAGACCTGATAAATAGCTTGTTTAGGAATTGAACAATTAAAAGAACATGAAAAATTTAATTATTGCAGGCATTTTGTTCCTTTTAGCTTCCTGCGGACAAAATGCCGAATTACAAGGACCGGATGATCAGGTCAGATTTGTGAATTACGTAAAATCAATCCGGGATGCTGTAAATGTCTCAGAACAGGATAAAGCCAATCGGAGTATTCTGCTCGACAATGGGGTAATTTCTACAAAAGCCTATATCAAAGACAGTCTGTCACTAAAATTTGATTTCTGGCAGGCAACAGTAGTTGAGATTATCGAAAAACCGGCTTCTATTGAAATTAATTTCAGTATTATTCTGGATCCTTCAAATAAATCCGCCCAGAAATCAATTATTTTTAACTGTATTCTTGATAATAGCAAAAAGGAGATGATTCAGGGATTTAAAACGGGTGATCATGTAAAAATCAGTGGAAATTTTATTGAAAAAGAGGGATTTATTGACATAGACAATTACAGTAATTATAAGTTTTCAAAGAATGTGTTTGATAATCCGGAATTCAAGATTGAGTTAGGGAGTATTGAGTAATGGGTATTGAGTATTGAGTAATGGGTATTGAGTATTGGGTATTGAGTACAGATAATATTACTCAGCGGTATGTCATCCCTGCCTGCCGGCAGGCAAGGCCGACGCTTAGGGAACTTAGAAATTGAATTGAGAGTGGAGAGTTGGTAGGGAAATAGCTAAGTGTTTGAAATGAACCAACTAATTACTGACAACAGGCAACTGACAACTGACAACTGACAACTAAATTATATACATGGGAAGCGATAAAGTTAAAAATTTATCAAGGTTAAGTTTTTTAAAGAACACCGGTATAGTTGCAGCGGGGCTAACTTTTCTGCCGGATATGTTGAGTGCTGAATTGAAGGATAGTCTATTGGGCAGGCAAATGACCGGGGATGGGATCTTAGATTACCAGATCATTATTCCGGCCCAGGCGAACGCAATTGAAAAGGAAGCGGCTCTGGCTTTGCAGAAGTATTTATCGAAATTATCGGTTAAGACGGTTCCCGTTTCAGAAGAAGGGAAATCAGTAGTTAAGAACGGTATTTACCTTGGTGAAACAGAGTATGCGAAAGCCGGACAAATCAATTTTACCCAACTACCTGAAGCCGGTTTTATCCGCAAAGTGGAAGGAAACAATATTATCATAGCCGGTGGTGCGAAAAGAGGTTTACTTTTTGGAGTTTTTGATCTGCTTGAGGGATTGGGTTTCAGGAAATATTCACCGGAGATTGCGACTAGTCCAAAAGCTAAGACTTTCCATCCGCCCCGGGCTGAAAAGCTTGTGGAGCCGAAAATCAAATACAGAACTACCTCATACAGCCAGATGGCTGATCAGGAGTATTCAGACTGGCATAAACTTTCGTCGAGGGATGACTGGGGATTATTCGTACATACCTTCAATACGCTGGTCCCGCAACAGGAATATGCCAAAACCCATCCCGAATATTATTCATTGATCGATGGTGTAAGACGGCCGGGAACCCAGTTATGTTTGTCGAATCCAGAAGTGTTAAGACTTCTTGTTGCCAGTCTTAAAAACAAAATTAAGGAAAAGCCGACTGCCAGTTATTGGTCGGTTAGCCAGGACGATAATGACAGGTATTGCCAATGTGCTGGCTGTAAAGCATTGAATGAGAAATACGGCAATGTTCCAAGTGGTTCGATTATTTATTTTGTAAATCAGGTCGCACGCGAAATTCCTGATAAGATCATTTCAACCCTGGCATACTGGTATTCGCGCAAGGCTCCAAAAAATATCGAAATTGAGCCCAATGTGAATATTATGCTTTGCAATATTGAAAGTTCAAGACAGGCTCCGGTTTATGTCACAGACCCTGCTTTTTCCCAGGACCTGAAAGATTGGGGTGCACTCTCAAAAGATATCATCATATGGGATTATAATATACAGTTCACCAATTATATTTCCCCTTTCCCAAATCTGCACACCTTAAAACCCAATATTAAATTCTACACAGATAATCGCGTGAATGCTTTGTTCATGCAGGCAAACAACGAAGCAGCAGCCGAAATGGCCCTGCTCCGCTCCTACCTGATCAGCAAATTAATGTGGGATCCGGATGCTGATGATAAAGCCATTATCAATGAATTCCTCAACGGATATTTCGAAGCGGCAGCTCCCTTTATCCGGCAGTATATTGAAAGCATGCAGGAATCACTCGTAAAAAGCGGCATGGTGCTGAGTATTTTCGGAGATCCTATCCACGCTAAAAATACCTATTTGTCGGCAGCAATGATGCAGCAATACAAGCAGCTTTTCGACAAAGCTGAAAATGCCGTAGCTTCAACCCCTGAATTATTAAAGCGCGTCAAAACTGCCCGCCTCCCCCTCATGTATGCCGAAATACAGATTGGCCGGACAGAAATCAATACAGAGCGAAGCATGTTCCGAAAAGACAGCAATGAGCGGGTTTTACCTAAACCTGAATTTAAAAACCTGGTCAATAATTTTGCGGATGGCTGTACCCTGAATAAAGTCAAACTGGTGCGGGAAAGAAGCGGAACACCTGAACATTATCGTACATCCTACATGCGGGTATTCAACAATATGGAAGGAATCAGCACTGCTATATCATTCCGGAAAAAGATCATCCCTGTCAGCAAAGCGAACCCTAAATCAAAAGCTTTAGAGAGCCTGACAGATGGCATTTTTGCCTCTTATGAATCCTGGCAGGAAGCCGATCAGAACTGGGTTTATTGTACCGCCGAACACATGGGTTTTATTCTTGATCTGGGAGAAGTCATGCCTGTAAATTCTGTAAACATGGATTTCCTGAACCCGCAGGCACAACCCGACTGGCATTTGTTTGCTCTACCAAAACATGTAATCTATTCCCTTTCTTCGGATGGTAAAGAATACAGCGAAGACATCACAATCAGCAACCCTCACAATCCCAACCCGCTTGAAAACCCGGGAATCATTAAAATCTCATACCTGCCCTTTCTGGCAGAACTAACAGCAGACACGAGAGCCCGTTACATTAAAGTCCATGCAGAAAGTTTACTTAAAACTCCATCCTGGCATATCCGTTCTGGGCAACCGCTTTCTATTTATACTGATCAGATTGTGGTGAAGTAAGGGGGAGATGATTACTTAATATCGGGTTAAATTTAGGAGGTACCACAATTAATCTTCTGTCCGTAAGGTTTCCATCGGTTACCATAATTGATTGTCCGGTATACAGTATTTAGCTGTTGTAAAGTTTCAGAGCAGCGCCTCCGGATTATCGAATGATAAAGAGCCCCGCCTACGCTATTGTCTGAACCATGATTCAGATGATATATTTGATTATTATGAATCATGACAATCAAGCTAATCAAAAAAATCATAGTTCAGACAAAATTCTAACACCCCTGTCCGTAGCGTTCAGCGCAGCGGATCTACGGATTAGTCAATAAAAAAGAGTCTTCAGACTCGTTTCTAAATTATTCCCTTGTGCCTCGTCCTGAAATAGCTTAGTTTATCCCGCACATGGCCGCGGAGGCCTAGTCCTTTTTCTTCAGGTGGCTGTTGCACAACTCACAATGGTTGATAACTATAATTTTTAAAGAAAGTTGATTTTGTGGAAATTAGTTCATGCAAGGCAAGAAAAAATATCAGGAAAAGCTCTTCTTAAATTTCCAGCTTTCATCCGCTGTTCC
>NZ_JAUYSS010000044.1 GCF_030695525.1 Daejeonella sp. | reverse complement strand
TACCACAGCCTACGCAGACGCACAGGCTACAGCAGCAGTATCGGGTAAACAAAACACATTGACCAATTCAGCAGGATTAGCTGCAGCATTGAGTGATGAGACCGGAACAGGTTTAGCAGTATTTGCAACCAGTCCGACACTGGTTACCCCGAACCTGGGTACTCCAAGTACTTTGGTTGGAACAAACATTACCGGAACTGCTGCAGGCTTAACTGCAGGAACAGTTACTACGAATGCCAACTTAACCGGCGAGGTAACTTCAACCGGAAACGCAACAACAGTTACCAATGCCGCAGTAATCGGTAAATTACTAACCGGTTATATATCAGGAGCTGGAACAGTTGCAGCTACAGATAATATCCTTCAGGCGATTCAAAAACTGAATGGAAATGATGGTTTGAAAGCAAACCTTGCGAGTCCAACCTTTACCGGAACACCAACGCTACCAACAGGAACCATAGCGGTAACACAGGCAGCCAATAATAACTCTACCGCAGTTGCTACCACAGCCTACGCAGACGCTGCCGCTTTAGCTGCGATGCCTGCCGGTGCTGCAGCAGGAAATACGCCATATTGGAGTGGAACTGCCTGGGTAGCAAATAACAGTAATATCTGGAATGAAGGGGGTAATGTGGGTATAGGTATGAATCCAGTTGGTGCTCAGAAATTACAGGTTAACGGTAAAGTAAAATCAAATGGTATCAATGAGACTTCAGATGAGCGCTGGAAAATGGACATAAAAACAATTGAGAATGCTCTTCCTAAAGTGCTGGCAATGAGAGGAGTGAACTATAACTGGAGAACCGAGGAATTCCCCGATAAGAATTTCAATAATGGTCTTCAGCTTGGTCTTATTGCTCAGGAAGTTGAAAAAGTGATCCCTGAAGTTGTGGATACCGATGAAAAGGGCTTCAAATCTGTTGAATATTCAAAATTAGTTGCACTTTTACTTGAAGCGATCAAAGAACAGCAGAAACAGATCGCAAAACAGGAAGCTGATATTGCGGCGCTTAAGTCTGATAACAAACGGATTGATAATATGGAGGAAGAATTGGCTCAGTTCAAAGCCCTATTACAGAACATGATAAAAAATAATGTATCTGCGCAAAATGAAACCAAAAAGTAGTTTTCAAACCTCAATTGGAAAATATTTGAGAATTTTCGCAGGATTTGCGATAATAAATATCATTTCCATGCTTTTTCCAATTGCTTTGGAAGCAGCTACTTATTATTCCAGAGTTGCTACAGGTACTTTTACAGCACTTGCTACCTGGTCAATAAACCGATCAGGTACCCCAACAAATGCTACAGCACTAGCCGCAGGGGATATTTTTATTATTCAGACAGGGAATAATATTACTGTGGCTACTATAACAGCTGCAAGTGTGACAATTGAAAGTGGTGGTACACTCACCGCAGCTATCGCTACATTAAATTCTCCCTTAACAATAAATTCCGGGGGTACGTTAAATCTTTCTACAATCAACGCCCTTACAATGGGAACGGGAGGAAGCGTGACTAATAATGGTACGATTAGTGGAACATCCGGTCGACTAACAATGGGTGCAAATACACTGACTAACAACGGATCATTTACTCTATCAAATGGAAGACTTACAAGGACAACAGGCGCTGTGATCAATAGCGGATCCATAACTTTTACGGCGAATGGTCAATTTACAACCAGCTCCAGCGGACCTTTTACCAATGAGGCCACCGGTACATTTTTGGTTACCCCGAGTACAACTGTTCCCACAATTACCTTGGGTACCGGCAACTTTGTTAATAATAATACAAGTGCTAGTGTAGATTTTGCTACTGCAACTGTGGGTCTAACAGGAACTACCCGCTCTGTGGGTGGCTTTACCACCCGTGGTGCAGTTAACCCCTCAAATGCTTCGGGAACAATAACAATTACCGGAAATATTAATGGGGCTGCATTTACAAAAAGTGGTGCGGGGACGATAAATATGGGGACAGGATTTACCCATACTTTTACCGGAACATTTGCTCTGGGCACAACAGGTTCAGTTAATGGGGGTTCAAGTACAATCAATTTAAATTTAGCTGGATCAGCATTGACAGGTACAAGTACTGTATTTAATCCTGGAACAGGTACGGTAAATTTCGGTGCCAATGGTGCCCAAACAATTGGAGCCACGGGGACATTATCATTTTACAATCTTTCCTATTCGACCAGTGGCGCGAAGACTAATGCCGTCGCCTATAACGTTGCCGGAACTTTCACACTCCAGGGTTCCGCAACTGCTGGTACCACAAATCCCACATATACTGGCACTCTTTATGGATTGAAATACGCTACTTCCACCAACAGAAATGCCGGTACTGAATGGCCAACACCTTTTGGCGGAAGTGCAGGAGTGACGATTGAGACCACTGGTGGAACAACAATTACCGTTGCTGCTGCTAAAACATTCAATTTAGATAATCCTTTGATTATTACCACAGGGACCCTGATCTCAGGCGCTAACGCGTTTACTTTGGGTGGTGATTTTATCAACACGGGGACCTGGACAACTACGGGTGATGTTACGATTAACGAGGCAAGGGTATCGCAGGTTATTGGAACATTCTCGACAACTGGGCTGGTTTCATTTACCAAAGCCTCCGGTACCGCAACTTTTACAGGGAATATCGGTGGGGGAGCATTTACGATGAATAGTGCTGCAGGAATTCTCAACCTTGGAACAGGCCGGACTCATACCTTTACCGGAGCCTGGACAAATACTGCCGGAACTTTAGAGGGAAATACCAGTACCCTGAATATTGGAGGTACCGGCAGCGGTACGGGGGTTACTTTTACTGCCGGAACTTCAACAGTCAATTTCAACGGAGCAGGAGCTCAGAATATTCCAACCTTTGTATCATCCACAGTTTATTATAATTTAAATACCGCCACCGGAAGTACCAAGACTTTGCTGGGAAATACCACAGTAAGCAATGTGCTCACAGTAGGCCCAAGCAGTGGTTTTGCTACCGGAGCCTTTACATTGACCCTTTCCGGTACAGGTACACCATTGGTTGATAATGGTACATTCACGGCAACTGCCGGCGGAACGGTTATTTATAGCGGTGCAACCGCGAACATTGCAGCCGAATCTTATGCAAATTTACAAACTTCGACCGCTGGGGTTAAAACCCTGGTGGGGAATACGACAGTCGCGACAGTATTAACGGTAAATTCACCAAGTGAGCTTGTAACGGGAGCCAATACCCTGACACTTACCGGAACCGGCACACCCCTGGTAAATAATGGTACATTCACGGCAACTGCCGGCGGAACGGTCATTTATAGCGGTGCAACCGCGAACATTGCAGCCGAATCTTATGCAAATTTACAAACTTCGACCGCTGGGGTTAAAACCCTGGTGGGGAATACGACAGTCGCGACGGTATTAACTGTAAATTCACCAAGTACTCTTCAAACAGGAGCTAACACGCTTACACTTACAGGCACAGGTACCCCATTGGTAGATAATGGAACATTTACTGCATCTGCGGGCAGTACAGTAATTTTTAGTGGTGCAACAGCAACTGTTGCCGGAGAGACTTATGCCAATCTTCAGGTATCTACCGCAGGTGCTAAAACATTAGGGGCGAATGCCACTGTAAGTGGTGTTTTAACCATCAATTCCGGCAGTACACTCGCTTTGAGTACTTTTACACTAACCCTTTCGGGCACCGGTACACCACTGGTTAACAGCGGGGGAACCTTTACACCGGCTACCGGAACAGTCATTTATAGTGGCGCAACATCAAATATTGCCGCCCTGAGCTATTACAATCTTCAAACAAGCACTGCAGGATCCAAAACTCTTGCGGGAGCTACAACAGTTAGTAATATTCTGACAATTAATTCTCCTTCAACGCTTGATCTCTCCACCTTTACCATAAACTTATCATTAACCGGCACACCATTGGTAAATAATGGAACAATTGCCGGAACGGGAACGGTTAATTTTTCAGGATCTGGTGCACAGACTGTTGCGGGTACTACTTACCCTAACCTTGAGTTTTCGGGTGCGGGCACCAAAACAATCGCAGCCGCAACAACAATAAACGTAACAACCAATTGGGTTGTAGGAAGTACCACAACCATGACTACGACTGCGGCAGCAGATGTTGGTGGAAATATCAGTGGTGCAGGTAATATAACAATGGGCTCAGGAACCATTAATATTGCTGGCAACTGGACCAATAACGGTACTTTTACCAGAGGAACCGGGACAGTAATTTACGATGGTACAAGCCAGAGTATTGGAGGGCTGGTATATAATAACCTCCAAACCTCAAATTCTGGAGTAAAAACTCTTGCTGGGGGTACAACAGTTGCCAATATTCTTACCATTGGAGCTTCGACTACACTTGATCTCTCATCAGTAACATTGACTTTGTCTGCAGCCGGCACACCTTTAGTAAATAATGGCACCTTTACCTGCTCAACTTCAACAGTAAGTTTTTCAAATGCTGCCTCAACTAATATTCCTGCTCTTAATTATTATAATCTTACTCTTACCGGTGGGGCGAGAGTTTTAGCAAACAGTGGTACAATTGGTATCGCTAATATATTTACACCAGGTGCAGGTGGCTTTACAGTAACAGGCAGTACAGTCAATTTCAATGGTATGGGTGCCCAAACCATTCCGGCATTTACTTTTAATGATATGGTTTTGAGTGGCTCTGGTGCTAAAACTATTCTGACAGCAACAGCAGTTACTGTAAATGAAATAAATATTAATGATGGTCCGGAATTGGACCTTCCCGGAACTGCGGTAATCAATATCACTAAACCATGATACATTACCCTGGTTTTTGTATTTCCTGCGGTTGGTGTAATCACCACCCGCTAATAACTTTATATTAAAACATAATAGCTATGTTCAATACTTACCAATTTTTCTCTATCTCAGCCGTGAATAAGCTAATGTTATGCTTGCTTTATTGTTTATACTTGCCAACATTAAGCATTGCGGCAACCCGGGTTTCCACAACTACCGGTGGTAACTGGAATTCAACAAGTACCTGGGTTGGAGGGCTAATTCCACTTGCAGGTGATGATGTTATAATTGCTACAGCCGGTACTGCTGCAGTCACAGTTGATGGTCTGAATAGCTGTTTTAATTTAACCATTGGTAGTGGGGGGCGCCTCATAATCATGGGCTTAAATACATTAAATGTTTTCGGTACTGTTAATATTCAAAGACCGGGATCAGGTTCTATATCTGAGTTGAATGTTAATGCCGGTACCTTAAATGTGAAAGGTTTATTCAGCATGGCCGCAAGTAGAGGGACACGTCAGGCATCACTTAATATTACATCCGGAACCGCGAATCTTTCAGATATTAATACTCGTGGTGCTGCATCCAGAATAATATTTAATGGAAATGGAGTTTTGAATCTTTCCGGAGACCTGAGCGGTTCCAACCCCGCATTGGAAGCCGGGCAGGGTTCTGTCAATTTCACCGGCACATCACCTCAAAATGTTTGGGCGAAAACATATCATAATCTGGGTATCACAGGATCTGGAATAAAAACTCTTGCGGGGAACACAATTGTAACCGGAAAAGCAAGTGTCGATGGGGAACTCAATCTGAATAAGCATAACCTGATCTTAAAAGCTAATGGTAATCCATTGATTGCCGGGGGGGCTCTGACAAATTATTCAGGTACAGTCGTTTATGCAGGTGAGAATGATCAAACCATAGCTGCTATACCATACTTTAATTTATCTTTTACCGGGACAGGAACTAAGAAATTTTTAGCCGGTAGCTCTGTACTTGTAACTCAGGACTGGAATGTGGATAGTCCTACTTTGCTCGAAGCTGATGCCTGTATCGCAGTAAATCGCGATATGACCGGTGCAGGAATACTTGAAATGGAAAGTGGAACCTTGACAATTGGGGGCAGCAACCTGAGAACCGGGTTGTTTATTCCGGGTTCGGGTACAGTGCATTATAGCCGGGGGGAGACCCAAACAATTAGGGCAGTTGAGTATTATAATCTGGTGCTGTCTGAGGCAGGAGAAAAATCGATACCTAATGGAGAAGAAATTATCATCAATAATGATCTGGAAGTTAGCAGCCCGTTCATAGTCCCGGGTACTGCCACAGTAGATATTAAAGGGAATCTATTAGGCAATGGAGATATTACCCTCGAAGAGGGTGTTATCTCACTGGCTGGTGATTGGCTGAATGATGGAAACATTAATTCGGGCAACAGTACTATTTTATACAATGGCAGTGGTGATCAGATTATAGCCGGAAATGAGTATTACAATCTCGAAACCGCTGAGGGTGGAACAAAAAGCCTTAGCGATGATGTTGTTGTAAAGAACGTTTTAAGTATTGGTGCAGATACTGAGCTGTATCTTGACAGCTATGAACTAACCCTGTCCGGATCAGGTAAACCTTTGCTGAATAATGGGACATTCAGTCCGGCTTCTTCAACTGTTAACTATACTAATCCTGGTGAAACAGAAATTGCAGCAGTAAACTATCATGATTTGGATGCCTCTGGTGGCCCGAGAAAGTTGTCTGAGTCGGGCATCATTGGTATTTCAGGTACCTTCAGTCCAGGTTCCGGCGAATATAAAATCATCAACAGTACAGTTAGCTTTAATGGTGTAAACCAAACCATTCCTCCATTCAGATTTTATCATGTTGAGCTTACAGGTGGAGGGAACAAAATGATCGATTCTGTAGTAAATGTAAAGACATTGAAGCTAAAAAACGGATCAAAACTTGAAGTGGATTATGATAATGGTGCTAAAATTGTGGTAATAGAGTGATTATTTTTTTTATGTTAATTGATTAATGTGAATTTTGGAAAATATAATTTAGTGTTAAAATGAAAATCTCCCATTTTTCATGGGTTAACCAATCTAACATTAATTGCTATTTTGTAATAAGAAATTAACTATGTATCAGTTACAACAAATATCCGAAATTGACATAAACAGACTTTTAAAAATGTTAATTATATCCTTAAAAACAAATCAAAAAACGATTTTGCTTCAGGTAAATTAAATCAATTCCAGTGAGTATACTTTTTAAAATGCGTAGTAATCTATTGAAAACAACAATGCTAGTGATGGTTTTCATGCTTATTGCAGATGCGCTGTATGCTGCTACCTATTATTCCCGTGCTACCGGTTTGGTATTTACATCGAATTCTCTATGGTCAACTACTCGAGATGGGGCTACAGTTAACTACCCGGGTACCTCGCATACCTATATTATACAAGCTGGGCACTCTGTAACCCTTGGTGCAAATCAAACTACGGCAGGTATTACAATTGAAGATGGGGGTACACTAGCACCAAATGGTAATTATACTTTAACTAGTCCTTTGACAATCGATGCAGGTGGTGTTTTCCTGATAAATGCTACCAGAATAACAATGGCAGGTAATACTATAAACGATGGTACTATTACTATTACCAATGGCAGGCTAATCCGTGGAACTTTTTCTCTGACAAATAGTGGCAGTATTACCATGGGTGCAGGTCAATTTACCGCTACGACAGGAACCTTTACCAACGAATCTACCGGGACAATGACGGTTACCGGTACTGCAACAATTACACTGGGAACAGGTACCTTTACTAATAATAATACCAGTGCAAGTGTTAATTTTGGATCATCAGTAGTTACATTAACAGGTACGGTAACCCGATCTGTTGGCGGATTTACGACCACCGGGAGATTTTCAGCAAACAATACCGGAGGAACCATTACATTGACCGGGAATATAAACTGCAATGGCATCACAAGAAATGGTACAGGAGGTACAGTGGATATGGGTGCAGGGCTAAGCCATACAACCACTGGCACAGTTATACTCACAGCCGGAACTATGAACGGCGGAACAAGTACAATTAACGTGAATATTATAAGTACAACGGCCTGGCAGGGCACTGCTTCTTTATTTGTTCCCCAAACCAGTACAGTGAATTTTGGAGCGGCGGGTAATCAAACCCTTTCAGCAACAGGGACTAAAACCTTTTATAATTTAACTTTTTCAAATAGCGGGGTAAAAACAAATGCCAGTACCACAGTGAATAATATATTCTCTCTGGAAGGAACTGCTACTGCATCCGTTGCGCCTACATACGGAACTGATGCAACACTGAGGTACAATACGGAAACATCAAGAACTGCGGGTGCGGAATGGCTTGCTACATTTGCGGCATTGGGCGGAGTGATTATTGATAATACCGGGGCTATCACTACCAATGGAAACAAGGTGTTTAATCTAAATGTACCGCTAACAATTAACTCAGGTGCAACATTAACTCCTGCAGCAGGTCATACCTTTTCTTTTGGCGGTGATCTGATCAATGACGGTACCTGGACAGCTTCAACGGGAGCTGTAACTATCAATCTGGCAAGAGTTAGTCAGAGTATTGGACGATTTTCAACAAGCGGTCTGGTCACGATGTCAAAAACCAGCGGTACCGCAACATTTGCCGGGAACATCAACGGTGGCGCCTTTACAATGAATGGTGCAGGTATACTCAATCTTGGAACCGGATTAACACATACCTTTACGGGTAACTGGACCAATACTGCGGGAACCTTACAGGGGAATACCAGTACATTGAATATAGGTGGAACAGGAAGCGGTACAGGTGTTACTTTTACAGCAGGTACTTCAACTGTCAATTTCAATGGTGCCGGAGCTCAGAACATTCCCGCATTTACATATAATAATTTAACAACCTCTACAGGAAATACTAAGACCTTGCTTGGTACTGCAACTGTATCTGGTGTGTTGACAATTAATGCCAGCACAACCCTTGATCTGGGCGCTGTTAGTCTGACCTTATCAGGCGCAGGTACCCCATTGGTCAATAGCGGCACCTTCACATCAGGAACTTCCACAGTTAATTTCTCAAATGCCGGTTCAGTTAATATCCCGGCTTTGAATTATTATAATTTGGATATAACCGGAGGAGAGCGGATTTTAGCCAATAGTGGCACTATCGGTATAGCTGGCACATTCACACCAGGATCAGGAGGATTTATGGTTACAGGGAGCACAGTGGAGCTCAATGGGGCTGCACAAACAATTCCTGAATTTACATTTAATGACCTCGTTTTAAGTGGATCAGGAGCGAAAACAATTCTAACAGGTACAACAGCTACAGTTAATACAATTGCTATTCTGAATGGACCGACAATGGATATTGAGGGAACAGGGGCCGTTAATATTACCAATCCTTAGTTATTAATATTACACTTACCTGATAGAACAGTTTTCAGGTTTTTATATATTGTAATTAGATAATATTTCAGGCGATGTGTTTTAAGGATAGTCTTTGGTTTATTACTTATAGTATAATAAACATTTGGAACTTCAATTATAACAGACGTTTAAGTTTTTGGATGAAATTATTGGGTTTTTTACTTATTTGGAAGATTACAGAAAAATTTAACTAAGCATCAATTATTAATTCGACCTGTGTGCAGTACAGAATCTGGAATTTAATTGATAATTAAACTTTAGTAAAAGATGAAGAAATTTATTTGCGAATCACTTACAGCGTTTAGAATACATAGACAACATTTTGAAATACTTTCAAAATGTATTGCTGTTTTGTTTCTCTTTAGTTCAATAATATTTACAGGAAATCTTTTCGGAGCAATAAGAACCAGTTCCGGTAGTGGAAACTGGAATTCAACCGCCACCTGGGGAGGAAATCCGGTGCCTGTGGCAGGGGATGATGTAACTATAAGTGCAGGCCATACTGTTACTATTACCGCAAATGCCGCATGCACCTCCATTACCTTTAGTAACAACAGTACACTAAGCTTTAGCGGAGCTTTTTCACTGGATGTTTCCGGCGAGGTTACGATGCCTGCTCCTGGTAATAATAATCCGATAACCTTTGCATTGGGTACCGGAACAGCAACAATTGGCGGATTGTTTACAATGAATGGGGGAAGTGGTAACGCCAACAGAAGAAATGATTTAACAATATCCACCGGGACATTAAATCTAAATGGTGGCTTTACAACTGCCACAACAAGGTGCAACGTAATTTTTAGTGGAGCCGGGGTATTAAATATTAGCGGAGCTACAAGCGCAAATGCGATGACCTTAACTGCCAGTACAGGTACAGTCAATTATACCGGGAATACTGCTCAGAATATATGGGGGCTCAATTATTATAACCTGGGGGTAACCGGAGCTGCTTCAAAAACCTGCACTGGAATATTAACAGTATCAAATGCCCTGAATGTAGATGCCAGCGCGATTTTAGCATTATCCGGGACAGGTACACCGTTAAATTATTCCGGAACTATTTCCGGTACTGGTAAAGTATTATATTCTGGAGCCTCAGCTCAAACTATTTCCGGTTTACCGTATTATGACCTTGAGTTTTCAGGTGCAGGAACGAAAACGATTGCCGCAGCAGCAACAGTAACTGTGAACAATAATTGGATTGTAGGAAGTGCCACAAACATGAACACAACTGCAGCAGCTCTTGTAACTGGAGATATTAGTGGATCGGGGTCAATTACAATGGGTTCCGGGACAATAACATTAGCAGGATCATGGACTAATAATGGGACTTTTACAGGGGGTACAGGAACCGTAATTTACAACGGAGGTACCCAAATTGTTGCTTCCCTGCCTTATTATAAACTGGAGCTTTCCAATTCAGGGGAAAAGACATTAGCTGCTACAACCACGGTCAGTAATACATTGACGGTCAATAATCCGGCAACACTTGGACTTTCCAGCTTCACGCTCAATTTGCCCCTTTCAGGCACCCCTCTTATAGTTGAGGGTTCCATTGAACCCGGATCTTCAACAGTGAATTATTCTGGTACCGCTGTTACAAATATCGCACCGGCGGATTATTATAATCTGGACGGAGCCGGAGGTGATCGTGTGCTTCCTGATGGGGAGGAAGTTGGTATTGCCGGAGCCTTCACTCCAGGGGCCGGAGCATACACTGTTACCGGGAGTGTGGTGAATTTCAATGGCTCTGGTCCACAAACTATACCTGCCTTTACTTTTAATAATGTGATACTTAGCGGTTCTGGAGAAAAGGAAATCCCTGGATCAACTGAGGTGACCGTCACTTCAATCGAAATTCAGGATGGACCATCCTTAGAAATTCTGGATGATGCGCAGCTAAACATTGTTGATTAAATCTTTAACCTGCTCGGTTTTTTCTGGAACGGGCTGTTATTAACATTGTTAACGTTGAATTATAATTCTCCGCTCTCCATTCTTTTCCAGAGTAAGTTTTTTACCATAAATTATTGTATATTAGTGTCTTTGGGCATTCCAGCCAACGAATCGAAAGTTGGGTCACCATTATATCGGTTTGATCCCTAATAATTTCTGGAATATGAAAAGTACCTTACGTTTGAATCCTGGTCAATATATTCGCTTAGTTTTAGCCGGGATTTTTTTGGTTGTCCTCCAGACGGTTTCCGCCTTTGCTGCAACCATTACTTCAACCACCTCCGGAGGCAACTGGAATGTAGGATCAACCTGGGTCGGTGGAAGCGCACCTGCGGTCGGTGATCTGGTAATAATCGCCACTACCTCAGGAAATTCTGTTACACTGGCTGCCAATCACACCTGTGTCTCACTTACCATAAATTCAGGGGCTATTCTAAATCTCTCATCCTTTACACTAACTGTAAACGGACCATGGCTAAATAATGGAACATTCAATGACGGAACAGGAACGGTTACTTTCGGAACAGCTAATGCTGCCATCAATGCCGGCACCGGGAGCGCCAATTTTGAGAATATTATAATTGCCAGTGGTGCCACACTGAATATGAATACCAATGTTGTTGTAAACGGCAATTTTGATTTTGTACTACCTGCAGCCAACAATATTGTAAACATTAACTCAACTCATTCTCTTTCTATTGCGGGGAATCTTACGATGATTCTCCCAACAGCAACGCGGAGCAGTACAATGGCGGTTGGTGCAGGTTCATTGACAGTCGATGGTCTTTTTAATATGCAGGCACAGGCCACATCAGGTCGTGCGAATGTCATTACTATCTCTACCGGGACAGCTAACCTGAATGGGGGTTATTCAACCGGTACCACAGCTCCTACAATAGCAGCAGGCTGCAAAATTACATTTACCGATGCCGGAACTCTCAACTTATCAGGAACTTTAAGTGGCGGAGCCCCTGCCCTTATTCAAAGTACAGGAACAGTCAATTTCAAAGGGAATACAGCTCAGGGAATCTGGCTTGAAACGTATTATAATTTGGGAGTATTTGATGGAACAAAATCATTACTTGGGGCAGTGACCGTTCAAAATCAATTGAATCTGGCATCAGGAACGCTACAGGCTGGAGCTTTTAATATAACATTATCCGGTTCGGGAGATGCCTTTCTTTGTACGGGTATTTTTGACCCCGGCACAGCCTTGGTGACAATGAGCGGTCCGGCTGCAACTACTATACCCGGAATAACCTTTAATAATTTAACTATTTCCAGCAACGGCCTTAAAACTGTCGCAGATGGTACAACTTTAACCGTTAACGGGAACTGGGCACATAATTGTCCAGCAGCTCTGGACGGAAGTGCAAATGCAGTCGTTTATGGCTTACTTAGTGGCTATGGAGCCTTTTCCATGGGTTCGGGAACACTTAGTCTTGATTCTACCTATTCCAGTTCTGGAGTGTTAACCGTAGGTACGGGTACTGTAAAATATGTAGGTGGCGGTACAATAAGAGGAAACATGACTTATTATAACCTTGAAGTTGATGGTGATCGAAGTCTGGCCGCTGCCGCAATAGTGAGTAATATCGTAACAGTTAACAATGGCCGAACCCTCAGTATGATAACCAGAAACCTGACTCTGAATGGCGGAGGAAATCCCATTGTAAATAATGGCACAATTACCTCAACCTCGGGTGCATTAACATTTGCCGGTACAGATCCTCAGGTTATAGCTTCAGGTACTTATCCAAGAACGACACTTAGTAATGGTACAAAAACGATTGCTGCAGGTACTAATGTCAATATTACTGGCCCTTTTCTCGTTAATGCTCCCCTTAATATGGAAGGGGATGGATCTGCCGTAATCACTGGTGCAGCGTCAGGAACCGGGGCTATTACTATGGAATCAGGAACGCTGAGTTTTGTTTCAACTTTTGCCGGCGGAACTTTTACTGCCGGTACAGGGAAAGTGATTTATGCCGGAACTGCGGCACAAGTTGTAAGAGTTGGAATTGATTATTATGACCTGGAACTTTCGAGCTCTGTTTCCAACTCCATTGCCTCTACCACAATGGCAATCGCGAATAATTTGATTATAAATGCTACTACCACCACCACTACAAGTACAACCCTGAATATTGGAAATAATGTAATGGGCACGGGAGACTTTGGCGCTACAGGATTTATTAACCTTGCTGGCGACTGGCAGCATACCGGAACACTTACACCGGGAACAGGGACCATCCATTACAATGGAATAGATCAATTAGTTAAAAATTTGAGCTATTACAAACTTTCTATGACTGGTGGCACTAAAACACTGGAAGGCAATACTACAGCCACTAATCTGGTAACTATAAATGCGGCAACCACGCTGAATTTAAACGCATTTACTCTTGATTTGCAGGGAGGTACAGTTAATGCCCTGGTCAACTCCGGGACGTTTTCAGGAAATGGTAAGGTGAGATATTCTGCGGTCGGAGCACAAACAGTGAATACATCTACCTTTTATGACCTGGAATTCACAGGGGGCACTAAAACAATTGCCACAGGGAATAATATAGAAGTTACGAATGACTGGACTGTTTCGGCCAGCACCCTGATGACCAGTACTCAGAATGCCACCGTTGGCCGGGATCTGATACACAATACGGGTGCGTTGATCGACCAGGGCTCAGGTACTATCCGGATTGGCAGAGACTGGCTTGCGAATGGGGGTACTTTTGACAGAGGTACTGGAACTGTTATCTACGAAGGAGGAAACCAGACCATTGCACCTTTCACTTACGCTGCCCTTATCTGTAGTGGAACAGGTACGAAAACAATCACCGGTGATATTGACATTTCCGGAACACTAACCATCAACTCCGGCGTGACCTTCGACAGAAGCACCTATACCGTTACCCTTTCTTTTAACGGGACCCCTTTGGTGATAGATGGTACCCTGACCGGCAATGGGAAGTTCATTTATTCGGGAACCGGTACCCAAAACATCGCTGCAACGTCCTACTATGACCTTGAGTTCTCAGGCTCAACGAAGAACCTCCCGTCTGATTTTGCTGTGGAGATTCTTAATAATTGGATAGTAGGTGCCACGACGGTTTTTGGAAATAACACCATTGTTAATTTGAGCGGGGACATTAGCGGTGCAGGTACATTTACTATGAATAACGGTATTTTGAATTTAGGAGGGGCATGGAACAAAACCGGAACCTTTACCCCGGGAACGGGAACGATTAATTATAATGGAAGTACCCAAACCATCGCAAGCCTTGCCTACTATAATCTGCAGGTTTCCAATTCAGAAGTAAAGACTCTGGCTGGCACAACCACTGTGAGTAATGTATTGACGGTCAATAACCCGGCATCACTCGCGCTTTCCAGTTTTACACTTAACCTACCGTTATCAGGGGCGCCTTTTATTAATACAGGAACCATTTTGCCCGGAACCTCTACTGTAAATTATACTGGTACTGCCGAAACAAGTATTGCTCCGGGAAATTTTTTTAACCTAAATGGTTCAGGCGGGGATCGCATACTGCCAGATGGGGAAGAAGTCGGAATTGCCGGAGCCTTCACTCCAGGGGCCGGAGCATACACTATTACCGGGAGTGTGGTGAATTTTAATGGCTCTGGTCCACAAATTATACCTGCATTTACATTTAATAATTTGATTCTAAGTGGTTCAGGAGAGAAAGAGATCCCCGGATCAACGGAGGTAACTGTTAGTACAATCGAAATTCAGGACGGACCAACCTTAGAAATTCTGGATGATGCGCAGCTAAATGTTATTGATTAAATCTTTAACTTGCGCGATATTAATTGGATAAAATGAAGCCTTCTTTAAAACCGATACTTTGCGGATTAGCAATCATATTATTTATCTCCCTTTCTGCTTCAGCGCAAACCCGTCCAAACCGGCCAGCAGTTGAAAAGCCTATAGCCCTAACCGTAGCTCAGGACTCACTGCAATACACCCTGGGTGCTTATCTTGGTGCATGGATAGTTAACAACGGCTTTATGGTTACCAACCCCGACATATTCCGCAAGGGTATGGACGATGTCTTATTGAATAGACCTTTATTAATTGATGCCGCAAGTGTTGCTACAAAACTTGATGGTTATCAGAAACGTATGATCTCTGAACGGAGCAGTCAGCAGGAAAGATTATTATTTGAGAACGTGAAAGGTAAAGAAGGGGTAGGAATGCTTCCAAGTGGAGTGGCTTATGTGGTCATGAAAGCCGGAAATGGCATCAGGCCCCAATTGAACGATTCTGTACTGATTCATGTCAAAGGCTTTTTACCGGATGCTAATCTCTTTGAAGATACCTATGCCAAAAATGCACCTATACGGATGACCCCTGCCGGACTAATTCCAGGGATGGCTGAAGCCTTGCAAATCATGCCCGTTGGTTCTACCTGGCGTCTTTTTATCCCATCAGCTCTCGCCTATGCAGAACGTGGTATTCCTGGCCTTATCCCTGCCTACTCTGCCCTGATCTTTGAAGTTGAACTGATTGATGCTGTGCGGAGGTAGTATTGAGTATTAAGTATCAAGAACCAAGAGCCAAGAGCCAAGATTCAAGACAAATCCTGGTAGGATTGTAATTCATGTTATTTACTTTGTTTTCTATTCCAATTATTATAGATGACATAGTTTATTTTAAATACCCATTAAATATTCTTTATTCTTTGCATAATTGGCTTGATTTTTCATTAAAGCAGAATTTGGTCTTGGTTTCTGGCTCTTGGTTCTTGAAGCTGTTATCTCCCATTCCCCATTTCATAATCTTGTTATAATTAATTTAATATTAAATTTAACTTTAAGATAATTAAAGTAATATTCCTATGCAGATGGAACCTAACCGTACTTTTCCCTTATTAAAAGCGTATCATCAGATACAAATCTTGGACATATGTGATATTTAATGATTTTATCTCCTAAACCTAAGCTCATTGTCTGTACAATTATTAACATATACCTGCGATTTTTAGCTATAATTCATCCGAAAATTTCAATGACTACTGGTCTGTATAATTTAATAGTTTTTAGGTTATTGTACCGGAGAATGGCTTGCTGCAAATTTTCTATTGTTCTCTTTTTCTTATTTATTTCAAGTTATTTATCTAATGCAGCTACAATCACTTCAAAAGCTACAGGTGGAGCATGGGCTTCAGGAGCAACCTGGGTTGGAGATGTTGCACCTGCCGCTACAGATGATGTGATTATAGCTACCACCGGAGGAAATGCAGTAACTATTGGTGCAGCCGCAGTATGCACAGGGTTGACGATCAATGCAGATGCGATACTAACAGCCACTACATTTGGACTCACAGTTAACGGGCCCTGGTTAAATAATGGCACATACAATCATGGTACAACTTCAACAGTTACTTTCGGCGGACTTACCGCTGCAATTGAACCAGGTCTTGGTACTGCCAATTTTCGCAATATCAGCATTGCAAGTGGTGCTGCATTGATTATAAATACTCCAACGACAACTGCAGGAACTTTTGCGTTTGCTACCCCGGCAGCAAGTACAAATAGTACCGTTACAATCTCAGGAACGAATACTTTAGATGTTAGCGGAGCTATGACCATTGCCAGACCACCTACAAATACCTTTGAATGTAAGTTTGATGTAGGTGCCGGAACACTTACGGTAGGAGGTACTTTTACAATGTCGGCCACTACAGGAACCCGCTATAGTGTATTGGCAGTTTCAACAGGTACTGTTAACCTGAATGCTGTTACAACGGGTACAACCGGGTGTCTGATCAATTTTACAGATGTGGGTACTATAAATATTGCGGGTACAGTGGGTATCAGTTCACCTACTGTAAGTCCATCTACCGGTACAATTAATTATACAGGTCTGGTGAACCAGGGAGTTTGGAGCTCAGCTTATTATAACCTTCACTTACTTGAAAATAATATTAAGTCATTGAATTCAGGTACTGCAACCATAAATAATGTACTGACAATAGATGCCGGAACTACCCTGAATATAAATTCCAGAATTCTTGCATTTGCAGCTAGTGGTACATACCTTGTGAATAATGGTACACTTGATGCAAGTACAGGAACTATTAATTATACAGGGGCTGACGCACAGGATATACTGGATATCAGTTACACGAATCTTGGTTTTTCAGGTGCTGGAGCAAAAACAATTACTGATGGCAGCACTCTTACTATTACAGGTAATTGGGTTTGCAGTAGTCCTACTACATTAAGTACCAGTACCAGCGTGGTAATGGGAGGAAACCTGACAGGAACAGGTGCTATGGTTATGAATACCGGCACAATAACTATTGGCGGCAACTGGACTCATTCTGGAACCTTTACTGCCGGTACCGGTCGTATCCATTACAATGGTGCTGCCCAGACCGTAAGAGGTATGACTTATTATAATCTTGAACTGAGCAATGCCGGAATTAAAACACTTTCAACGACTACCTTAGTCGGCAATGTTCTGACTATTAATAATTGTACTTTAAATTATAATAGCCGAACTATAACTCTTTCTGGTGCCGGTACTCCTCTGGTCAATAACGGTGGTGATATTTCAGGCACTTCTGGTACATTCTCCTTCACCACCAACGCACAAAATGTACCCGGATTAAGCTATCGTAACCTCACCTTTGCTGGTGCAGCAAAAACTATTGCCGATGGGGAGACACTTACTGTAGCCCTTAATTGGTCTGTTGGTGCCCCAACCAACATGATTGCCACTGCAAGTGCAGTAGTAAATGGTTTGATAAGTGGTTCCGGGGCAATCACAATGGATACGGGAACAATTACAGCCGATAGTAGCTGGACAAATTCAGGTGTAACAGTTCCTGGAACCAGCACAGTATATTTTACAAATGATCATGCACAAACACTTCGGGGCAACTTTTATAGTGTTGAATTCTCAGGTGCAGGTACAAAGACATTAAGTACTACAACAACTGTGAATAATACTATGACCATTGGTTTAGGAACTACCTTATCAATCGGTACCAGTACCCTGAATTTCCCTGCCACAGGTACACCTTTAGTTAATAATGGGACACTTACCGGAACTACCGGCGTGATAGCATTTACAGGCTCCGGCACACAAAATGTCCCAGGACTTACCTACCGTAATTTAACTTTTACGGGCATTGGTGAAAAGATAATTTCAGACAGTCCTGTAATTGTTGGGAATCTGACCAATAGCAGTCCCATGACTATTTCAACGGATGCACTAGTTTCAATTACCGGCAACTGGGTCAATAATAATACCGCAGAATTACTTACCACCGGATCATTGACGCTTACAGGTTCTATAAGTGGAGCCGGTGCAATTTCAATGGGATCGGGTACCATTACTGTGGCAACGAATTGGACTAATACAGGAGGGCTTACTCCGGGTACCGGAACTGTGGAATATAATGGTGCTGTTGCTCAAACAGTCAGAGGTACTAATTACCATAACCTCATATTTTCTGGTCCGGGCACAAAAACTATTGCTACAGGTACAACTATTACTTTGGGCAGCAACTGGACAACTGACAGCCCGGTAACAATGTCGGGATCTGCAGGGGCTAATATCGCTGGAGATATCGCCGGAAGTGGTTCAATCACCATGGGATCGGGGATTATTACACTAGAGGGGAACTGGACAAATAACGGGACATTAACACCAGGAACAGGCATGGTTCATTATGATGGCGGTACTCAATCGGTGGGAGCCCAGGACTACTACCGGCTTCAAATTTCAGAAATTGGTGTCAAAACCCTGGCCGGAAACACAGGTGTCAGCAATCTGCTTACAATTAATACACCGGGTACACTCAACCTGGGATCCTTTGATTTAACCATATCGGGCAGTGGTACTCCGGTGCTAGCAACCGGAACTCTCCAGCCAGTTACCTCTACAGTTAAATATACTAATGCAGCAGCTACCACTATTGCCGCACTTGATTATTATAGTCTTGATGGAAGCGGAGGAACAAGAACACTTGCTTCCAGTGGAACTATTGGAATTGCCGGGACTTTTACCCCTGGTGCAGGAGCTTATACTATTACCGGAAGTACGATCCATTTTAATGGTAGTGGAGTACAAACAATTCCTGCTTTCAATTATCAAAACCTTAACGCTACGGGTGGAAACCGTATTCTTGATCCGGTAGGAACAATTGGGATAGCAGGTGATTTTACTCCTGGTGCAGGCTCTTTTACCATCATTACAAGTACCGTGAACTTTAACGGCCTGACATCACAAACTTTACCCGAATTTACATTTAATGATCTTATCCTGAGTGAAACCGGTGTAAAAACTCTGTTAACAGGAACGACCCTGACCGCCAATACCATTACCATTCAAGATGGAGCAGTTTTAGATATCGAAGGTACATCCGTTCTGACTATAATTAATTAAGGCCCTTATTTTTATCAGTTCTTAATTGGTTTTAATTATTTATATACAAACTATCAGTTGACATTTCTCCACTCTCAAGCTGACTATCAACTATCAACTTTCAATTATCAACTGATTTGCTTTTTCCCCGAACCTTATTAACTTTAACAAATAATAATATCGTATCTTGAAAAAACATATTTAATAAAATTCCGTATACAAACCCCAAAAGCTTTACGTGAAACATCAAAAACACATTGGCATTCCACTGCCGGCCCTGAAGGTCTTGCTCTGTCTGTTTTTGTTTTTTCCGTTGCTAATTCATGCTCAGGCGGTTAATCAGGTCTATATATATCCCGGTGCTTCGCTTGTTGCTCACCCCAATGCTAACCTGAATATTTTTGCGGATATCTCCCATTCAGGAACCCTCACATCCTATAATACATCCTTTATTAATTTTTATGCAAGCATCTGGCAAAATAACAATGGCAGCCGTTTGCCTGATGAGAGCGCCCGTGGCATTGACGGTACAGGTGGCATTTTTACCTTTTCAGATCTGCTTCAAAATGCCCAGCGCATCAATAACATCAATTCTTTGCCCTTCAACGGCTTCCCGAACCTGAGACTGGACAACAGCCTGAACGTTTTATCTGATATCGGTGCGTTGCACGTCAATAATAACCTGGATTTCCGGAACGGTCACCTGATATTGAATGGATTTGATGTCAATGTAGGCCGCCCCGGAACAGGAACCATCACCGGACATAGTCATACAAATTTTATTGTTACAGGTCCCATGATGACCGGGGGCAGTCTGGTTAGAAATACCACGGCGAGCAGTCCGGCACTCGATTTTCCGATCGGTACAGCCATTGGAAGCTATACCCCGCTGAGGATAAAATATACAGGCCTTCCCCAAACCATCAAATTCAGGGTGGCTGATAATGTGTACAATAAGCTGAATTTCCCGGAATATGTGAACAAGACCTGGATTATGAATACTGCCAATGCCGATCCTTCAGGTTCGGTAGAACTTACCCTACAGCATAATGCAGCCGATGAAGGCATCCGCTATTTCAGCAACCGCAGCGAAGCCTATGTTAGCCGCTACGATACGCGCCTGACCGGATTATGGGATGTGTTGCCCCCAATGCCAACGAGTACTCCTGGCATCATAACCGACCGTGCTGCTATATTCGACGCCTATATGAATACCCGACTGGATATTACAGCAATCAAACCCATAGAATACTTCTCCAAGACCGTAATTAAAGAGGATATTGATGAAAATACCCCGGTAAACGTTCCGGATGCAATTTCACCTAATGGGGATGGATTCAATGATGTATATGAAGTAGTGAAACGCCTGCCAACGGATGTGGTGCGCTTTGAGGTGTACAGCCGTAATCAGGTACTGGTTTTTCAGGATCTGGATTATCAGAACACCTTCAACGGTACGGGCAATATGGGTGGCTTCATTGGAAATACCCTTCCCGATGGCATCTACTATTATCTGATTAGTGTGAATGGCGCTAAAGGAATTCCCGGTTACCTTATTATAAACCGCTAATATGATGAAACAAGCAGTGCGGATTTTATGGATACTCTCCCTAACAGTATGGCTCCCCGGGCTGCTCAGGGCACAGCAATTGCCACTATACTCCCAGTATATGTTCAATACGCTGGAGATTAATCCTGCCTATGCGGGATTCAAGCAGTCTATGCAATTCACCAGCATTTACAGGAAACAGTTTAACGGAATCAAGGACGCACCACAAACCGCTATGCTTACCGGAGATATGCCTATAGGCGATACGAACCTGGGTATCGGACTCAAAATCGTTGACGATCGGATCTCCATTACCCAGAATTTTGGTGCCCAGGGCTCTATGTCCTACCGGATTGAAGGCGATAATTCCAACCTGGCCTTCGGAATACAGTTAGGCGCCCTGAATTATAAAACTGATTTCAGTAAACTGAACATCACCAATCCCGGAGACCCGGTATTTTCGACAAACCTGAATGCGCTGACGGCTAATTTTGGTACTGGTGTATTCTTTAATACAGATAAGTTTTATGCGGGATTCTCAGTCCCAAACCTCGTCAGAACCCATTTGAGGAAGGTGGATGTGGCGCTTTCAGAATACGAGGTAAAACAAAATACGCATATGTACCTGAATGCGGGATATCTGATCGATTTGAATGATAATTTTATTTTAAAACCATCTTTCCTGCTGCGGGGGGTTAAGGGTATACCTTTAAACTACGATATCAATGCGAATGTGTTTTTCAGGGACCTGATGTCGGCGGGTGTATCCTACCGGAGTCACAGTGCGCTGGTAGGCCTGTTAGATTTCAGGCTGGTGCCAACCTTAAGACTGGGTTATGCCTACGATTATAATCTGGGAAGACTGAACAACTTCGCCAAGGGAACACATGAGATTATATTACGGTATCATATTCCTTTTGATAAGGATACGTTGATGCCGAGCTACCTTTTTTAGTGGAGAGTGGAGAATTGAGAGTTGATAGTGAGGAACCAGGAACCAAGAGCCAAGAATCAGGACTGAATCCTGCTTCAGATGAAACCCGATAGGGATTGGGTTGTGGTTATAAAACGAATATATTGTGTTTTGTTTGTCATTGCGCGGAGGCACGACGAAGCAATCCTATTAAGATTAGGAATAATTTAATTTGGGGGGATTGCTTCGCTACACTCGCAATGACACGACAACAGACAATTAGAGAGGTCCCTCCTGCGTCGGCCTTGCCTGCCGGTAGGAAGGGATGACAGATAAAATTTTGAAATGAATTTCAAAATGAACAAGGATTTATAGACAACTGACAACAGATAAAAAATACAAATTGGCAAGCTGATTTTAGCTTGCTGCCTGAACTTTGACAATTAACGATAACATAACGTACAACGTAACAACGTAACACGTAAAACTAAAAAACATGCGTCCATTAAAATTACTATCAATTGCTTTAATGCTTGCAGGAATATTCTTCCTCGACCAAGCAACAGCTCAGATCAAGATCGGAACCAATGGAGCCAATATCCAGCCCTCATCTTTGCTGGAGCTTGAGAGCGCGAACCAGGGTTTTTTATTGCCGCGTATGGCGAATACCATCGCCATTGATGCTTTAAACCCACCTAATGGGATGATGATCTATAAAACCACGGATCCTGCCGGACTTTATATCCGCAAAAATAACCAATGGGAATACATTACCGGTTCGATGAATGGGGATGCAGTTTTTAATTCTGTGACCGTGAACGGTCCGGTGACGGCCTTAAGCTTTAGCGGACCCCTGACCGGCAATGCCAGTACCGCTACTTTAGCCACTACTGCAACTAATTCCAATAATTCTGCGGTGACTAATGATGTATCCAATCCGGGTACTACTTATCCGGTTTTTGTGAATTCGACACCCGGAAATCAGCCTTTACGTACCAGTAGTGGTAATTTGAGCTATGTGCCGGCAACAGGAATTTTAACAGCAAGAGGTTTTAATGGTCTCCTGACAGGGGATGTAATCGGAAACGCCAGTTCATCGGTGGATGCACAGAATACTGTAAATATACGGATCACGGATAATCCAAACAACCCGGCAACAGTTTACCCCACTCTGGTTTCGGGGATTTCCGGTCCCCTGGCACCAAGTGTAGCCAGCACCAAATTGAGTTTTGTTCCATTAACGGGAGAATTGAATGCTACTACCTTTAGAGGGGCTGTAATTGGTAATGCCAGTACCGCAACTACAGTAACCGGAAATGTGGCAGCTGTAAATGGGGGAACCGGGCAAACGCTCTACTCGCCAGGTGATATTTTATTTGCGGATGCTTCAAATACCCTTGCCCGACTGCCTATAGGGATTCAGGGAACTATTTTGAGAGTAGATGGAACAAACAGACCTTCCTGGTCTTCGGCAGGCGCAGGTACAGTAAGAAGCCTTTCAGGGGTTGCGAACAGGATCAGTATTGTTGATCCAACCGTTGAACCCATTATTGATATTTCTACTGATTATATAGGGCAGCCTTCCATTAGTACCCTTGGAACTGTAACCACCGGTATATGGAATGCAGGGGTAATCCCAACTACCTATGGTGGTACAGGTGCCAATGCTTTCATATCGAATGAGATACTGATTGGCCGCGGTACGGGGCAGCCTATCGGAAGTATTTCACTCGTCGGTACTGCGGGAAAAGTTCTGACCTCAAATGGACCTACTGCCCTTCCAACATTTGAAACTGCTGGAATAGGTGATATGGTATTGGGTGTAGATCAGACAATTAATAATTTTAAACGTTTTAACGATGGAACATTGATTTTAAGAGGTTCGGGGACGGGAATTACAACTCTTAAATCAGATGCTAATACCAATGGAACAATCACACTGCCGGGAGGAACACGAACACTTGTTTCCATTGATGGAAATGAAACTTTAGTCAATAAGACTCTGACCGCACCGAATTTGACAGGTACCGCAAATTTTCAAACTTTATCAGGTTCTCAGTTGATCATCAATGCAGGTACACCTTTAACCACTACTAATCAAACCGGTACCGCGGGTAATATTGTTATGAGTAATGGTCCAACAGTTTCTAGCCCGACTTTTACAGGCACTGTAAATGCAGGAGCGATCACATCCACTGGAACAATAACAGCAACTTTATTTAATGGTCCTGCCTCCACAGCAAACAATACAGGGAGTGGTGGTACTTTAAGAGATGCAGGATCTATTGCTACAGCAGTAGATCGTGCAAATGGGGCCACGGATGCTCCTACAGCAAGTAGGATAGTTATGAGGGATGCAAATAGTGACTTCTCAGCAAATGTTATAACAGCCAATTTAGCTGGTAATGCAACCAATGTTACAGGTGTGGTAGCCATAACAAATGGTGGTACAGGGGCAGGTACTAAAATAACTGCATTTAATGCACTTTCACCTATGACAAGCCAGGGGGACTTAATTTTTGGTGGTGTAGCAGGAACGGGTACCAGATTACCAATCGGTTCAGCAAGTCAAATATTAAAGGGGGGGCTTACAACCCCAGTTTGGGGTTCGGTTGTTTTAACTACTGATGTTAGTAATGTGTTACCTCCAGCAAATGGTGGTACAGGGGTAGGTAATACAAATACACTTACTTTAACTGGAGCAGATATAACCCTGACAGCAACAGGTGCAACAAATATTACACTGCCAACAACAGGAACAATAGCCACCATTGCCGGCACAGAAAACCTGACCAGTAAAACAATAAACGGAACCTCATTTACGGGTACTGGCGGTACTCTTTCTTTGGCAAACGGAAATACCTTTACAACTGTAGGAGCAAATCCTATTACATTTACTACAACTGCCCCTACAACATTGACACTTCCAATAAATGGAACACTTGCAGTGACTGCTTCACCAGCATTCACGGGAACTCCAACTGCTCCAACTGCAGGGTTAGGAACAAATACTACTCAAATAGCTACTACTGCATTTGTAATAGCCAATTCTGGACTACTGAAATTTATTAGTGTTTCACCTTCAGCCGCTGCTCCTGTAATAGCTGCAGGTACCGAGCAAGAAGTGGACTACCCAGCTGTAGGGGCTTCCACGACTGGAACGGTGGTTGTGTCACCTGAAGCGCTTCCTCAAGCAGATTTAGGAATTATGTCTGCAAGGGTTAGTGCTGTGGGGGTTGTTACTGTAAGATATAGAAATTTTTCAGTAGGTCCTATTACACCCAATGTAGATCTAAATATTACTGTTATCCAATAATTCAGCTTTCGTGAATCTTCAATCGGTAAATAAAAGAATCAAAGAAAGTATTTAATAATAGATCATGTTTAGTAATTAAACCTGAGTTGTGTAAAAAATAAATTCAAACAATCAGCAATGAGGCAGGGCTTTTTTTTTATATGTATTTTGTGTCTTGCCTGTCGCAAAGATCCCGCACCGCTTCCGGGCAAATCCTTGTTGCTTTTTCCGAAAAACAATGAGATCTGTGCCGATGGAATCATTATTTCTGCAGGCAAGAGCAAAATTCTATTTAAATGGGATGCCTCCAAAAATACAGATTCCTATGTTTTAAGTATTAAGAACCTCGAAAGCGGGCAAATCAGTACCCATACTACCGATAAAACCCAAATAGACATCGAACTTGACCGAAATCTGGCTTATTCCTGGTTTATTTTATCCAAAAACACTAAAATTAATAAGGAACTCAGCAGCGATATCTGGAAATTCTATAATCCGGCACCCGCCCAAACCTCTTTTTCACCTTTCCCTGCAGAACTTCTGTCTCCTAAATATGAGGAAATTATTCCTGCAACAACCGAAAAGGTCAGCTTGAAATGGTCCTGTACTGATGCTGATGGAGATATCTTAAATTATGATGTGTACTTGGGTAACGCAACAGTGCCTGTCTTATATAAGGCAGGTGTTAAGGAAACCAGCCTTGCAGACCTGGTTCTGGATCGGAACAAATCTTACTTCTGGAAGATAGTGGCTATCGATAGTAAGGGAAACAAATCCCATTCTGATGTTTATAGCTTTAAATTAAACTGATTTTATGTGCCTGCAACGAACCTTGCTTTTTTTACTCTTGTTTCAAGCTTCAACTGCTTTAAATGCACAGCTCGTGCCACTCAGCCTTGAGCAGCGTGTCATCAATTCGGATGTGGTTTTTGAGGGAAAAGTGATTTCTAAATCAGCTTCATGGGATGAACAACGCCGACACATTTATACAACTAACCTCATCTCAGTCTATAAAGTATTTAAGGGTGAGATTAAAAGTTCCACAGTAGAAGTGGTTACCATCGGGGGCACAGTAGGTAATGATCGTGAGGATGTTTCCTATGGACTTAAACTACAGGAAGGCTCCATTGGGATATTTACATGTATACCGAATACTGTTAGGCTGAGTTCAGCTCAGGGGAAGACCCAGTTAAAAGTATATTCCGAAATACAGGGTTTCATCCGCTATGACCTCAAGACAGGTTCGGCAAGGGATGTATTTAGAGAGTATAATAAGGTAACAGAAGATATTTATGTTCCGGTTCAGAAAATCATGCATAGCAAGTATAAGATTATGAATAAAGCAGATTTTAAGATTAAATAAAGTCCTTGAAACGCTCTCCTTATATAATCAAATTGATTCTGCCGGCACTTTTGTTCCTGGTTTCATTTTGTATTCATGCTTACGGACAGACCGTTACCGGGTTTTCACCACAGAGTATCTCAGCAGGTACCGGAAGTCAGCTTACTATAACGGGTTCCGGTTTTGGAGGCTCGGCCAGTTCCACAAACTTTGTTGAATTTCCCGATGCAGATGATGGAGGTGCTTCCTTCATCAAACCTTTGTTAACTGAATATATTTCCTGGTCAGATAACCAGATTGTAATTAGGGTGCCCTCAAGTGCTGGAACAGGCCAGTTCAGAGTTGTAAATGGTGCCACCACCATTAGCTCTGTTCTCAGTTTAAAAGTTACCTATAATATTTTAACGGTGGGGCCTAACCCCAGACGGCATATCAATACAAATACAAATGGCGGTTATACTTTTCAGTTTGAAAATGGTTTTAATGGGAATGCTGCTGCAAAAACGGCCTTCCGAAAATCATTGCAAGCATGGACTTGTCAGAGTAATATAAATTGGAGCATTGGTACAGTGACCAATGTAAATAGTGCTGGATTGGATGGTACCAATGTAGTCAGGTTTGACGTTGACTCTGAATTGCCTGCCGGCGTACTTGGGGTGGCGTATATTTATTCAAGTTTATGTGGAGGGAGTAACTGGCAGATCACTGAGACAGATATTGTATTTGATAAGGAAAGAGCCTGGCATTATTCCAATTCAGACCCCGGACCTTCAGAAACAGATTTTCAGTCGGTGGCCTTGCATGAATTGGGACATGCTCATAATTTGGGACATGTAATTGATAATTCTGATGTAATGAATTTTGCCATTGCTGCAGGTACATCAAGGAGGGTATTTACAAATGAAAATAAAGATGCATCCATTTTTCAGGTAGACCTGAGTAAAGTTTCACCGGGTGGAGCATGTTTATCAGCCTTGATTCCGGAACTTCATGCCTCGTGCAGCTTCCCATTTCCGGTTATTGATTCAATAAGCCCAGAGAGTGCAGGGAAGAATGGTACCATAAATATTATTGGGGAGAATTTAAGCGGAACCTCATTCGTTAGTTTAGGCGGAACGTCGGCAGAATCATTTACAGTGAAGTCAGATAAACTCATTGAGGTTCTGGTCGCAACAGGTTTTACCGGTGAAGTTTTGGTTACCACCCCCGGAGGTATCGTAGCTTATAATAATTTCACCTATCTGGAGCCCCCGGATATTATTTCTTTTAATCCTAAATTTGGATTTACCGGAGATACCATCTCTTTAGAAGGCTTTAATTTTTCGGGAATTACTGCCCTGAGTTTCGGAGGGGTACCCGCAGCCTCTTTTTCAGTAATAGATAATCAACATGCTAAGGGAGTAGTGGCTGGTGGGCAGACCGGAAGTATCATACTCAGTACTGCAGTTGGTACAGATAGTATTTCGGGATTTACCTTTACCGGAAACTTGAGTATACAATCCGTACAGCCATTAAAAGGTATTACCGGAGATACAATTACAATTAACGGTGCAAATTTCAGGGAGATTCAATCTGTCAAGTTTGGCGGGTTGGCTGCGGCTTCTTTTCGGGTGGAGTCAGAAACCAGAATAATTGCGGTACTGGGCATTGGTTCCAGTGGTTCTGTAGATGTGGCTTCCATATTCGGGACTGCTAGCTTTGCCGGTTTTATTCATATTCCGCCACCACAAATTGCTTCTTTTAGTCCTGACAGAGCAGCAGGGGGAGCCCCAGTTACTATTAAAGGAGTAAATTTCATGAATGCAACTGAAGTTAGTTTCGGAGGAAGCCTTGCTACTTCATTTGTGATCAACTCAGCTACCCAAATTACAGCAATAGTGGGCGATGGTGCGAGTGGTGCAGTCTCTCTGAAGACTCCTGGAGGAACCGCATCCAAAGATGGCTTTACTTTTATTGAAACTCTTCGTATCAGTTCATTCAACCCGAAGATTGCAACTACCGAACAAAAAATTGTAATCACAGGGTCTAAATTCAGGAACGTAATTGATGTTAGTTTTGGGGGTTCCCCAGCGAAATCGTTTATCGTTGATTCTCCCGGTCAAATTTCAGCTATTGTCGGCCAGGGAGCAAGTGGACAGATTACAATTCGTACTTCCGATGGGACAATCAGTGTTGATGGCTTTAAGTTTTTATTGCCACCAACCATTTCCTATTTTACTCCACAAAGTGCCGGACTCGGTACTACGGTTCATATAACTGGTACAAACCTGGATGGCTTAACCTCTGTGCAATTTGGAGATATCCAGTCAGCAACTTTCAAAATATTGTCAGCAACAGCCATTGAGGCAATTGTAGGAACAGGTTCTTCCGGTATGCTGAGAGTAAGTAGTCCAGCTGGTATAGCTGAATTGAAAGGTTTTACCTTCATTCCACTACCTGTGATATCCTCCGTTGATCCGCTTCTGGGTGGTAAAGGCTCAGAAATCAATATTTATGGTGCAAATTTTTTAACTACCCATACAGTCAGTATTGGGAATAAAGCGGTGACTTCCTTTAAAGTGCTTTCCGCGACTCACATTACAGCTTATGTGGGAGAAGGAGCCAGTGATGGTAAGATTGTGGTTTCCACGCTCGGAGGATCGGGATCATTCGATGGTTTCCGTTTTATTTTTCCACCGACTATTTCAACTTTCCTTCCGCGTGAAGCCATTGCCGGGGTAAGTGTCTTGATCAGCGGGACTAATCTTGGGGATGTGAAAGGTGTTAGTTTTGGTGGGAAGGCAGCGGCATCATTCAGCATTCTTTCGCCAACCAGTATCTCGGCGGTGGTCGCAGCAGGTTCAGCGAGTGGCAATATCAGTCTGACTAGTCCCGGTGGACAGGCAATTAAAGAAGGCTTTACCTTTATATATACACTTCCAACGAATAACTTCAGTGTTTCTGCCACCGGATTGAGCTGCCGCGGGACCATGAACGGGATCATTTCTGTCAAAACATTGCAGACCTTGAATTATACTGCCACCATCACCGGAAACGGGCAAAATAACCGTTATGATTTTTCGAATACACTGGAACTGAAGAACCTGTCGCCGGGTGTGTATCAGGTATGCTTTACAATTAGCACCGAGAGTACCTTTAAGCAATGTTTTGAAGTCGTTGTTTCCGAACCAAAGGATCTTGCAATGTATTCCTTTGTGAATAAGGAAGAGAATAAGCTGAATCTTAAACTGGAAGGTTCAGATACTTATTTTGTGGAACTGAATGGCGAACTGACAAAAACATCCCTCAATGAACTGCAGTTGAGTTTAAAAAGTGGTTTAAATAAGGTGAAGGTGTATACTGATAAACTATGCCAGGGGATGATTGAAAGAACCTTCTTTATGGATGCGGTTCAAATCTTTCCTAATCCATTCGATACAGAACTTAATCTGGTTCTGGGCTCTGAATATTGGGGTACCATTAAAGTCGGGATTATGAATATGGGAGGGAAGCTCATCTATTCAAAAGATCATCAGCCGGAGGGAGGAATACTGAAGCTTTATCTGCAAGATCTTGCCCCCGGGCCTTACCTGCTGCAGATCACGTCCGGAGAGCATCGTACGGTTCGTAAAATATTGAGGCGATAAAAGACTTACGAATTTACCTAGTCGCCATGCATTTAAATTCGTCAGTCACATTCTGGGATAGCGACTGACGAAATCTACTTTCCGCTCGGCTAGGTGATTTCGCAAGTCGGACCGTTTAGACTTACGAATTTACCTGGGCGCCATGCAATTAAATTCGTCAGTCACCTAATTGGTCTGCGACTGACGAAATCTACTTTCCGCTCGGTTAGGTGATTTCGCAAGTCGGGATT
>NZ_JAUYSS010000039.1 GCF_030695525.1 Daejeonella sp. | reverse complement strand
AAAACGCGTTCCCCTCTGGTCGGTGTTCTCACCGTACCAGGCACGATCATATCATTGGTCGGTGATATCACCGACCACAGGCGGATAGCCGGAAGATACTTCCTCCGGCAAGGTTTATTTTACATGGAGCTGTATTTCATTGGGACGGACAGCCCGGCAAAAGGACCAATTGCCATTTTAAATAAACCCGGGTGGCAGCTGTATCTTTTTGCCACGCAGATTTTAATGTTACAAAGAAATTTATGGGCAAAAACTACGGCAGAACACGGGACTGCCGGGCCCGAAGAGTAACAGACCTTGCTTTCTAAAAAGAAAATTTATTAAATCTACTGCATGAAAGATTAGCTGCCATATTAAAAACAATGGATCAATCCTTATTCCTATCCCTGACATCCGATATCATGTTGCTAATCTCGGTAATTAATGACTTTGCCGCATTGGCCAGCTTAGGCTTCTCATTATAACCGATGTCATACACCACATGCTTACTCTTATCTTTATACTTGAATTCAATATAATAAGCAGGGGAATTTCTTCCCTTAGCTGTCTCTTCATCACCTTTAAGTTCTGTTGGAAAGTTCCAGAATCCCAACTCTGCTGCTTTACGATGCAGATATAAAAGATCATCTTTCCGCATTTTTACGTTTGTCTTAACCAATGAATCATCCTGATTCACATATTGAAAATCGCCTGTTTTGGAATAGTATTGATTGATCAGGCTATCTCCTAGCCCATATTTAAACGTAATGGATTCAAAATCAGAAAACCTGTAGGGGGCATTCTTCACCATGATCGAATAATAATAAACGGTGTATAACAGAAATGGGGTTATTATACAAATCGCTAAAAATATCTTTTTACCTCTATCACTCATAAATTTGATACTAAATAATTATTTCATTAATGTTTTGTTGCCTGATCTTCGAGATTATGGATCCGGTTCTCATCCGGCGCACTTAATTCAGCCGGTGGATTAAATTCCCCCTCCCATTTAGCTATTACTACTGTAGCCAGGCAATTCCCAATTACATTGACCGATGTTCTGGCCATATCCATCAGTTCATCTATACCCAGAATTATAAAAATGGGCCATACCGGCATACCAAAGGATGCAGCAGTCCCCAATAATATAACCAGGGAAGCCCTTGGTACTCCTGCTACCCCCTTACTGGTTAACATCAGGGTGAAAACGATCAGCAATTGCTGACCAAAGGTCAAAGGCATTCCGGCTGCCTGTGCGACAAAGATAGCGGCAAGCGATAAATATAAGGTTGTCCCATCCAGATTAAAACTGTATCCGGTGGGCATCACAAAAGCGACGATTTTACGGGGAACACCAATACGTTCCATTGCCTCCATAGCCCTTGGGAGTGCTGCTTCAGAGCTGGTCGTTGCAAAGGCGATAGAGACAGGTTCGGCGATCGCCTGCAGGAATTTTTTGATTGGAACACCAACAATTAAAGCTATCGGAAGCAAAATCCCAAGAAGAAAAACAAGCAAAGCCACATACAAAGTTAGCAGCAGCTGAAACAGATTGACCAGAATACCAAGTCCCATATGGCCTACCGTATAGGCAATAGCTGCTCCTACCCCTATCGGCGCAAAATACATGATTATATTTGTGAATTTAAACATTACTTCCGAAAGGCTTTCTGTAGCCCGGAGCATCGGTTGACGCTTATCTTCGCGAACCATTGCAAGTGCAATACCAAAAATAATACTGAAAACCACGATCTGTAAAACCTGACCTTCAGCAATAGATTTTGCAATATTCTCAGGGAAAACATGAAGAATTATATCATTCAATGTTTGAGGTGGCACCTTTTCAAGTTCTTCCTGAGCCCCTGTTGGCATTGAAATTCCCATACCAGCCTGAGAAATATTGATTGCTGCAAGTCCGATAAACAGGGCAATGGTAGTAACCACTTCAAAATAAAGAATTGATTTCCATCCCATTCTACCCACCTGCTTCAGGTCAGAATGTCCGGCAATACCGAATACCAGGGTGGCAAAAATCAATGGGGCAATTATAGTCTTGATCATCTTTAAAAAGACCTTGCTCAATACCTGTAATTTAATTCCTGCCTCAGGAAAATCATGGCCAATTTCTGCCCCAACTACCATTGAAATCAAAATCCAGGCAGTGAGTGATTTCTTTTTAAATCCGTATAAAAATAATCCGGCGATAGCCAACCATCTGGAAAACATCAGTACCAATTCTGGAACATTCAATAGATTATAATGATCCAAAAAAGTGAGCAAGGCAGAAAATGAAATCACTATTAAAGCGATAATTCCGAGATTTGAAAACTTCATAAATGCTGGTTAGTTTATCGAACAAAAGTAATTAATTAGATTTACCCCGCAAATGCAAGCAATAAGATGAAGCCGGAGAAACTAAGTGATCTAAAAAAAGAGCTGTCAGGGCTTTCTGTACACGAATTAACGGATATCTGTCTTCGTCTGGCCAAATACAAAAAGGAAAACAAGGAATTACTTAACTACCTCCTTTTTGATGCAGAAGACCCTATCAAGTATGCTGAGGCAGTAAAAAGTTTCCTGCTTGAAGATTTTAAAACCATGCAGAAGCATTATTATTACAGCACCAAAAGTATGCGAAAAATTATGCGCCTGATTAACCGCTATGCTAAATATACCGGATCAAAGGAAGTAGAAACTGAACTTGCACTGTGGTTTTGCATAAATTTTTTAAATTTTGCAGACCTTAAAACAAGTCATAAACCACTTCAGGGATTGTTGACAAGGCAATTTGATAAAATCATCAAGCTAATTCCAAAACTGCATGAGGACCTTCAGTTTGATTATCAGAAAGAATTTGAAATTATCGTAATCAAGGCCTCAGAACAAACCCGCTGGGTCAATAAAAGCCAGTATTTGTAACAATCCGGAAATAAGAAAGTCATAAATACCTAAACTAGTTACTTTTGAGCAAGGAAGCGCAATTTAAGGAAATTTTCCAGGCCAATTCTAAAAAGATCTACCATTTGTGTTATGGTTATACCGGGGATGATGAAACCGCGAACGACCTGATGCAGGAGACTTTCATGAAAGTCTGGCAAAACCTGGATAAATTCAGAAATCAGGCTTTAATATCTACCTGGATTTACCGTATTGCTGTCAATACCTGCTTATCCTATCTGAGAGTCGAAAAACGGCAGGCAAAAGATGAGCTTACCGACACCATCATTGAAACAAAAGGTGAGGAGATTTCAGAGAAGAACGAGCAGATTTCAACCCTTTATAAATGTATTGCCCAGCTCGAAGAAAATGAACGTATCATTATCACGATGGTGCTGGACGAATTACCCTATGCTGAAATCGCAGAAATATCCGGTATCTCAGAAGGAAATTTGAGAGTAAAAATTCATCGAATAAAACAAAAACTGACTGAATTATATAACAGACATGAAAGATTTTGAAGCACTGAAAAGTATCTGGCACGACCAGGTTGCACTGCCGAAAGTCAGTCACGAAGATGTATTAAAAAATGTACGAAAGACCAGGAATGGTCTTGCAAGTAAATTATTAATCGAAATGTTAGGCATGGGGATTGCCGCTGCCGTACTCATTTATGTTTGGATAGCGAGCCCATTTACAATGTGGACTACCCATCTTGCAATGATCATATTTATCTGTTGCTGCATTTATTATATCCTTGCAATGATCAGCAATTACCGCAGGATCAATTATGATAAACTGCTGGACAAACCCGAAGCGTATATTAATCACCTCAAAAAATATAAACACGACCGTTATATTTTCAATACCAGAAAGTATAAAGTATATTCCATTTTCTTTACTGCAGGATTCATGCTCTATTTTATTGAGATTTCCTTTATGACTTCCTTATGGATCACGGTCCTGGGAATTTTGTTAACCTTCCTTTGGATCGCATTATGTTATTTTGTTTTAATGCGAATCTATATTAAACGCGAAGAAGCAAAATTGGAAGAAATGATCCAAAACCTGGAACGTCTCCATAAACAGTTCGAGGATACTGAATTATAGTTTTTTTGCTTCCACTTCTGTTTCTTCCTTAATTTCTTTAAACTGAAAGCCATTGTTTTTTAAAGTATACTCCAGTTTCCTGTATTTAGGTTTAACAGATGATGCAGAATCCTGACTAAGATAAATAGGGAATTCACGGAATAACTTCCCATCCCTGATATATAATGAATCATTCCCGCGATAACCCTCTTTTAAGGAGGAATTCAGATCAGGAAAGCGGATTTGCTGGCTGGAGCCACTCTCACCAAATTCAAAGATATACATATTAAGATAATTTTCCTTTCCTTCTCCTGCCGATTGTATGTATACCTCCGGATTCCCATCGGTATCAAGATCCATATTCCAGGTATCTACCACCTTACCTTTCAATTCTCCTGAAACAGAGCGATAACTTAAATGAGTGGAATCAGATCTTAAAATGAGATAGCCTCCAAGGGAATCAGATCCCCTGCCCCAGCTTACAATATCGAGGGTCAGGCCTGGTTTTACTTCTATTGCTTTGTGAAAACGAAATGGCTCAGGAATCTTCTTTCCTTCCTCCTTCACAGGCATTACCTGCTTTTCCTCTTCAGCTCCGCAGGAGAACAATAAAGCCGTTAAACATAGGGCAGTCATGATTTTTAGAAAATTCATATCCGGAAATTGACAATTTTAGTTTAAATAGCAATTAAATGCTTATCTCAAATTAATAATTAAATATACCCATTTCACAAGTAGAAAGAACAATAAATTCATTGTCTGAAAGATGCATTTAAGCATCCCCTAAGCAAAAAAAAAGCTTCCACATAAGGGAAGCTTTAAAATTTTATTTATCTGGCAATCAATGACTACCATGTTCAGCGGCAGCGAGGTATCTTTCTGCTTCCAGTGCTGCCATACAGCCTGTTCCTGCTGCGGTTACAGCCTGCCTCCATAACTTATCCTGAGCATCGCCACAAGCGAAAACACCCGGAATATTGGTTTTTGTACTATCGGCTTGCGTGATCAGGTATCCGGTTTCATCCATATCCAGAATTCCCTTGAATATCTCTGTATTCGGATTATGGCCAATGGCAACAAAGAATCCTGTTATATCCAGGACTTTAGTTTCATTTGTCAGGTTATTTTTCACCTTTACCCCGGTCACATTTTTACCGTCACCCAGAATTTCTTCGGTATCTGTATTGTAATGGATCTCTATATTCGGTGTGTTTAATACCCTGTTTTGCATCGCCTTAGAAGCTCTGAATTCATCCCTTCTAACCAGCATGTGTACCTTTTTACAAAGCTTGGCCAGATAAGTCGCCTCTTCAGCTGCAGTATCACCTGCCCCTACTATTGCCACATCCTGTCCCTTAAAAAAGAAGCCATCGCATACTGCACAGGCTGAAACGCCAAACCCGTTATATTTTTGCTCACTTTCCAATCCAAGCCATTTTGCACTCGCCCCGGTTGCAATAATTACCGTGTCGGCAGTAACTGTCTTTTCCTCATCAATTATTACCTTATGCGGTGTAGACGAAAAATCAACTTTGCTAACATGTCCAAAGCGTACCTGGGTACCAAAACGCTCTGCCTGCTTTCTGAAATCTTCCATCATCTCAGGACCCATAATTCCATCCGGATAACCGGGGAAGTTTTCTACATCGGTGGTTTGGGTCAATTGCCCTCCCGGAACCATTCCGGTATACATAACCGGTTTCAGATCAGCACGGGCTGCATAAATGGCAGCAGTATAACCTGCGGGGCCTGATCCGATGATCAGACATTGTACATGTTCGTTTTCTTGAGACATTTCTGTAAATATTTAAACAAATTTAGGGTTTTGATGGCGGATGAACAACATCGAAATGTCAGTTAAATCTGTTCCTTCAGGATCAGGTCACAGCTTTATTAAAAAGACAGTATAAACTGTTTTGAAATTCCGATCCCCAGCAGGTACCATTCTGATGTCTAAGCCTGAAAAAGCCAGGAATCAACTAAAAAACTATACAAAAATTATCATTTTATGATCAATATATCTATTTCTTAGGCACCAAAGCGCCAATGCGTTATTATTATAAAGAAAAGCAACATGCGCATATGTTTCCGGGATTATGTCAACAGAGTTTAAGTATAAAAGTAATGACCTGCCAGAATATACTTTTAAGGATTTAAAATCCCGCATTATTTCATACTCCTGCATTATTATCCTGATCTTCCTCAACTCTACCCTGTTTGCACAGAAAAAAAACGATTCCTATGAATTAAAGATCAGACCGGCAAGCTCGGCCATCAAAATTGATGGGGTCATGGACGAAGCTGCCTGGAGTGACGCCGATCTGGCCACTAACTTTTACCTCGTAGAGCCAATGGATACCAGTTTCGCGAAAATAAAGACCGAGGTGAAAATGACCTATGATCAGGACAATCTTTACATTATTGCCATTTGTTACCACGAACCCGGACCATACTTTGTTGAATCCCTGAGGCGGGACTTTGCCTTTAACAAAAATGATAATTTCTTATTGTTCATGGATCCTTTTAATGATTTGAACAGTGGATATTCATTCGGGGCAAACGCGGCCGGAGCCCAATGGGATGGTCTGATCTATGATGGAAGTACGGTGGGCCTGAGCTGGGATAATAAGTGGACTTCAAGCGTTAAAAATTACCGGGATCACTGGATATTTGAAGCTGCAATTCCTTTTAAATCCATTCGTTACAGACCAGGAACCACCAAATGGAGTATTAATTTTGGGCGAATGGAACTCAAGACCTCCGAAAAGTCAAGCTGGGCGCCGGTTCCAAGGCAGTTTGGTACAGCCACACTTGCCTATTCTGGTAATTTGGTATGGGATCAGCCTCCCCCTCAACCAGGGCAAAATATTTCCATTATTCCCTATACCCTTGGAGGGATTTTTAATGATCATTCCAATAAACCTGTTTTAAGCAATTACCGTAAAGGTGTCGGCGCTGATGCAAAAATTGCTGTAAACTCCTCCCTAAACCTGGATTTGACAGTAAATCCTGATTATTCACAAGTGGAAGTCGATCGCCAGGTTGCTAACCTTGACCGCTTCGAATTATTCTTTCCGGAGCGCAGGCAATACTTTCTGGAGAACGGCGACTTGTTTTCAAATTTCGGATACCAGAATACCCGGCCCTTTTTCTCCAGAAGGATCGGACTTGGGGTTCCGATTCAATATGGTGCGCGACTAAGTGGCAAATTGAATCCCAACTTAAGATTAGGTCTGATGAATATGCAAACCTCCGATTCAGGCCCTGATCAGCCCTCCCAGAATTTTACTGTAATGGCTATTCAGCAAAAGGTGTTTGCAAGATCAAGCATTGGTGTTCTGGCAATAAATAAAGCCTCCCTCAGCTTTAGGCCCGAAAATGCATATGCAGGGGTTTCCCGCTATAACCGGGTGGCAGGGCTGGAATACAACCTGGCCTCCGCAAATAATACCTGGACGGGTAAAGTTTTGGCTATGAAATCATTTAGTCCTGATAAATTTGGAAGCGGATGGATGCAGGCTGCCAATCTGCAGCATCTCAGCCGTCATTGGAATTTAAACTGGCAGCATGAAATTGTAGGCGAAAATTACAATGCAGAAGTGGGTTATGTCCCACGCCGGGCTTACATAAATTTAAGTCCGCATGCCGGATATCTCTTCCTTCCTAAAATGGGCCCATTTGTTAGCCATGGCCCCCGAATTTCCACTTCATACTTTTATGATGACTCATTTAAAAGCACAGATCACAGTAATTCTTTAGCTTATAACCTCAATTTTAGAAACCGGGCAACAATAAGTGCCAGATTAGCCAATGATTATGTCAAACTCCTCCGGCCATTTGATCCTACCAATCGTGGCGGAGACACTCTGTCCGTCGGAACTGAACATCGCTGGAACTCCTTTAGCGCAGGATTTGTATCAAGGCCTCAAAGCCTTTATACCATTTCACTTTCTAGCAGGTATGGCGGATATTATCAGGGAGGAAGCCTGTTGAACCTGACCAGCGAATTTGGCTATCGCTTCCAACCTTATGTCAGCATCGCCCTAAGCTCGAGCTATAACAATATAAACCTCCCAAAACCATGGAATAATACACAATTCTGGCTTGTCGGCCCCCGCCTGGATGTAACCATGAGCAATAAGCTGTATTTTACAGGTTTTGTGCAATACAATGAGCAAAGTGAGAACATAAATGTAAATACCCGACTACAATGGCGGTATAAGCCTGCATCTGATCTGTTCATAGTATATACTGACAACTACCTGCCTGCCCCATTCTCGGTTAAGAACAGGTTCCTTGTGCTGAAACTAACTTATTGGTGGAACATTTAAGCTTCTGGTTACAGGATGTTCAGTGTCTAAACATCCTGCCTATGAGGCTAATCAATAGTTTATTAAGAATATTCGATGAAATTTTAACTAAAATTTTGCCTGAACCTGATTCCAATTGACACCCATATTCCATGTTCAATTTATTTTATTAATCACTATTCATGTATTCTTACTAATATTACATCCTCAAAATCTATATGAAATTCATAACTATCCGGAGGATTTTCGTTTTCTTGACCCTTCTCATCAGTATTCTGAATAAAAATGCTTTTGCACAGAAGATAAATGCCAAATACGAACTAAATATCAAACCCGCGACCTCTGAAATCAAAATTGACGGGAACATGATTGAGCAGGCCTGGAATGATGCTGAACTCGCCAGTGATTTCTTCATGGTACAACCAATGGATACCAGCTTTGCAAAAATCAGGACCGATGTAAAAATGGCTTACGACAAAGATAATCTATATATTATCGCCGTATGCTATCATGAGCCCGGTCCGTATTTTGTAGAATCCTTGCGAAGGGATTTTGCATTCGGCAAGAACGATAACTTCCTTATTTTCATAGATCCATTCAATGACCTGACCAATGGATTTTCGTTCGGAACAAATGCAGCCGGCGCACAATGGGATGGTATAATGTATGACGGCAGCAAAATTGACCTGAGCTGGGATAATAAATGGACTTCTGCGGTAAAAAATTACCCTGACCGCTATGTTTTTGAAGCTGCAATTCCCTTCAAATCCATCCGCTATAAACCGGGAATCAATCGCTGGGGTATCAATTTCAGTCGAATGGATCTTAAATCAACCGAAAAATCAAGCTGGACCCCTATTCCAAGACAGTTTGCAACCGCTTCTCTGGCCTATACCGGATCTTTGGTATGGGATCAACCACCACCTGTACCCGGGCAGAATATTTCGGTGATTCCTTATACACTTGGTGGTATTTCCAATAATCATCTGTCTTCCCCTATTCATAAGGATCATCGCGGTGAGATTGGTGGGGACATTAAAGTAGCCATCAATTCATCCCTAAACCTCGACCTGACTGTAAACCCTGATTATTCACAGGTGGAAGTCGACAGGCAAGTTCCCAACCTCGACCGCTTCGAACTTTTCTTCCCAGAACGAAGACAGTATTTCCTTGAAAACGGTGACCTTTTCGCCAATTTCGGCTATCAGAACATTCGTCCTTTTTTTTCCAGACGTATTGGTTTGGGGGTACCGATCCAATATGGCGCACGCCTTAGTGGAAAGCTAAATAAAGACCTGAGAATCAGCGCAATGAATATGCAGACTGAAAATACCAGTGCAAGTGAACCTGCTCAGAATTTCGGAGTGATTGCGCTGCAAAGAAGAGTGTTTGCAAGATCAAGTATCAGTGCCATTGTGATCAATAAACAATCCCTGAATTTTGATGCGGCCAATGCTGCTGCAGGGGTTTCTAAATATAACCGGGTGGCAGGATTAGAATATAATCTTGCTTCTGCGAACAATACCTGGACCGGCAAAGCGGTGAGCATGAAATCATTCAGTCCGGATAAACGCGGCAAGGATTTGATGCAGGCGGCGAACCTTCGGTACTGGACAGGAAACTGGGATCTGAACTGGCAGCATGAATATGTAGGATCTAATTACAATGCCGAAGTTGGTTATGTACCCAGACGCGGCTATGTGCATCTGAGTCCATCAGCCTCTTATCTATTCTTCCCAAAAGCTGGCAAACTGGTTAGCCATGGACCTAAATTTTTCAGCAGCAATTACTTTAACGAATCTTTTAAGCCAACTGATAATACCAATTATGTTGCCTATAGCCTCAATTTTAGAAGCAGGGCAAGCTTCACCGCCTGGACTGCCCATGATTATGTGAAGCTTTTACAACCATTTGATCCAACCAATGCCGGCATCGCGACTTTAGCTACCGGGACTGAACATAGCTGGAACTCATTTGGTACAGAATTCGTGTCACGGCCACAAAGTCTTTACACTTTTTCATTTTCAACGCGCTACGGCGGATATTATGCTGATGGAACCCGTTTGAATCTCACAACGGAATTTGGTTACCGCTTCCAGCCTTATGTCAGCTTTGCACTCAGTTCAAGTTATAATGACATCAAACTGCCCGACCCATGGAATAAGCGGAAATTCTGGCTGGTTGGCCCACGTGTGGATGTAACCATGACCAATAAACTCTTCTTTACAGGATTTGTACAGTATAATGAGCAAAGCGACAATATCAATGTAAATACCCGTGTACAATGGCGCTATAAACCCGCCTCCGATATCTTTATCGTTTATACTGACAACTACCTTCCCACACCCTTTTCTGTCAAGAACAGGTTCCTGGTGCTGAAAATGACGTATTGGTGGAACATTTGATTAGTTGACAGTTGATAATTGACAATTGAGAGTTGACCGTAATCGACGAGCGAAAATAATTTTTATGTTATGATGATTATGCCGCGAGGAGAGATCTGTTTAATTGAGACCCGATAGCTATCTAATGGAGAATTTTAATTGATAATTGAAAATGAGAAATTAGAGCTAAGGGATTGACTTTTCTAATAGGAGCAATATTTTCCCAATTAATTCCAATCCCTGCTTTCAGCTTTAAGCTTTCAACTTTTAGCTTACCGAAGGAGTCTAATAAAATTCCCCCCCAATATCTTCCTCACATCTTTATTTGAATATCCTCTTTGCAGTAATGCTTCAGTGATCAGCGGGTATTTGGAAACATCATCCAGACCTTTGGGGTAGGATTCTGCTCCGTCATAATCAGCACCTAAACCTACATGATCTGACCCAACAAGCTTGACCATATGATCGATATGATCAATAAGCAATGACAATGGGGCTCGCATATCCTCAATTTCCTGATGGTATTTTGTATTAATCTCTTCTGAAGCTTTAGCCAGACTATTATACTTTGTTGTCAATGAGCTAAGCTCAGCTTTATGCCTGTCATTGAACTGTTTTTGCTTAGGGGTATATGTGCTATCCAAAAACCCGGTGTAGAAATTCACAAAAACCACCCCTCCTGTTTTAGCGATAGCTTTGATCTGATCATCCTTTAAATTCCGCTGATGCGCATTAAACACATAAGCCGAACTGTGTGAGGCCATTACAGGCTTTGTGGAAGCCTTTATCGCATCGTAAAAAGTAGTCTCGCCCACATGCGAAAGATCTACAATCACACCCAGCTCGTTCATACGTTTGATGATTTGTATTCCCAAATCGCTAAGACCGATTTGCTCTAAACTATCCCTCTTAAAAGTCTCTTCATAGGCCGAACTCGACCATGGAGTACTGTTATTCCAGGTCAGGGTCATGTAAATCATGCCGCGTTTGGCAAGTGCCTCGAGGTTTTCGATCTTATTCTCGATCATATGTCCGCCCTCTACACCAAACATAGCCGCCATTTTCCCCTGTTTCACAGCCGATTTCAATTCTGAAGCAGTTCTTACCTTAGCAATCTTATCCGGGTGACGTTTGATCAATGCATCCAGCGAATCAATCTGCCGGTTTGCCAATGCGAATCCTCCGGTATAATCACTCCAAACCGAAAAGACCTGCACATCCAATCCACCTTCTTTGGCACGTACCAGATCAAAATTTCCACCCTTCTGTAAAACACCAATATCAATACCCGATTTGATCTGATCGGATAATATATCTCCATGGGTATCCACTACAATGGCCCTTTTATGGAGTTTCGCTCCGGTCTGGGCACCCGCACTAAGTGCTGTAAATAAAAATATGCCGACTAATAAATGCTTCATCTGTTTTTTAAGTCTGTAAAATGCCTGCATTAAAGGACTTTTCTATTGGCGACTGGTTTGCAGCCTCAATACCCATTGAAATCACCTTCCTTGTCTCCAGAGGATCAATAATTCCATCCACCCATAAACGTGATGCCGCATAATAGGGTGTAGTTTGAGCATCATAACGGTCTTTTATCTCATTTAACAATTCATCCTCTTTCTCCTGGGTAATTACCTCCCCTTTTGCCTTCAAGGAGGATTCCTGGATTTGAAGCAATACTTTAGCAGCCTGCTGACCACCCATCACAGCGATCTTAGCAGAAGGCCAGGCATAGATCAAACGCGGATCATAGGCCTTGCCGCACATCGCATAATTACCTGCACCATAGGAGTTTCCGATCACAATAGTAAACTTCGGAACAACCGAATTGGCTACTACATTCACCATTTTAGCACCATCCTTGATGATTCCACCCTGCTCAGAGCGACTCCCAACCATAAAGCCGGTCACATCCTGTAAAAATACCAATGGAATTTTCTTCTGGTTGCAATTCATGATGAACCGGGCAGATTTATCTGCAGAATCCGAGTAAATCACCCCTCCGAACTGCATTTCACCCTTTTTGCTCTTCACCACCTTACGCTGATTAGCCACAATACCAACCGCCCAGCCATCAATCCGCCCTAATCCGCAAATAATACTCTGTCCGTACAAAGCTTTATATTCTTCAAACTCAGAATTGTCGAGCAATCGAAGAATAATCTCCCGCATATCATAAGGATTCTCCCTGCTCTCAGGCAGGAATCCGTAAATCTCCTCTTCATTCAGTTTAGGAGCTGCAGGCTTGATCCGGTCAAAACCAGCATTCTGCGGACTCCCCAGCATGCTCATCACCTTACGGATCGAATCCAGGCAAGCCGCATCATTGGGGTGTTTATAATCGGTCACGCCGGATATTTCACAATGCGTGCTCGCACCACCCAGGGTTTCATTATCAATTTCTTCTCCGATAGCAGATTTAACAAGGTAACTTCCTGCCAGAAATACAGAACCAGTACCTTCAACGATCATCGCTTCATCACTCATAATTGGCAAATAAGCCCCTCCGGCAACACAGGATCCCATAATCGCAGAAATCTGTACGATTCCCATCCCGCTCATGATCGCATTATTACGGAAAATCCGTCCGAAATGCTCCTTATCCGGAAATATCTCATCCTGCATCGGTAAAAACACCCCTGCCGAATCAACCAGATAGATCACCGGCAAACAGTTCTCCATCGCAATCTCCTGTGCCCTTAGGTTCTTTTTTGCAGTCATTGGGAACCAGGCACCGGCTTTAACAGTGGCATCATTTGCAACAACTATACACTGCCTGCCCGAAACATAGCCTATGCCCGTAACCACCCCTGCCGAAGGGCATCCACCTACATCCTGGTACATATCTTCGGCGGCAAAGGCTCCAATTTCCAGCCATTGGCTATCAGGATCAAGCAAATAACTGATCCGCTCGCGCGCCAGCATCTTCCCCTTCTCTTTTTGCTTCGCAGCAGCCTTCTCACCACCTCCGGCATAAATTTTCTTTAGCCGGGTTTTCACCTCATAGACAAGCTGCTTATTGCTGTCCTCATTTTTATTGAATTCAAGATTCATAGAAGCAAATTAAGTCTTAAAATTGAATAGCTATATTCCTTTTCAGTCCTGATAAATGGCAATATACCCATTTCCACCTGTCAGGATTACCAGATTGCCCGATTTTGCCTTTCTGACCGTATGGAAACCCTGATCAGAAAGTTTCATCCAGGTTTTACCGCCATCCAAAGAACGATCGGTACCCTTTGGTCCGGATGCAAGTAATTCATTTTTAGATAAATATTCTATTGCCGAACGATAACCGAATAAAGTAATCTGTGGCTTTAGCCAGGACCGACCCCCATTTTTTGTCAGAACCAGGTTGTTTACTCTCGAAGTATCCGAAAGAAAATCACCTCCTGCAGCTACTCCTGATTTATTCTTATAAAATGCGATGGAAAATGGCCCGGTACTATTTTTACCCTGTATAATCGGTAATTTTGTGGCTTCCCAGTTTAATCCAAAATCATTCGATCTGAATAATCTTGATTGGACACCACCCGTTGCAATCCAGACCTTGCCTCCTTTTCCAGTGCGAATATTTGTCCCGCTCGCCGCAAAACTCGCTTCACCGTCTATTAGAGGAATTTTATTCCGGGCACTGATGTTCTGCCAGCTCATTCCTCCATCTTTCGTTTCCAATATAACCATCTGTCCATTAATCGGATCACCATAAATAATACCTCTATCAACATCCCAGAAATCCATGCCATCAAGAAAAATTTCCTTTGATTCGTTGCGGTAAACTTCCTGCCAGGATTGGCCTGCATCAATAGTCAATAGAATCACCGCGGGTGTGCCGGCACTGACTATAATGGCTTTACTGGCCGAAAAGCCCTCAATATCCCTGAAATCAAGATTTTCGTAGCCCTTTATTTGCTTCCAGTCCCATATTTTACCTCCATCTTTGCTCAATACTGTCCAGCCTTTGCTACCACTGACCCAGGCTATGGAATCATCAACCACCGACAATCCGCGCAAACTCGTATCCTTTCCTTTCTGTAAAAGCTGAATAGATTGGGCACTTAATCCTGATATGCCGGGAAAGAATAACAAAATTAAACAGATACAATGCCTCATTCCATCCGGGTCCAGATTTCAGTCCGCCCAAGCAATGAAAAGCCCACAAAACCTCGTACATTGATCTTATTCTTACCATCTGCACTGATTTTGCAACTATAAGTTTTGCCAGTTTTAGGGTCGTAAATAGTGCCGCCCTCCCAAATTCCGTCCTTGTAGATAAAATCCTTAAGAAAAATCAGACCCAGAATCGGGCGTTTGCTCAATTCATTGTTAGGATTTTCCTTGTCCAATTTGGGATTCCCATTGACATCCAAAGGCTCTTTCAGCCAGGCCAGCCTGCCAAAAAACTTGTTTCCGTTCGGATAAATCAAAATATGTGCTTCTCCTGTCGCATTAAGCCATTTCCCAAGGATCAAATCTTTATTTTGCGAAAAGCCATTCATGCTGCAAAATAGCAGCAGAACGAGAATAAGATGTTTATGCATGGTTAGGATAATTGATTATCTATAAAAATATGCATAATTTCAAATTAAAGGTGCAAGGGGGGAATAAAAATCTGAATTAGGATTGGTAGGATTAAGGTGATTCGTAGGATTGCGAAAGTGCTTAAGAACATCTATTTCCATTGAACCCAAATTTCTAGGCATCATGACACCCTCTCCTTTGGAGGGGGCTGGGGGGAGGCTGCTAAATTGTCTGGATTAGGATTGGTAGGATTAAGGTGATTCGTAGGATTAGGAAAGTGCTTAAGAACATCTATTTCCATTGAACTCCAATTTCTGGGCATCATGCCCCCCTCTCCTTCGGAGGGGGCTGGGGGAGGCCACCAGCTTTCAGCTTTTAGCTTTAAGCTTTCTTCCCTTCAATCCACTTCCTCGCATTCACAAATGCCTCCAACCATGGAGAAACTTTGTCATTTTGGCCTCTATCAGGGTAATTGGCCCAGTTCCAGGGAAAGGTAGAGCGTTCAATATGTGGCATCATTACTAAATGTCTTCCTGATGCATCACACATCATAGCCGTATTGAAATCTGAACCGTTGGGGTTTGCAGGATAGCTTTCATAGCCGTATTTAGCGACAATGTTATACTGGTCTTCGGCATAAGGCAAATTGAATTTGCCTTCACCATGTGAGATCCAGACACCCAATAAAGCTCCTTCTAATGAAGAAAGCATCACCGAATTGTTTTTCTGGATCTTTACGGATGTAAAGCTGCTTTCATGCTTGTGGGAAGTATTGTGATGCAACTTTCCATGAACTTCATGATCCGGATTAATCAATTCCAGTTCCATAAATAACTGGCAGCCATTACAGATACCCACAGATAAAGTATCATCACGCTTAAAAAAGTTATTCAGGACGGTATTAGCCTTTTCATTGTACAAAAATGCACCTGCCCATCCTTTTGCCGAACCCAAAACATCCGAATTGGAGAATCCTCCGACAGCTCCAATAAACTGAATATCCTCCAAGTTTTCCCTTCCCGAAATCAGATCGGTCATGTGGATATCCTTCACATCAAAACCGGCAAGGAACATCGCATTCGCCATTTCGCGTTCAGAATTACTTCCCTTCTCACGAATAATTGCTGCTTTAGGTCTCGCTGCTCCTTTGGCAATGACAGGTAATTTACCGTTAAAATCTGCAGGGAAAGTAAATTGCAAAGGCTGATTCTTATAATTGTTATAACGCTCCTGCGCCATTCCGTTCTTCGATTGTTTTGAATCTAAGAGGAATGAGGTTTTGTACCAGGTATCTCTTGTTTCAGACACATTGAACGTGAATGAATCGCTGTTGTTCGTAATGCTTAATGAATTGCCTATTGCAACATTTCCTATTTTAAAGATCTCAATCCCGTTCTGAGCAAAAACAGCTTCCACAGATTCATCTGCCTGGAAAACTACTGCGATATTCTCGTTAAAGAATGCTTTTACCGTATCCTGTTCATTTAAAGAGCTCAGATCATAATCAGCACCCAGATTCACCTCGGCAAAACATAACTCAAGTAAAGTAGTGATCAAACCACCGCTGCCTACATCATGTCCGGCATTGATGTTACCATCTTTAATCAGGTCCTGCAATACATTAAAAGCCTTTTTGAAATAGGCTGAATCTTTAATTGTCGGGACTTCTGTTCCAATTTTGTTTAAGATCTGAGCAAATGAAGAGCCACCCAGCTTGAAGCTATCCTGAGATAAGTTGAGGTAGTAAATATTCCCGCTATTACGTTTAAGAACCGGCTCTACAACCTTTGTGATATTAGAGCAATTTCCGGCTGCCGAAATAATAACAGTTCCCGGGGCAATCACCTCATCATTCGGGTATTTCTGTTTCATTGACAGCGAGTCTTTCCCTGTCGGGATATTGATTCCCAGTTCAATAGCAAAATCCGAACAAGCTTTAACTGCTTCGTATAAACGGGCATCTTCCCCTTCATTCTTACAAGCCCACATCCAGTTCGCTGAAAGGGAAACCGAAGCCAGACCATTATTCAATGGAGCCCATACCAAATTAGAGAGTGCCTCCCCTATGGCAGTCCGCGAACCCGCACCCGGATCAACCAATGCAGCAACCGGTGAATGCCCGATGGAAGTCGCAATACCTTCCTTACCTTTAAAGTCAAGAGCCATTACGCCTGCATTGTTTAATGGCAATTGCAGCGGACCAGCACATTGCTGTTTCGCCACTTTGCCGCCCACACAACGGTCGACTTTATTGGTAAGCCAGTCTTTACAGGCAACGGCTTCCAGTTGCAATACCTGATTGAGGTAAGCCGGAATATCTGAAGTATTGTAAATAAGTTCGGCATAATTCCGCTGAACAGTTTTATCAGTCATGATGGTTTTCGGAGAACTTCCAAAGAAATCTTCCAAAGCATAATCCATTGGCTTTAAACCAGTAGATTTCGACTCGAAGGTAAAACGATGATCATTAGTCACATCCCCTACTTCATACATCGGAGCGCGCTCACGGTCGGCAACCCGTTTTAAGGTATCTATATCTTTTTGGCCTATCACCAGACCCATACGTTCCTGTGATTCATTACCAATAATTTCCTTTGCTGATAAGGTAGGATCGCCAACAGGCAATTTATCCAGATCAATAAGTCCGCCGGTAGCTTCTACCAGTTCAGAAAGACAGTTTAAATGCCCTCCTGCCCCATGATCGTGAATGGAAACGATCGGGTTATGATCACTTTCCACAAAAGCACGAATGGCATTGGCTGCACGTTTCTGCATCTCGGGATTGGAACGCTGAATCGCATTCAATTCAATCCCTGAACCAAAAGCACCGGTATCAGCAGAAGAAACTGCAGCACCACCCATTCCAATGCGGTAGTTTTCCCCACCAAGGATAACAATCTTATCCCCTTCTTTTGGAGTATGTTTAATCGCCTGATCCAGTTTGCCATATCCAACCCCACCTGCCTGCATAATCACCTTATCATAGCCGGTTTTACGACCGTTTTCTTCATGCTCAAAAGTCAATACAGAACCTGCAATTAAAGGCTGACCGAATTTATTTCCAAAATCAGAAGCCCCATTGGAAGCTTTGATCAGGATATCCATAGGGGTTTGGTAGAGCCATGGGCGTTCGGTCATGGCATTCTCCCAGGTTCGGCCCAGTTTGTCATCCTGATGACAATCAGGACGCGAATACGCGGTCATATAAACAGCCGTTCCTGCCAGCGGCAATGAACCTTGCCCCCCGGCCAGACGATCGCGGATCTCCCCTCCCGAACCGGTTGCTGCACCATTAAAAGGCTCAACAGTAGTTGGGAAATTATGAGTTTCGGCTTTTAGGGAAAGAACGGAATCAAATTCCTTTTCTTCATAGAAATCAGCCTTATCGGCAGTTTTTGGTGCAAACTGCACCAGCTTCGGACCTTTTACAAAGGCCACATTATCTTTATAAGCCGAAACAATATCATTGGGATTTGTTTCAGATGTTTTACGTATTAATTTGAATAACGAAGTCGGTTTTTCTTCCCCATCAATCAGAAAAGTACCGTTGAAGATCTTATGACGGCAATGCTCTGAATTTGCCTGTGAAAAGGCGAAAATTTCAGAATCTGTTAATTTCCTTCCCAGCTTTTTCGCCAGATTATTCAGATAATCAACTTCCTCAGTGCTTAAAGCCAGGCCTTCGGATTGATTATAAGCCGCTATATCGCTGATCTCCAGAATAGGCTCAGGCTTAATATGAATTGTATAGATCTCCTGATTCAGTTCTGTATATTTTTGAGAAAGCATCGGATCAAAGGCATTAAAATCTGCAGGAACCTTTTCAAATTCCTCGATGCGTATAATACCTGAAATACCCATGTTCTGAGTGATCTCGACCGCATTTGTACTCCATGGAGTGATCATCGCAGCCCTCGGACCAACATGATAGCCCGGCATGACCATTTGATTAGATTTATGCGCTTCCCCAAAGAGCCAGTTTATTTTTTTTATATCTTCCTGAGCGATCTCAGCAGAGGTTTGAACAGCAAAAACTTTGTTAATTGGGGAGACAAAAAAATGGATCATTGAACGTTTTCTTTGGGTGCCTGTATTAGAATTGCAAAGTTAATTTTTTTATGGGAATTTGGACAGGGGAATATGATTATGATTTGATAAGAAGGCCGGCTTAATAGGCAAAAACTTAAGCTTGATTAAACAATTATCTTCCAACTACACAAAGAACCATTTCACCTTTCCCCACCCTCAAACCTACCGTTTACTAAATCATACCCCAATATTTGCCATTACCCTCTATAAACAGGTATTTTTAGGACAATAGGGACTCATGCGACGGCTCTAATTTCGATTAAGTCCCTAATTAATTTGAGTAATATGGAAGCAGAAGATAACAATAATGAAGGCTTCATCCCCAAACACGGTGGTTACCGCAACCTGATCACTTATCAGAAATCGGAAATTATATATGATGGTACAATATATTTTACCAAACGATTTTTTACCAGATACGACCGTACCATCGATCAGATGGTGCAGGCAGCCCGAAGCGGTAAACAAAATATAGTAGAGGCCAGCATGGCTTCCGGAACCTCAAAAGAAATGGAAATAAAGTTAACCAATGTCGCCAGAGCTTCTTTGGAGGAACTGAGAATAGATTATGAAGATTATTTAAGAAGCAATAAACAGGAAATATGGGATAAAGAACATAAGTATGTTGCAAGGCTCAGGGAACTGAACAAAATACCAAACCCAAACTATGAAACCTTCAAAAAAGGGATTGAAAATGAAAACCCGGAAATTTGTGCCAATGTGATGATAGGCCTGATAAGGCTTGTGAGTTATTTACTAAACAAGCAGATCAAATCATTAGAACAGTCTTTTTTAAAGGAAGGCGGCTTAAGGGAAAGAATGACTAAGGCTAGAATCGAATTAAGAAATAAGGACAAAAATGACAAGTTGGGACACTGAATCGGCAATAGGTCCCATTTGTCCTTAGAGTCACTAGAAGTTAATAAACAAGCAACCCAAACCCGCCAACTAATTTACCCGCCCAATCATTACATTACCCATCGTTTTAACCACCAACCGAGAAATATAAGCCCTGCCAACACAATAAATACCAGTATTACAGACCAATGAAGACATTGTCAGATGGGGTAATATGTACCTCGTTTAAATAACAGCAATCTCTAACGATTCAAATACCCCAACCTAACCAAATCAGTTCTTCCCGATATTGATCTGAGATAGCCATCACTTAATAAATAATGCCTATTGGCAATATCCAGAACACTATGATAATCATGGTCGGTCAGAATAATCCCCTTAGATTTCGAATGAGATTTAATCAGTTAAAGCGAGTGATAGACCTAAAATTAGCTCCTCTATTGAAACATTTCAGGTACTCAAGAGTAATTGGAATTTTGAGATAATCGAGTTCATAGAAGAGTTTAAAATCATACTCTTGAATCGAGCACATCGGGTTTTGGGAATCGTACCTATCTCAGTAGGTGGAACAGCAGGCACGATCTGTGATCCCAAAGTCATCTATGTAACAGCTCTTAAATGTAATGCTGCTTCGATAATCTTAGCGCACAACCATCCAAGTTCAAATTTAAGACCTAGTCAAGCAGATATAGAGCTTACAAAGAAATTGAAAGCAGCAGGGCAATTTTTAGACCTTCCAGTACTAGATCATATAATCCTGACAAGAGATGCATATTTTAGTTTCGCGGATGAAGGATTGATGTAGACAAAAAATAAAACATAATTAGAAATAATGACCTAAACACATATATTTGCACACACTTTCACTATCTATTCACTGAAATCTCACTGACAGCTCACTGACAAATCAGGATGAAATCAGGACAAAATAAGGAAAGAAAAGAATGCCCGGATGGCGAAATTGGTAAACGTTGCGGTCTCAGAAGCCGTTGGAGTACAATCCTTGAGAGTTCGAGTCTCTCTTCGGGCACGAGTGATGAGTTGTCTGTTAGCTGTTAGCAGTTATCAGTAATTCGCAACTGAAAACAGACAACTTTATCTGGCAACAGAAAACTGAATACTGATAACAACAAAATGCCCAGGTGGCGAAATTGGTAGACGCACCACTTTGAGGGGGTGGCGCCCTAACGGGTGTGGCAGTTCGAATCTGCTCCTGGGCACTAAAATAAGTTATCTGTTGGCTGTTACCTGGCTAGCGACGAGGACGTAAATTTTAAATTGAAATTTCAAAATATCTTCAGGAGATCCCTCTCCGCGAAGGACGGATCGGGATGACGATCTCTAGTGGCGGATTCATTCTCAATTCTCAATTGTCAACTGTCAATTGACATCTCCAGTCCATCATACGCCAGATAAACCCCTTCCGGCAGTTCTTTTGACACTTCGCGATGAGTGCCCATATTATGGCTGATGTGGGTGATATAGGTTTTTTTAGCTCCAATCTCTGCAGCTAATTGCAAAGCTTCATCCAGAGTGAAATGAGAAATATGCTTTGTTTTTTGCAGGGCATTGATCACCAGCAGCTTTGTGCCTTTTAATTTCAACTTTTCATCTTCTGAAATCGAATTCGCATCGGTGATATAGGTAAAGCCTCCTATCCGGAAACCAAAAACAGGCAATTTGAAATGCATAACTGATATAGGTATCACAGAAATTCCTGAAACATCGAAAGCCCGGTTTTCTACAATTGTATTCAGTCTTAAGCGGGGTATACCCGGATAGTTATTGCCTGAGAATATATAATGAAACTCCTTCCTCAAAGCCTCCTGAACCCGGATATGGGCATAAATATCAATTTCTGACTGTTGTTTATGATTGAAGGCGCGCACATCATCGAGCCCGGCGACATGATCTTTGTGTTCATGGGTAAACAGAATTGCATCCAGTCGCCTCACCCCTGCCCTGAGCATCTGGTAACGGAAATCAGGCCCTGCATCGATCACCAGTGTTTTCCCCTGATCTTCAATCAGAACTGAAACTCTCAATCGCTTGTCATGCTTGCTATTCGAGGTACAGACCGCACAATCACAGGCTATGACCGGTACGCCCTGGGAGGTTCCTGTTCCTAAAAATGTGATCTTCAAAACTCTATTTTTGTCTGTTTCAATACGTAAAGGAATGCTTTTTGTTTTTCATCAAGCAGGTTTTCGTCGGTCTCTGATCGTTGAAGCAGTTCAGCCAGTGAGTTGATTTTGCTTTCCAGATTTGAAAATTTATTCACAATCACTATCCGGTCATTCTCCAGAACACAGGAACCGGTTTTAAAATTACCTTTCTCATAGCGAAGCTTGAATCCAAGGGTTTTGATCAGGGCTTCGAGCTTATCGAGTGTATGCTGGGTATAGCTTAAGGTCATTGCATTTCAAAAATAACAAAAAAGGCTTCAAACACTAAGTGATTGAAGCCTTTAAAAAATATTTATGATCCTTATCTCAGATCCACTACTTCTACGCCCGGATATAGCTTAGAATCAAATGCAAATGTAGACTCAGGCACCTTAATATTCGGTGTAAATGTCCTGATGGTATACGTATACCGGTTACCATTTTTGTCATAAATTACCGCATTTACAATTTGCTTATTCAATTTATCAATCTGCAGTTTTACTTTAAAAAAACTACGTTTGGTATCTGTCGGACTCAAATCAATGTTATGCACTATTTTTCCGTTCACTTTAGTATCATTCGTATACAGGGATTTGAAACCCTTTTCATAGATCGTGAATAATTTTGCAGGATTTAATGCATCTGCCGAATTGTCTACCTCACTCAATTGAACTTCTTTATCTGCTTTGAGGTATGTCCACTGATTTTTACCATCACTAATCAGTTCCTGACCTTTCAATATAACTTTATACTTATTTAGCTTCGATTTCACAAATAATGTTCCGCTCTGGGTTTCTTTGATCTTTGCTTCCGGATTTTCAAGGGTGTATGAAAATTCAGTCTTGATCACGTCATAACTGCGGTACTTTTTGGAAACTTCTGCCAAAATTGCCTTTGCTTTTACTTCGCTCTGCGCCATTACACTTATTCCTGAACCTAAAACAAGAAAGGCTGCTATAAATAACTTCTTCATTTGATTTTATCTTTAATTAATCATTCTTATCCAATGTATTCAAGAACTGTTCCAAAGAATATTCGTCAGGTATCAGAACTTCCCTGGCCTTGCTCCCTTCAAATGGTCCGACAATATGAGCGGACTCCAGTTGATCAATAATGCGGCCTGCCCTGTTATACCCTAATTTCAACTTTCGCTGGATTAAAGAGGTAGAACCTTGCTGATGCATCACAATCAGCCTTGCAGCTTCTTCAAACATAGGATCGCGGTCGGAAGCATCAAAGTCTTTTGCCGCAGAATCCGCGTTCTCATCCAGGTATTCTGGCAGCATCCAGGCAGAGGGGTATCCGCGCTGTGAACCGATAAATTCAGACACTTTTTCGACCTCCGGAGTATCCACAAAGGCACATTGTATCCTGATCAGGTCACTTCCGGTGGATAAAAGCATGTCACCGCGGCCTATCAACTGATCAGCACCACCACTGTCAAGGATAGTTCTTGAGTCAATTTTAGAGAGTACTCTGAATGCCAGACGGGCAGGGAAATTCGCTTTGATTGTTCCGGTAATAATGTTTACTGATGGACGCTGCGTTGCAATTACAAGGTGGATACCCACCGCACGGGCCAATTGCGCGATCCTCGCAATCGGTGTCTCAACTTCCTTACCAGCCGTCATCATCAGATCGGCAAACTCATCAATGATCAAAACGATAAAAGGCAAAAAACGATGGCCTTCATTAGGATTAAGCTTCCTGCTGATAAATTTCTGATTATACTCCTTCAGATTGCGTACATGTCCATTTTTCAGCAGGTCATAACGCAGATCCATTTCAATACACAAAGAATTTAAGGTGGTGATCACTTTTTTGGTATCAGTTATGATCGCATCTGCTTCGCCCGGCAATTTGGCAAGGAAATGCCTTTCGATCTTCCTGAAGAGGGTTAATTCAACTTTTTTGGGATCGACCAGCACAAACTTTAATTGTGATGGGTGTTTTTTATAGAGTAATGAGATCAATATTGCATTGATACCAACCGATTTCCCCTGTCCGGTAGCACCGGCGACCAGCAAATGTGGCATTTTTGACAGATCGGCAATATAAACCTCATTTGAAATCGTTTTCCCAAGGGCAATAGGCAAATCCATTGTCGTATTCTGGAACTTCTCTGTTGCAAGTACCGAACGCATCGATACCATTTCAGGGTTCTGATTCGGAACCTCAATACCAATTGTCCCCTTTCCGGGCATTGGGGCAATAATACGGATACCCAGTGCTGCAAGGCTGAGGGCAATATCGTCTTCCAGGTTTTTAATCTTCGAGATCCTGACACCCGGAGCAGGAATGATCTCATACAGGGTCACGGTCGGACCGATCGTTGCCTTAATCTTATCGATCTCTATATTATAATGGTTAAGAGTCTCAACTATTTTATTCTTATTGGCTTCAAGTTCTTCAGAATTAACTGCAATTTTATTGGAACCATGATTTTCGAGAAGATCTAATGTCGGGTACTTATAGCTTGACAGGTCCAGAGTTGGATCATACATCCCGAACTGCTCAACAAGCTCAGTCGATTTCTTCTCCTCCTCTGTTTTCTCGATAATAAGCGGTGGTGATTCATTCAGTTCATTGGATACTGCCTGGGAGGTTTCGAAAGGTACATTTTTCGCCGGACTAAGAACTACAGGTCTATGTTCCTCAGGTTCAGTCCGCTCAGGAATTTCAATTGGCGGCAGATTCTGACTTAGCTTTTGGGTATTTCCGTTGCTTATTTCCTGTCCGGGGCGATTTGGTAAATTAAATTCTACAGGGGGATACAAAACCTCATCCTCCAGTTCAACTTCATCGCTGGTTTCTGGGACAATATATTTAGGTTTAGCACTACGCTCGGGCAGTTTAAAATCGATGTTATAAGCAATGATCAAAACACTTAAACCTGCAAATGCCAGCAAACCGGCCGTACCGGCATCTCCAATCTGGGCTTGAAGCAAGCGATTGGTCCAGAACCCGAACTCACCTTCCAAAAAATGAGGGTAGTCACTGATGAAAGCATGAAAAAATGCCAGACTCAGGGAAGTAAAAATCAACAGAAAAAAGGAATAAGCAAGCGTTTTTGATATGGATAAAACCTTGATTTTAAATAACATACGGTATCCAATAATAAAAAAGACAGCGATAAACAGGAAGGAGGCGACACCAAACCACTCATATATGAACTGATGGGATAAGAGGGCACCTAATTTACCAAGCCAATTTTGAACTGCGGGTTGGTTAAGTCCCATTTCCGTCAATTCCTGCTGGGTTTTCATCAAATTACTCCAGCCGCCATTGGCATCGATCACATAACTTTGATCATCCTGCCATGTAAAAAGATAGGAAGTAAAGGCCACCATGAAATAAAGTGAAACAATCAGAAAAAACAGGCCGATAATCTTTATTGCCCGGTCGTCATTCAATTTGAACTTCGGCAGATCCTCTGTCGTTTCTTTCGGAACCCGCTGCCTGGAGGAAGGCTTTGACTTTGGCTCGTCGCGAAAAGAATTGGTATTCCTGAATTGGTTTCCTTTTAATAAGGGCATTCGAACTTTTGTTAAATATTGACAAATATAATGTTATAAAGAATATCTGAGATAGCCTAAATCTGCTGCATTTTTTATTTAATTTTCTTATTATTGATAAACAGATGTTTAGTTCATTTAATACCTTATAAAATGGATCAGGATTTATTGGAGGAATACATTGCAACAGGCAATGCGATCGAATTATATGCACTGTTAAACTCTAATCCGAAACTTGCCATTCAAAAAACAAGTCAGCAGATTTCCCCTTTATTGCTCTGTTGTTATTACAAAAAGCCTGAATTGGCTGATATTATCCTCAAACATGTTCCTGAAATCAGCATTTTTGAGGCTGCTGCCTTAGGGAAGAACGATCATATTACAAAGCTTGTCGCAGAAAATCCTGGTCTGGTTCATGAATTTTCTGATGATGGATTTACCCCCCTTAGTCTGGCTGCCTATTTTGGAAACGAAGATGTGATTAGAGCACTGCTTCTGGCTGGTGCTGATCCAAATATCCCTTCAAAAAACGGGTTTAGTGTATACCCTATCCACTCTGCTGTGGCTTCAAATTATACCATGATTGCAAAAATGCTGCTTGAAGCCGGTGCTGATATCAATGTGGTACAAAAATCGGGAGCAACCCCCCTTCATTCAGCCGCCCATAACGGCAACATCGAACTTCTCATTGTATTACTGGAGGCCGGTGCTATTGTTGATGCTAAAATGGAAGACGGTAAAACTGCTGCCGACAAAGCTCATGAAAAGGGTTTTATTGAAATTGCAAAGATTCTTTCCTGACAGCAATCTTTTTTCTTTCCTTAAAACAACCAAACGGATTTTATTTGCGTAGGTACTTAAAACTAAACAAATAACTTATGAAAAAGTCCCTACTCATTGGTTCCATTAAGTCAATTTCACTTATTTTGCTGTCTGTAATTGCACTTTCAGGCTGCAAAAAAGATGAAGCCGAGGAACCTGTCAGCCTGATTAAAAAGGCTAACGTTACATTAAGTGGTGCTCAGGAAGTTCCCGCAGTAAATACTACAGGGACAGGCACCGCGGAGATCTCTTACGATCCGACAATGAAAATGATCACTTACAAAATTACCTGGCAATTAGGAAATGCGTCTGCAACAACAACAAACATGCATTTTCATGGTTCTGATACCGGCAGTGATACGGTCAGTTCTGGTGTTGCCATCGGTATCACCGGGTTTTCAACAGGCAGCAGCGGCACATTGAGTGGAATGACAGTCGCCCTTACCGATGCTCAGGAGGCCCAGTTACTGGCCGGAAAATGGTATGTAAATATTCACAGTTCAACCGTAGGATCTGGGGAATTAAGAGGGAATATTAAGTTTTAGTGAATATTGACACCAAGGGCTTGATCCAATGTCACCCCGGACTTGATCCGGGGTCAAAAATCCCAAACACTACTTGCCCTGATCCGCTTGATATAATGCCTCACATCCAAAACAATGGCGGCAAAAATATAGAATATCAGGGGAAAGCCAACGGCCAGAAATGAAGAGTAAATAAAAAATAGACGGATCTTGGAAATGGATATATTAAACCGCTCTCCCAGATAGGTACATACCCCAAACGAACGTTTTTCAAAAAATGTAAGAAACTGCTGAAACATTTTACTTGTTCAAAAATTTGATTCCAATCCCGCAAGATAAGCATTTCTTTTGATCACAATATGATTTTTTTAATTGTATAAGTGCCTGGCTTAAAGCAGAGTTACAGGAATTTACCCCAATCTTATTAAATCTTCTGATAATTGCATTTCGTTCAGGCTTGAGGCTTTCAAGCAGCATAATACCTCTTTCCCTGTGAATTTCACTTCCCGTTCTGACACCAAATGCGAACAAAAATACTGAAATTGTATTAATCAGAATATTATTAATGGTCTCTTCTCCGATAGATAAAGCAGAATATTTACATTCCTGATCAAAGCGATAATGTGTGTTCCAGTACTCATTCAAGCTAAGCTTATTAAATCTTGCAGCGATTAAACCAATCTCCTTTTCTTCAATTATTTTAGAGAAAAGATGGTTTGAACGGATAATCAGAGCCGCAAACTGAGCGAGCCGTAGTGATGGGAAATTACGGGGTCTTAAACGCATGTATTTCCATAAATACCTATCCAATGGCTTCATTTCATGCTTTTTACACAAAAAGCGATATTCCTTTCTGAGTAATTGCGGATATTGATCTTTTGGTTTAGTATTCAGAAAGCCTGCTTGTCCGAAGATAAGGGCCTCAATCTGAAATGGATGGTCTTTATATCGGGCAAGTAAAGACTGAGGCAGGGACCGGGCGAGCATCTCAAAGGGCAAGGCATTGGTTTTAAAGCCGAAATTCCTGGCAAGCATGATATAAAAGGCATCGTCCCAGCTGCCCTTCAGCTCAGTAAGCAGCAGATCTATCAGTTCGCTTTTTGCCTCCAGACGCTCTATCAGAACCCTTGTAAGACAAGTATTTATATATAGCTCATCCACAAATTTTATTTTCTTTTCACAGGGAATCCAGTTCAATCCGGACATTAGTTCCTCATAATTTTGAGCAATATGTTCAGGAATCAGGTTGCCGATCTCCAAAACAGTGATTTCTGTTCCATCAGTCCTGAAAATGCTTTGGTCATGATGAGCCACCACATGCAAAATTACATTGTCATAGGACCGGTCGAGCTGATGCTGATGCCGGTACCAATCGGAAGAATTAATATGTATCTCAACGTTGCCGGCCCATAAAGTATCTCCGATCCGGATTTTTGCATTGGAGAAATCAGGGCCCGCATGGTGGTTATGCTGGCCAGGCCGGATAATCTCCAGGCTTTCGCCTGTGGTGCTTTTAAGATCCGGCACATGATAAAGCCGGAATTGCCAGATATAATGCAGCAAATCTTCATTCTGAATCATGCTTTAATTTGCCGAAAATAATTCCGGCACTAAAAAAATATGATTAAACGGTATTAAAGATTGTTTAAACGGTTGGTTAAAGAAATAGGTGACTTATCTAAATTATCTGGATTAAGATTATTAGGATTTTAGGATGGGTAGGATTTTATAAATCATAGTAATCAAGGCAATCACCTTAATCCTAAAATCCTTGAATCCTTAAATCCTAATTCTGACAATGAGTTGCATATTCCCAAATTAAAACCCAATACCCTCCAGCAATATTTCCATCTCAGATTGAAGTTTCTTCGCTTCATCCCTTGCCCGTTCGGCGAAATCCTGACCTGATGAAGCATAAATTATTGATCTTGAGGAATTTACAAGCAATCCACAGCTTTTAGATAAACCATATTTACATACATCCTTTAAGCTTCCCCCCTGCGCTCCCACTCCGGGAACCAGTAGAAAGTGATCAGGTGCATATTTGCGGATATTTAAAAATTCTTCCCCACGGGTGGCACCTACTACATACATCATGCGCTCGTTTCCCGCCCAGGTATTTGCTCGTTGAATCACATTTTCAAACAAACGACCGTTTCCGGTTTCTATAAACTGAAAGTCCTTTCCGCCTTCATTGGATGTCAATGCCAACAAAATGACCCATTTATCCTGAAATTCAAGGAATGGTTTTACTGAATCACTTCCCATATAAGGTGCAATAGTGATTGCATCAAAATTCATCCCTGAAGATTCGGGGTCAAAAAATGCTTTGGCATACATGGAAGATGTGTTTCCAATATCACCCCGTTTCGCATCTATGATCCCCAGGCAGGTACCAGGTATATGTTTAGAGGTCCCGATTAAACTTTGCCAGCCAGGCACTCCTCTGCTTTCATAGAATGCACTGTTTGGCTTATAGGCGACGCAAAGATCATGTGTGGCTTCAATGATCTGCTTATTAAATTCCAGAACAGGATCATCATAGTCAAGTAAAAACTTTGGTATGAGTGTTATATCGGTATCCAGACCAATACAAAGGAAAGATTTCTTAATTTTTATCTGTTCAATTAACTGCTCTCTATTCATTATTTTCTGCGAAATTTGAGCGAAATTACTTAAAGATGAGCTCAGCGCATTAAAAAAAAAATTAAAATTTTGTTTTATTACATTTTATTGCATAGAATTGTGTCATAATCTCATTTTATCCCTGAATTCAGGAAATCACAAAGTTCTCTCAAATCATTTCTTTTGCTAGAATACATGTGTCGTCTATTTCCAGGATAAATATATTGAACTAAAATCCCAAAATATATAAACCAAATTTAATGCTGGATAGTAATAAATTGAACGATAAGCTCGTTTCTGAGCTGCGTGAAATTGCTCAAACCCTCGGTGTTCAGGATACTGATACCTTACGTAAACAGGATCTGATATCCAAGATTCTTCAATTTGCAGAACCCTCCCCTGCTTCTGAAACTGAGGAATCAGTTTCTGTGGGTGCTGAAACAGCAGATTCATCTGAATCAGGTGCGAGGCCCCGGAAACGGCTTCGCAGCACAAAACCTGTTGCTGAAAGTAAACAACACAAGGAAGTGCCCCTGGATAACACCCGCACTTTTGATTTTCCGGAGGATGATGAAATACCGGCAATAGATCCGGTTCAAAATGTAAATGATTCGGAAATCCCCGTTGAAGCAGTGGAAGTAAAACCTGCAGATCAGCCAGAGCCAAGAAAATTTGAACGCAGGCAAAACCAAAATCAAAATCCAAGAACACAGGAAGCACCTGTAATCAATTTGGATTTTGATAATGTTATTGTCAATGAAGGGATTTTAGAGATTATGCCTGATGGCTATGGCTTTTTAAGGTCATCAGATTATAACTACCTGTCATCACCTGATGATATTTACGTTTCCCAATCACAAATAAAGCTTTTCGGACTTAAAACAGGGGATACTGTGAGAGGCAGCATCCGACCACCAAAAGAAGGTGAAAAATATTTTCCCTTAGTCAGGGTTGAAGCCATTAACGGCCGTATTCCGGCAGAGGTCCGCGACAGGGTGCCATTCGATTATCTTACCCCATTATTTCCAACTGAAAAACTAAACCTGTTCGTAGATACCGCAAATCACTCCACCCGCATCATCGATTTATTTACCCCCATAGGTAAAGGACAACGTGGACTCATAGTAGCGCAACCTAAAACCGGTAAAACCATGCTCCTTAAGGACGTGGCTAATGCCATTGCTAAAAACCATCCTGAGGTTTATCTGATTATTTTACTGATCGATGAACGTCCGGAAGAGGTGACCGATATGGCCAGAAGTGTTCGGGCTGAGGTAGTTTCTTCTACCTTCGACGAACCAGCGGAACGCCATGTTAAGATCGCTAACATCGTACTTGAAAAAGCGAAGCGTATGGTTGAATGCGGACATGATGTGGTTATCCTGCTCGATTCCATTACCCGTCTGGCAAGGGCATACAATACTGTTGCACCTGCCTCGGGTAAAATATTATCCGGTGGAGTGGATGCCAATGCTTTACATAAACCAAAGCGCTTTTTTGGGGCAGCAAGAAATATAGAGGATGGAGGTTCTTTAACTATCCTTGCAACGGCTCTTACTGAGACCGGTTCAAAAATGGACGAAGTAATCTTTGAAGAGTTTAAAGGAACAGGTAATATGGAACTACAGTTAGATAGAAAACTATCTAACAAGCGTATTTTCCCTGCAATAGACCTGACCGCTTCGAGTACACGTCGTGATGATTTGCTACTTGATAAAGATACACTACAAAGGATATGGATCTTGCGTAATCACCTTGCCGACATGAATTCTCAGGAATCGATGGAGTTTTTACAATCACAAATGCGTGGTACTAAAACAAATGAGGAATTCCTGATATCAATGAACTCCTGATCTGAAAATATCTTGTTCATACTTTTGGATTAAACGCATCGGGTTGAACTCAACTAATTTCTGATGAAGAAGCATATTCCAAATTTTGTAACTTGTCTGAATCTGTTCAGCGGCTGCATGGGGATTGTTTTTGCCTTTCAGGGAAATCTGATCTGGGCATCCTATGCAATAGTAATTGCAGCAATTTTTGATTTTTTTGACGGCATGCTGGCCAGACTATTAAATGCCTATTCAGAGATCGGTAAGGAATTGGATTCACTTGCCGATATGGTGAGTTTCGGGGTTTTACCGGCAGTAATTGTCTACCATTTATTTGCCATTTCTCCGCAGCCAGAATTTGGAGGCACATGGTTAAGCTTTTCGGCTTTCATCATTACTGTCTTTTCAGCTTTAAGACTGGCAAAATTTAATTTAGACACCCGGCAATCCGAGAATTTCATCGGCCTTCCTACTCCGGCAAATGCACTATTAATTGCTTCTTTCCCTCTGATTATTGCTGAAAACAACCCGTTTTTTGCTGATTTTATCCTAAATCAATGGTTTCTGATGATATTCAGCCTGTCCATGAGCTTGCTGCTGATCGCAGAAGTTCCATTAATTTCCCTGAAATTTAAATCATTAAAGTTTAAGGATAACTTGCTTCGTTATATTCTGATTTTTTCTTCAATACTACTTCTATGGTTTTTAAAATTTGAAGCAGTTCCGATAATTATTATAATATATTTTCTAATATCCTTGATTCAGTTCAGATCGTCAGGCAAAAATCTATCTCAGAAATATTAGTCTTAAACTCTATTGGAATAATATTAAGTAGGATTCTGTAGACTGGCTTTTACTTCATCTAATTGTTTGTATAGCTCCACAGACATTTCCTTCAGTATTTGAAATGCAGGGGATATTGTCCCAAGATTCTTAATATCGCGGGCATTCTGCTCAATTTCGGCCATTTTTTCCCTTGCGGAGTCGACCCCCATAAATGCCAGGGTTGGCTTAATTTTATGCGCTATATCGGCCACTTTGGTCCAGTTTTCTTCTGCAATAAATTGCTCAAGCTGCTCAAAATAATCGGGGGTTTGATTAAGGAACAGATCAATCATGTCAATTATAAATTCATCGCTGCCACTAGCAACATCTTTTAGGTATGATAAATCAACCTTGAAACCGGAATTATCCATTTTTAATCTTTAAGCTATAGTTAACATTACTTTATCTAAGATAACTTTTTTACAAATAAATCATCAGACAATGCATGTAGCAATTCCTGAATATTTTTATTTAACAGGGGATGAATAAATTCAGGAGCAATCTCACATAATGGCATCAGGCAAAACCGTCTGACTGCTAAGTAAGGATGAGGGATACTCAATTCGGGTTCATTAATTACCTGATCCCCATAAAGCAAAATATCGATATCAATAACTCTGGAGCCCCATTTTTCAAGTCGCTTACGACCCAAATCAGCCTCTATACCCAGTATTCCTGACAATAAATCCTGCGGTTTAAGGTTTGTCTTAAGTTCAATAACCTGATTTAAAAAGTCAGGCTGATCCTGCTTTCCCCATGAGGCCGTTTGATAGAGCGATGAACTCTTCACGATGGTTCCCAGCTTTGTCCCTATTTCAGAAATAGCCGTTGAGATATATTTTCTCCTGTTACCAAGATTACTTCCAAGTAATAAATAGGTGATATGCATCTAATTAGGTAATTCCATGTAACAATTTGCCAAATACTGAATCTGTAAATTAGTATACTTGCATAGATAATATATTTGTTTCTGAATATGAAAGAGTTTTTCAAATTTGTTTTTGCCTCCATGATAGGATTCATCTTGTCATTTTTCTTTGTTTTCATCCTACTCATTGCTTTGATTGTAGGTATGATTTCATCCGCAGGTGGAGATGGTAAGGTGAGTCCAACTTCTAACAGCATTATGCATGTCAGTCTGGACTACCCGATTAAAGAACGGACTGATAAGAATCCATTTTCTGAATTTAGTCTGATGGGATTTGACAATAAAAAAAGAATAGGGCTTAACGAGATACTGCTGGGCCTGAAAGAGGCAAAGGAAGACAATCATATTGAAGGCATTTATCTGGATGTATCGTCCTTATCCGCAGGTTTTGCAACAATTGAAGAGATCAGAAATGCTTTGATTGATTTCAAAAAGAGCGGAAAATTCATCTTAGCTTATAGTGAGGTTTATACTCAGGGGGCATATTACCTGGCTTCTGTAGCCGATAAAGTTTACCTGAACCCTGAAGGCATGATCGATTTCAGAGGCCTAAGTTCAGAACTTTTGTTTTTTAAGGGTTCACTAGAAAAACTTGAAATTGAAGCACAGATCATTAAAGTTGGAACCTATAAGAGCGCTGTTGAACCATTCATTCTCGATAAAATGAGTGAGCCAAACCGGCAGCAGGTAACATCGTTTTTGGGATCAATGTATGATCACTTCCTTACTGAAATATCGAAAAGCAGAAAAATTCCAAAAAGTACACTTTTTTCTCTCGCAGACAGCGCCAAGGTCAGAAATCCAAAAGATGCCCTGGTATACAAGATGATTGATGGCCTTAAATACAAAGATGAGGTTCTTGAAGAACTAAAAACGCGTACCGGAACCGCCAAGAAAAAAGACCTGAAATCGGTAAGTATTGAAGAATATGCTCCAGCTCCAAATGAAAAGAAAGCACCATCCTCTGATCGTATTGCCCTTATTTATGCCAATGGAGATATTATCAGTGGAGAAGGAAATGATGAATCTATTGGTTCCGATAGAATTTCAAGGGCTATCCGAAAAGCCCGCATGGATGATAAAGTTAAGGCTATTGTACTCAGGGTAAACTCTCCCGGAGGCAGTGCCCTGGCTTCGGATGTTATTTGGCGTGAAATGGTTCTGACTAAAAAAACGAAACCTGTTATTGTTTCTATGGGTGATGTTGCAGCCTCCGGTGGTTATTATATTGCCTGTGCAGCTGATTCAATTTTTGCACAGCCCAATACAATTACAGGCTCAATTGGGGTTTTTGGTATCATTCCCAATATGCAGAATTTCTTTAAAAACAAGTTGGGAATCACTTTTGACGGCGTTAAAACCGGCAAATTTGCTGATCTTGGTACAGTAAGCCGCCCTATGACAGACGCAGAGAAAATGATTATTCAGCAGGAAGTAAATAAAGTTTACAGTACTTTCACACAGAAGGTGGCTGATGGCCGTAAAAAATCACAGGCTTATATTGATAGTATCGGACAGGGAAGAGTATGGAGTGGTACTGAAGCTTTGCAAAATGGCCTGGTTGACCGACTTGGAAATATAGATGACGCTATAGCTTCGGCAGCAAGAAAAGCGAACTTAAAAGATTTCAAGCTCGTCAGCTATCCTGACCAGGTTGACCCTCTCAAATCGCTTTTTGAAAATACCGGTGATAAAATCAAGACCTATTTTATGAAGCAGGAATTAGGTGATCAGTATATTTATTATGAGCAAATGAAGGCAGCGATTAAGCTTTCCGGGGTTCAGGCTCGTATACCCTATAATATACAGGTGAAATAAATCTATCGAAAACAAAATCTCTTTAAAAAATATCAAACCCTTCCCTTTTCAGGGAAGGGTTGTTTATTTTTGAGCTAATAGCTTTATGGAAAACAAAACAATTGCCCGGACTTTAAGACTTTTAAGTCAATTGATGGAACTTCATGATGAAAATCCCTTCAAGGTCAGATCAATAGCAAATGCCGCGTTTAAAGTTGATAAACTTCCTTATCCCATAGCAGACAAAACACTGGATGAAATAGAACAGGTTGATGGTCTTGGTAAAAGTATTGCATCCAAAATTTGGGAGCTCGTACATTCAAACGCCATAGCGGATCTCTCTGATCTGCTGATGCGAACCACACCCGGAATAGTGGAAATGATGAAAATCAAAGGTCTTGGGCCCAAAAAAATCAGGGTAATCTGGAAGGATCTTGGAATTGAAAACGTTGGGGAATTGTATTATGCCTGTAATGAAAATCGCCTGATTGAAGCAAAGGGATTCGGACTCAAGACTCAGGAAGAAATAAAGAAAAGCATCGAATTTATAATGGCCAGTAGTGGCCGCTTTCTCTATGCACAGGTTGAAAGTATTGCTGAAGCTATCCTGGAACGGTTAATATCAGAAATTCAACCTGAATTCGCTTTCCTGACAGGACAATACCGCAGAAAATCTGAGATCATTGATAGCATTGACCTTCTATTGGTAAAAGAACTTGATAATATCAGCTTAAATAAACTTGAAAGCTGGAATTTTAAAGGCCTGGAAGTTATTAACAATCAAATAATTGCTGAGACCGAACAGGGCATCAAAATTAAATTAAATTTTGTGAAAAATGCTGAGCTGGGATGGGAATTAATCTCCAAAACCGGGAATGAGGAGCATGTGGAAACTCTGAAAGCAATGCTCCAGGGAGCTGATTGGGTCGGTAAGTCAGAATCGCAAATCTATGAACTGGCCGGGCTCCCCTTCATCGAACCGGAATTACGGGAAGGGAATAATGAATTTAAACTTGCAGAAGCCAATTCCTTACCTCAACTTATCCAATATTCCGACCTTCGTGGAAGCCTGCATAACCATAGTACCTGGAGTGATGGAATCCATACATTGGAGGAAATGGCTCTGTTCTGTAAAAATGACTTAAAACTGCAATATTTTGGGATTTGTGATCACTCGAAATCGGCTTTTTATGCCAATGGTTTGAATGAAACCAGAATTGCGGCACAACAACGGGAAATTGACGAACTAAATAAAAAACTTTCTCCGTTCAGGATATTTAAAGGGATTGAATCTGATATATTATATGATGGTTCCCTGGATTATTCAAATGAGGTTCTGTCCAGCTTCGATTTTGTAGTCGCATCCATACATTCCATTTTAAATATGAATGAGGAAAAGGCTACTGAGCGATTAATAAAAGCGATTGAAAACCCCTATACTACAATTCTGGGGCATCCTACCGGCAGATTGCTGCTCAGCCGAAGCGGGTATCCAATTGACCATAAAAAGGTTATCGATGCCTGCGCTGAAAATCAGGTAATCATTGAAATCAATGCCAATCCACTCAGACTCGATCTGGACTGGAGATGGCATCAATACGCAATTTCAAAAGGTGTACTTTTGTCGATAAATCCTGATGCTCACCGTAAGGAAGGGTTTCATGACATGAAATACGGGACTCTTGTTGCAAGAAAGGGGGGGCTAGCCAAAGAAAACTGTCTGAATGCAATGACTCTTGATCAGATCAGTATTCTGTTTGAACAGAAAAAAAAGAAACAGCAGCTTTGAAAGACAAAAAACTGAAAATACTGATCATCCGCTTTAGTTCAATTGGGGATATTGTACTCACCAGTCCGGTTGTGAGATGCCTGAAAGAGCAGTTGGCAGGGCTTGAGCTGCATTATTTAACTAAAAAGTCATATGAAACTGTATTAGCAGGCAATCCACACCTTGATAAAATCCATTACCTTGAAAATTCCCTGTCAGATTGTATATCAGAACTAAAAAATGAACACTTTGACTATATAATTGATCTGCATCATAACCTGAGGACATTATGGATCAAGACCAAATTGGGTGTAAGTTCAAGCTCTTTTGATAAATTAAACCGTCAAAAGTGGCTTTTAGTCAATTTTAAAATGAATGCCCTCCCCCCTGTTCATATTGTTGACCGATATCTTCAAACCGTCGAATTTCTAGGTGTAAAGAACGATTCCAAAGGACTTGATTATTTTTTTCTGAAGAACTATGACCTGAATGAACTTCTACCAGCTTCACACCAGAAGTTTATAGCAATTGTAATAGGTGCCCAGCATGCAACAAAACGGCTGCCGGTGGAAAAATTGATTGAACTATGCAGCAAGATCAAAGGACCTTTAGTGTTACTTGGAGGGCCTGAAGACAAAGATCGTGCTGAAGAAATTACACATGCGGCAGGCCTTCTGGTATTTAATGGCTGTGGCAGGTTTAAACTTGACGAATCTGCATTTCTTATCAGCCATGCTGAGAAAGTTATAAGCCATGATACCGGACTGATGCATATTGCAGCGGCCTTCAACAAGCCAATTGTATCTGTTTGGGGCAATACAGTACCTGAATTTGGAATGTATCCATACAAAACAGATCATTCATGCATCATTCAGGTAGATAATTTAAGCTGCCGTCCATGCTCAAAAATTGGATTTAACACTTGCCCAAAAGTGCATTTTAACTGCATGAATCTTATCGATTTAAATCAAATTATCAAAGAATGCAATGCCTAAACAATTACTGATTATTCGACACGCAAAAGCAGAAGAAGCCGACTTTAAAAAACCGGATTTTAAAAGAGCCTTGAGTAACCGCGGTGAAAGAAATGCTCATGAAATGGCTGAAAGACTAAAAGGAAAAAATTTACACCCTCAAAAATTGTACAGCAGTCCGGCATTGCGCGCTATTTCAACTGCCCGGTATTTTGCCGACGTATTTGGAATAGCACATTCAGAAATTATAAAGGATGAGGTATTATACGATGCACTTACCAATACCCTGCTCGATTCTATTAACAAAATAGATGATCAGGCAGATTTTGTGGCCATATTTGGCCATAATCCGTCAATAACTGATCTCGTCAATAGACTCTGCGGAGTAGATATTTACAATATTCCAACCTGTGGAATGGCTTTGATGCTATTCCCTTTTGACAATTGGAACATGATAAGCAAAGGTACCGGGGAATTGATTCTCTATGATTATCCGAAAAATGAGCATTAAGTCATTTTATAAACCTTACCGGGTAATGAAATGATACTGCCCTGCATTTCCATACCCAGAATGATCATGACCAGCCTGCTTTGCTGAAAACCGCTTAAACTAGCGAGATCATCGATTCCAAGACTTCCATTGGCATAAAGTATATCTGCAATGATCCGTTCATCATCTGTCAGGTTGATTGGCAGACTAAGCTGAGGTTTTAGAGTTAAAACCTGATCTCTGGTCCATCCCATTAGGTATTCCAAATCGGCTACTTTGGTCATCAGGTTTGCTCTGTTTGTCTTAATCAGGAAATTACATCCCTGACTAAACTCGTCATTAACCCTTCCCGGGTAGGCAAATACATCCCTGTTATAGGAATTGGCCAGTTCGGCGGTAATTAAAGCCCCTCCTTTGATGTTTGCCTCTACTACAATGGTCAGGTCGGACAAACCGGCGATGATCCGATTTCGTTTAGGAAAATTCTCCCGGTCGGGAATTGTACCCGACATAAATTCCGTAATCAGTCCACCGCAATCCAGTATCTTTTCGGCCATTCCCCGGTGTTGTGCCGGATAAATACGATCCAGACCATGTGCAAGAACTGCCACATTCGGAATTTCATTTTTAAGGGCTTCTTTATGTGCAGCCCCATCAATACCGTAAGCCAGTCCGCTAATAATCAATGGCTTATGAACCTTCAGATCCTCTATCAGCGTTCTGCAAATTTCTTTTCCATAATCTGTTGCATTTCTGGTACCTACAATACTGACTACCTTGCCGGCATTCAGATCTGTGCTTCCTTTAAAATATACTATTATGGGCGCATCTGCACAATTTTTAAGCCGTTTCGGGTAAGCATCATCCGTAAGAAACAGAGCTTTTATTTTAAATTTTTCGATAAATTTGATTTCCTGTTCAGCCCGTTTTAAAGCAGTATGTTCTTTTAAAAACTCCAAAGTTTTTGGCCCTACCCCCTGAACATGAGCTAGATGCCTGGTTTTTGCTTTAAACACTTCTTCGGCATCGCCGCAATAACTAAGCAGATTTCTGGCAAGTACCGAGCCGATACCCGGGATACAGGATAATGCCAACTGATGTAGCAATGACATATTTTAAGAATTTTAACGAAATAAGATAATCAGAACAAACAAAAGATGGGACATTTGGGGATGCCGCATTTAGTCAATATAAATACTAATCTTATTGCGGAATATAAACCACAAATTTAGTATCAAAATAATCTTCTTTAAAATACTTTGAAAGAGGTATAAGCTCTGTTTTTAAACCTGATTCTTTAATTTCCTCAGTCAGATCACCACCCTTCAGGTACAATATACCATTTTGAAGAGTGTTCATCGACTTTTTTTCAAATTTTCCTTTCACCCAGGGATAAAATTCAGAAAGCCGGGTTACAGCTCTGGAAACCACAAAATGGAATTTCTCATCAATCTGCTCAGCCCGGGCATGACTTGCCCGTACATTCGTCAACCCACATCCTGAAGCAACCTCCTGCACTACTTTTATCTTCTTCCCAATGGAATCGACCAGATGAAAATCGGTTTCTGGAAACATGATAGCCAGAGGTATCCCCGGAAATCCCCCACCGGTACCTACATCAAGCACTTTTTCACCAGGCAGAAATGAGATCAGCTTTGCAATAGCCAATGAGTGAAGGATATGATGAAGATATAGCATATCGATATCCTTCCTTGAAATCAAATTGATTCTGGCATTCCAGAAACGATAGAGCTCATCCAGTTCGGCGAACTGCTCCATTTGCTTCGGACTCAGGTCTGGAAAATAGTGTAATATGATATCAGAAGTCACTTCTCAAATTTTTCTTCCTACGGTTCATAATATTCGACATCAGATCCCGGGCACGGAAAAGCTGAGCTTTTACGGTACCCAAAGGCAGATCGAGCTGCTGAGCAATTTCTTCGTAGGATTGTTCATCATAATACCTCAATGTAATCAGGGTTCTGTACCTTTGAGGTAACTGATCCACAATACTCTTCAGTTTCTCACTTTCCTGCTTTTTAATTGATGTTTGTTCGGGATTTAAGCTATCAGATGCAATCTGCAATTGCTTCTCATCTTTATCATCCTCAGATAGGGTTTGCAGTGAAACCACATTTAGTCTTTTCTTTCGGATGAAATCAATACAATTATTGGTTGCTATCCGGAACAGCCAGGTACTGAAAGCAAAATCAGGCTTATACTTCTCAATGTTCTCAAATGCCTTTCCGAAAGTTTCGACTGTCAGATCCATTGCATCATCTTTATTATTAACCATTTTAATGGCCATAAAGTAAATGGAATCCTTATAGCGCTGCATTAACTCCGCATAGGCCTTCTGATCACCATCCTTTGCCCTAATGACGAGCAAAAAATCGTTCCTGGCATTTGCCGAAAAGTTTGGATTCATTTCCATTCAATCTTCTTCCTGAATAAGGCTAAAAAGTTTAATAGCACTATAAACATGTAATAAATGAAATCAAATACCGGTACCCACCAAATTAAATCAATATACTTTAATTTCTTTAAAACAGGAACATAAACCAGTATTTGAATAAATAACCTGATTGCATAAAATGCAGCAATAATCCACCAATCGACCTTAAGTATGATTAAAACAATCAGAAATACATAAAACAGAAAACCTGAGAGCACCTGTAATGTCAACATTTTTTTATGACTGCTTTTGTATGCTTTACCAGCTCCCTGATGACGAAACTTTTGAGAAAAATAGCTCGAGAGCGATTCTTTGGGTTCAGACCAGATGTGAGAATCACAATCTATTTCAATCCGGGTGTTTGTACTGGTCGCATTTTGGTTTACAAAAAGATCATCATCCCCGGATAAAATATGCATATGTGATGCAAAACCCTTACCCTTAAAAAATAAGGATTTCTTATAGGCCATATTTCTTCCCACTCCCATATATGGATCGCCTTTCAGAGCATAGGAAAGATAATTAAGGGCGTTAATAAATGTTTCATACCGGATAAAGCGATTCAGCAGGCTCCCCTTAAATTCATAAGGTGAGTAAGCCAATACAATTTCAGTATGCTCATCAAAATTTCGCTGAATACATTTGAGCCATTGATTTGTTGCTGGTCTGCAATCTGCATCGGTAAAGACCAGATTTTCATTTTTCGCTGCCTTTATACCAAGTGTTACAGCAAACTTCTTTCCGTGCTTAAAACGGGGATGATCGTTAATGGTAACAACCTTCAGATTTTTATGCTGCAGGGACAGGTCACGTAAAAACCAGTCGGAGCCGTCATTTGAACAATCATTGACAATAACGATCTCAAAATCAGGATAATCCTGTTCAAGAAATGGCAGGAGATGCTGCTTTAAATTCTCCAGCTCATTTTTAGCGCAGATAATCACAGAAATGGGCTCCAAAATCTGGTTATGTCCTTCATAACCTTTATAAACAGCTAATTTTCTATGAATTGCAAGCGTATAATATAACTGCAGGATCAAACAAATAAACAGGGCAATTGAAAATGAAATAACTAAATAATCCACGCGTTACTATGAGCTTTAAACAGAGGTAAATTTCTCATTTTTCAGCTAACTATTGTCATTTTTTAATAAATAAAAGAAATAAAGGGGCCATATTTCAGGCTCTCCCCGGCTACAGTTTATATTTTGCTATTTTTGCGGCTCATATTTTTCAATTGAATGAAATTTAAATTACAGGCATCAGATAAATCTACAAAAGCACGGGCAGGTGAAATTAGTACAGCGCACGGTACCATCAAAACCCCCATATTTATGCCTGTAGGCACTGCAGGTTCGGTTAAAGCAGTGCACCAACATGAACTTTCGGAAGATATCAAAGCCCAGATCATCCTTGGCAATACCTATCATTTATATCTCAGGCCGGGTTTGGAAACCCTCAAACTTGCCGGCGGCTTACATAAATTTAATGGATGGGATAAACCCCTGCTGACTGATAGTGGTGGTTATCAGGTCTATTCCCTGTCGGGAGTACGTAAAATCAAGGAGGAAGGTGTGACCTTCCGCTCACATATCGATGGTTCAAAGCATCTTTTTACCCCAGAATCGGTAATGGATACCCAAAGGGTTATTGGAGCAGATATAATTATGGCCTTTGATGAATGCACACCTTATCCCTGCGAATATGGCTATGCCCGTCGATCGATGGAAATGACACATCGATGGCTGAAGCGATGCTGCGAGCGGTTTGATACGACAGAAGCCCATTATGGATTTGATCAAACCTTATTTCCTATTGTTCAGGGATCAGTGTATAAAGATCTTCGAAAACAATCTGCAGAGGTTATTGCTTCTTTTGAAAGAGAAGGAAATGCAATCGGCGGACTTTCGGTGGGAGAACCTGCTGAAGAAATGTATGAAATGACCGATATTGTCACCGATATTCTTCCAAAAGACAAGCCACGCTATCTGATGGGTGTAGGAACGCCTGTAAATATCCTCGAAAATATCGCCTTGGGAATCGATATGTTCGACTGTGTCATGCCAACCCGAAATGCTAGAAATGGGATGTTATTTACCAAAAACGGTATCATTAATATCCGAAATGAACGCTGGAAGAATGATTTCTCCCCCCTTGAAGAAGATAGTGATCTTTTTGCCGACAGAAATTATTCAAAGGCGTACCTTAGACATCTGGCTCATTCAAAAGAGATACTTGGTGCTCAGATCGCAACTTTACATAACCTGCACTTTTACTTATGGCTGGTGAATGAAGCCCGTGAGAAAATTATAGCCGGTGATTTTTACGATTGGAAAAACAAAATGGTCGTTCAATTAGCACAGCGCTTATAGAAATAAAATATGATCGGAATTATCGACAGGTACATCATAAAAAAATATCTGGGGACATTTGCCTTTACCCTGACAATTTTCACTGTGATTATTGTAATTTTTGATTTTTCCGAAAAGCTGGATGACTTTTTAAGACATCAGGCACCGATGAAAGAGATTATTTTTAGTTATTATGCCGGTTTTATCCCATTTTATCTCAATTTTCTCTCACCCTTAATAAATTTCATTGCGGTTATTTTCTTTACGGCTAAAATGGCAGATCAAACCGAAATTGTGCCGATACTTAGTAGTGGAGTCAGTTTTAAACGATTTTTATGGCCTTATCTGATCTCATCCTCAATCATTTTTTTTGTTACTCTGATCTTTAATCTCTTTATCATTCCTGAAACCAACCGGCTGAAGATCGACTTTGAGAATGTTTATGTAAATCCGAAATCAGATAATTCAAAGATGTATACCCATATGCAAATTGATAAAAATACGCTGGTGTACATTGAAAATTTCGACAATAATTTAAAAACCGGTTATAAATTCACACTCGAAAAATTTTCAGGGCAGGATTTAAAAGAGAAGTTGGTTGCCGACAGGATCAGTTGGGATTCAGTGAAAACAAAATGGAAAATTGAAAACTATTCCATCCGAAAAATCGATGGTTTAAAAGAGAGCATGTCAGCCGGTTTACAAATGGATACCACACTGGATATGCGACCGAAAGATTTTGAGATTTATGATAATATATACCAGGCAATGGATATGGGAGAGTTAAATGATCGTATTGAGAAGGAAGAAATACGTGGCACCGGGGTAATGGCCGATTTAAAACTTGAAAAATACCAGCGTTATGTGTATCCCTTATCGGCCTTCGTTTTAACCTTAATGGGTGTATCACTCTCCTCACGTAAAGTGCGGGGCGGTGTTGGTCTTCCGCTTGGAATAGGTATTTTTTTAAGCTTCACCTATATTTTATTCATCAGATTCTCAAGTATGTTCGCCTTAAAAGGCGGATTACCCCCTCTAATTGCCGTATTGATCCCCAATATAGTTTTTGGAATTCTGGGCATCTATTTATTGATGAAAGCCCCAAAATAAGCGATCATGCCTTCTCTTAAACCTGAGATTAGTAAAAACCTGATCATCCTTCACATCACTGTATTTGTATGGGGATTTACCGGCATTCTGGGTGCTTTGATCTCAATTGACGCCGCCCATCTGGTATGGTACAGAGTTCTCATCGCCTTTATCAGCTTATACGGCTATTTATATTTTAAGAAAATCTCTATCCGGATATCAAAAGAAACATTTATCAAATTGTTCTTTACAGGGGCAATTGTGGCGGCGCACTGGATTCTTTTCTTTCAATCCATCAAACTTTCCACCGTTTCAGTAGCACTGGTGAGTCTTTCTTCCCTTACCTTATTCACGGCGATATTAGAACCCCTTTTAAAAAGACAAAAAATATCTGGCCTTGAAATATTTACCGGATTGATGATCATCTCCGGAATCTATATGATATTCAAGTTTGAATCCCAGTACTCTGCAGGAATTATCAGTGGCCTGTTAAGCGCCCTATGTGCTAGTATTTTCTCAATTATAAATTCGAAACAAATCCAAAATCGTCCTGCACCCATTATAAGCTTCTATGAGCTCATCGGAGCCTGGGTATGGGTTTCTATCTATTTATTAATTTCAGAGGGCCTGAAGGCTCCTGTTAGCCTCAATCCTTCAGATCTGTTCTTTTTGTTAATACTTGGAACCGTTTGTACCTCTGTGGCCTACGTTGCCGGGGTGGCTGTTATGAAAGAATTGTCTGCTTTCAGGGTGGCTCTTATTACAAATCTGGAACCAGTTTATGGCATTATTCTGGCTTTTATGTTCTTTGGAAAGAGGGAACAAATGACGCTGGGATTTTATGCCGGAGCCATAATTGTTCTCGGTACAATCTTCCTTTATCCTTATTTAAAAAACATAAAAAGAAGGCCAATTTCCAAAACCCCCATCGGGTAGGGGAGGAGTTTTTTACACTAAGTCCATTTTAAATACCAGCTCATAACAAAGAAAAAAAGAGTGCCGTTGAGCTTCAGTATTGGGAGAATTCAAGCCCAGTTTTCCTGCTTGTGCACAGAATAGTGTAATGCAAATTTGCAAGGAAATATAGGCCAATATAATTCCTTTCAGAGTGGAGTTGGAAAGCGAAAAGAAAACTTTATAATGAGCCAAAAGAAGCCGCTCACAAACCAGCTGATTCAGCTGATTCATTTAAGAAAGATGGTGCTTGTTCCTGCCTTTTAAAATGGGTTCTGAACAGGCTAATTGTAATCCGTTTGCCCTATCTGAATTTCTGGAATTATAAAGGCACATTGGAAGAAAACCCGAAAGACAGCAATTATCGTAATTCAATTTTGTAGAACTATCTGATTACTTTTCGATCGGGAAATCAGTATCTTTTCAATGGTTTAAAAATCTTTTGAAGAAGGCAGTTTTTACACTAAATTCTATATTTTTTATAAAGAGCAATTAAAACTATATAAATTATAAATAATTAATAATCAATAATATATATGTTAATTTTTAACAATTAGTTTAAATGAAAATTTATTTTCAGGAATTGGAAAACTAATTTATTTAGTAAATGAGAAAATAGATGAATATATCAATATTTAATAACCTGTATATCAGTATATTTACAACATTTATATTATGTTTTAATACAGTATTGGTTTTGGGACAGATTTTTGATGCCGAACAGAACCCCCCAGGTATAAAATGGATGCAGATCCGGACTGATAATTTTCAGATCCTTTACTCAGAAGAGCTGGAAAATGAAGCTCAGAGAATGTCAAATACCCTTGAACATCTGATAAGCGGGGTCAGCAAATCCCTGAATAAAAGACCCCGGCCCATAACTATAATCCTGCAAAATCAGGGTGTTATTTCCAATGGTTTTGTACAGCTTGCACCCCGGCGGTCTGAGTTCTACACTACCCCACCCCAGAACCTCGACTTCCAGGATTGGCTCGATGGCGTGGCAATCCATGAACTCAGACATGTGGTACAATTTGATAAACTAAGCGGCGGACTGAAGGCTCCTTTTTTTGAAGAGTTAGCACTTGCAATTTTCGGAATCAGCCTCCCGCCCTGGTTCTATGAAGGGGATGCTGTTGGTATCGAAACAGCCCTTAGCCATGCGGGTCGCGGAAGGCTTCCCGACTGGGAGCTAATTTTCAGAACAAATACACTAAGTACCCATCCCTACTCCTACTCCAAGAATTATTTTGGTTCACTCAGGGACCTGACACCGGGTTATTATCAGTTAGGTTATTTTATGACCACTAAACTAAAAAGGGACTATGGCAAAGATATAATCGACAGCATCATGACTAGGATTAAGCGAAATCCTTTACGGCCTTACAGCCTTAGTAATTCGATTAAAAAATTCACCGGACTTAACAGCAAGATGCTTCATGATTCAAGCATTGCTGAATTGAAGTCACTTTGGGAAAAACAATCCCTGGGCCTGTTTCCCTTAAAATATGCTGCAATTAACAAGAGAAAAGATTCAATACCTGCCGACTACCTCTTACCGGTCAGCACTTCCACTGATGAAATAATTGCCCTCCGGCAAAATTTGACTCATACACCTGCCCTAATCCTCATCGATTCTGAAGGCAGGGAGCGCACACTTCGTAGAATCGGATTTCAAACTGAATATAATTTCAGGTATGCTGCCGGAAAAATTGTCTGGGATGAGTTCAGAATTGACAAGCGGTATAGAAAACGCTCTTACAATGTGATCAATATTTTTGATTTAGAGCATGGTCAGGTTAAACAACTCACTCACAAAAGTCGCCTATTCTCGCCCAGCCTCTCGGCAGATGCAAAAACGATTGTGGCCGTAAGAATCAGTACATCAAACCGGTTCTCATTAATTGAGCTGGATGCTGAAAATGGTAGTCTTCTCAGGGAATATCCGGTTAAGGAAGGCTTCAGCTTGCAGCATCCATCATACAATGAGCAGGGTGATAAAATAATTTCAGTTGTGATGAGTAAAGATGGGGCTGCCCTAATGGAATTCGGACGGCTTGATGGAAATTATAAGATCATCACATCCTTTCAGAGGCAGCAGATTGCACGTCCGGTTTATGCCAACAATAACATCCTGTTCAGGGCGCATTATAAGGGTCTGAACAATATTTACTGCCTTACGCCTGAACATGAGATCATACCTCTTACTTCAGCTCCGTACGGAGCCACAAATCCATCCTATGACAAGAGTAAAAACAGGGTACTGTTCAATAACTATCAGCTTAAGGGATATGATATAGTCAGCATACCCTTGGATCTGCAAACTAAGAACCGGGAAACCATTGACAGTTTTATTGATTATGCATCCCCACTGGTCATTCAGGAGTCAAACGCCAACATTCTCGACTCCATACCGCAAAAAAAATATCCAGCCAAATCCTACAATGAATTTAATAACCTGCTCAATTTCCATAGTTTATCTCCGATTGCCAAAAACAGCGAGATTGGTGATGAGCTGAGCATTGGCCTAAAGTTCAAATCGAACAATCAACTGAATACCCTTGATCTGTATGGAGGCTATCAGTATAATTCCGGACTAAGGAAAAGTGAATATCTGGCCGGATTAAGTTATAAACGCTTCTATCCTATTCTGGATATCACTTATTCAAACAGGGCAAATTTGATCTATTCCCGGCAAAATAATCGTTTGGTTCCGGTAAGCTGGCGCGAGAACATTACCGAAGCTGAACTGAGTATCCCATTTGCCTTTAATCGCCTTAATAAGAGCTACAGCATGGGTATCCGAAGTTCAAGCAGCTTCACCTCCAGGTATGAGGTTCAGAACAAACCCAGTAATTTTATTGAAAAGCTGAAATTTCCGATGAAATATCAGCTATACTTAAGCCGGAATACCCAACGCAGTGCCAGGGATCTTGCACCAGCCTGGGGTCAAAATTTTTCATTATCCTATTTTCATCTTCCCTTTCAGCATGTACAAAAAGGCAGCCTGCTATCATTCAGGAGTATATTTTATACTCCCGGCCTCTTAAGCAACCATTCTTTTCAGGCAAGTTTCAATTATCAGGAAAACAGCGGGGCTTATGATTTTAGTATAGAAATTCCAAGAATCAGCGGATACAGAAATTTAAGTCTGACTACTCAACTCAGAAATACATTACTCCTTGATTATCGGTTTCCGTTATTCTATCCTGATGCGGAGTTAGGCCCGATTGCTTATATTAAAAGACTGAAAGGCGGTTTCTTTGCTGATTTTGAGAATATCGGAAAAGGCGCCCCTCTCCAGCCACGCACTTTCGGACTCGAATTAAGTACGGATATGAACCTCATGAGGTTCATGCTACCAAATTTTGAACTTGCCGGTAAACTGATCTTTGCCAGGGAGAAAGCACTCAAAAAACCGATCTTAGAAATTGGTTTTTTATATGATTTCTAGGGATTTTGCATGTAAACTATTAGGAATAGGGTCAATTATTCCTTTATGGCTTTTGTTTAATGAAAAATTCAGAGCTAAATTTCAGGGATCAGAGATTAATTTCAATATTAACAATGGAATTCCGATATTCGGATTAATAAATTACTCTCAATATGACCTTCAAAACCATTTTTATAATCGTCGTTTCGGTACTTGTGACCATCATACTGATGAATAATACCGACGAGGTAAACTTTTGGATTTTCGGCAATGCCCGCTTACCCAAACTGGCAGTCCTGGGGGTAATGTTTGGCCTGGGCCTGATTATAGGATTTATGGCTGGAAGACCAAGAAATAAAATTCTAACTAATTCTTCAAATACAACAGAACCACTTGATAAAGACCAGCCTTATATCAAAGGTGATCATGATCCACTGAGCGATGAGGATCGTGACTATATCAGGTAGTCTATATTCTGTTATTTTATTTCTGCTCCTCAAATTCCATTAAGGATCAATTCTCTATTACACTTACCATTTTCATAATTAGGGAATGTAACAAATACGTTTTGCATTTTTTTTTTTGCAGTCGACAAACAAATAAATCGCCTGTTTCATTTGAATTTCGAT
>NZ_JAUYSS010000027.1 GCF_030695525.1 Daejeonella sp. | reverse complement strand
TCTCCACCACCAGAGTCCGGTGGGAAGAACCCTCCTCATCAAATGGTCCTCCGCAATTTTCATTTCAGTTACGTCCCCCCCCCCCTCACGCTTAAAGCTCACAGCCGAAAGCCCAAAGCTCTAAGCTATTGCCGGGCTGCCCGTGCCAATGAAAAACAGCTCCGGGTTAAATAAACCTTGCCGGAGGAGGTATCTTCTGGCTATTCGTAATTTGAATTAGAACGCGATTTATTGCTGGAAATACTCCGTAGGAAAGGACTGAACTAGCATATGACACACAGGTATTGGTTTCAAAAAATCAATTATCGTGGCTTCGGAGCCTTATCAGACAACTCTATCCGTAATTTTTTTTTTACTCCTCCTTGATTTCGAACTTAGGTTTGTTAATAATCCCTGGGCAGGCTTCGCTTAAATCTACGGGTATTAAGAATGGTTTTTCCTGGTAAATTCAAGAATAAGTTTTTTAAAATTTTTTTTTGGGTTACCTTTTTAGGAAATCTGTATTAAGAAATATCGTTAAACTCAAATTAAAAACTAAACAATGAAAAACTTATTCAAATTCGGTTTCTTAGCTTTAGCTATCTCTCTTTCAGTTGCTGCTTGTAACTCAAACAAAACTGAAGATGCAGCTGCAGACACAATTGATTCTACTGCAGAAGTAATGACTGATTCTTTAGAAGCACAAATCGATACTGTTGATTCAACTGCTGCTGCTGCTGTTGATTCAGTTAAAAACTAATTAGCCCAAAAATTACAATAAATACCCTCTCATTTGTTTGAGAGGGTATTTTTGTTTGTGGTAGTCCCATTGGACTTGCCCATATCGAACCAGAAGGCACGCAATGAAATTCGATAAATATTCTCCGATCGATACGTTAAAACCCTACATCAAATTCTTGGTCGTATCGGAGAATGACCTGGAAAAAGAGTATAAAGTATTTCCGTCCTCAGGATTGGTTATCGGCTTTCAGTATAAAGGCCAACTCTCATCAATTAAGAATAGCACTTTAAGTAAGCTGGCTAAGGCAGGAGTGACAGGAATATCAGACAGCTTTAAAGTATTCAAAAGTTCAGCGGCACTGGAACTATACTGGTTTACTTTACTGAGCAACTCAAAGACATTCAAACCGATAAACTCAATCTTGAAGCGCTTAATCTTATCTATCAGAGCAAAGGAACTATCCGGATCAGTGAACTCAATGATAAACTTTTTATCAGCCAGAGTCCCTTAGAAAAACGCTTCCGGAAAGTGGTAGGAACTACACCTAAAAAATTTGCTTCCATTGTCCGTATCAATGCAGTTCTCAACGATCTGAATGCAAAATCACTTATTGAAATCTGCTACGAAAACAATTTCTTCGATCAGGCCCGCTTCATCAAGGATTTCAAACAATTTACAGGTGATACCCCCGAACATTTTAAGCGCTTTTTGTAGAAAAACGATTTTCTACAATGGGACGGATTTTTAGTGATGCATTTTTGAATGGTAATCTTAATGCTAAGCCATGGCTAAACTTCAAACTTATGGGCTGGTTCTGAGCATCAGGATTGCATCAAATTCATTGAACCGTTTAACAACAAATCAAGAAAAATATTTACAGTAGATCAGATTAAAGCTGCTCACAGCAAGGTGAAATCAGGGGCCGACTTCCCTGCATACATCCGGGAAATTAAGGCAATGGGTGTCACTCATTATGAATCTTATGTCATAGATGGTCATATTGACTATCATGGTTCCATGGATTATACGGCAAAAGTGCCTGCAAAATATGAAGCTTTGCTTATTGCCAACTCAACTGATATTGAGCAATTTAAAGCGGGGTTGAAAGCACACCAGCGGGCTGAAACAGATTTTTTGAGCTTCATCAGAATGTGTGCAGCCTTCGGTATCGAAAAATGGGAAGTTTGCATGGACAAAATGACCTGCACGTATTTTGATAAAGCAGGGAATGTGGTTTTGGTTGAGGGGATTCCTTATTAATTGAGGACTAAATCATTGGAAATTTATTTTATTGGTTGGGGAGTATGGAGAACCTTAACATTAGACAATTCGTGGGTCCTACGCCAAAACTGTACAACAGCCATTAAACTTATCGTTTAAACTCATCAGATGATTTGAACTCATCTGATGAGTTTAAAAACTAATGTTGTGCTTAATATCAATTTTGGTAATCGCTGGAACCTCTACGCATAGCTTGTGGCATTTTGTCTGAACTATGATTTTTTTGATTAGCATGATTGAAATGATTCATAATATCAAATAAATCATCTGGATCATGGTTCAGACAACAGCATAGGCGGGACTCTTCATCATTCTACAATCATTAGGCGATTTGCTAAACTATACGGCCAGTGGGTAGATAGAGATATCTTTTTTACTCAACATAGCCGGGATTCCGTTGCTTAAAACCCCGGAATTTCCAAAGAGTCCTTCAAAGATTGTACTTAATTATAAAAACAATTAAGAACCATTATATTAGAGATAATGAAAATTCAAGCAAGCTAAATTATATGAAAGAAAAAATTCACAATAGCATGAAGGCCTGCCTATGAAAAAAAGCTATCTCCCCTGGTTAGTTTTAGCATTACTGTTTGTTGCTACAGGCTTGAGTTTCTTAGACCGTCAGGTTTTATCGATGACTATCATAAAAATCCAGGCGGAATTTAAGTTTTCAGATGTAGAATATGGCTTCGTAAATACAGCTTTTTTAATAAGTTATGCCCTGATGTTTACTGTGGGTGGCAGATTAATCGATACCTGGGGCAGTAAAATTGGTTTGGCGGTAGCTGTTGGGGTTTGGTCTGTTGCCTGTGGCCTGCATGGGGTGATGACGAGTTTTTATCAATTGGTAGCCTTCAGGTTTTTATTGGGAATGGGAGAGGGAGCTTGCTTTCCCGGAGCTGCAAAAACGGTATATGAATGGTTCGATGAGAAAAAACGGGGATTAGCAAATGGTATTGCAATAGGCGGAGCTGCTATAGGTGCCGTTATAGCTCCACCATTAATCATATTAATTTCAAGTCATTTTGGATGGAGATGGAGCTTTATCATCCCGGGAATTGCCGGAATTGTTTGGGTTATTATCTGGCTATATATTCCATGGGGTGAAAATAGTCATACAAATAAAAACCAGAGCATTGTCAAACAATCAGTGATACCTTTTATTACTATCCTGAAGAACAGGGCAGCCTGTATCTTCATCCTAATTCGGTTTCTGCTTGACCCAGTAATGTATTTTATTATGTTTTGGGTTCCAAAATATCTGCATGCCGAGCGAAATGTTTCTTTTGAACAAATAGGGAACCTCTTCTGGATCCCATTCCTTGCATTAGGGATATCCAATATTATTGGAGGATGGTTTTCGGATAAACTTGTTAAAAATAATTTTTCAATTAATCGTGCCCGAAAAACAGTTATGGGTATTGCTGCCCTGCTCACCATTGTTGCTCCCTTCATCGCATGGGTTTCAACAGTAGAAATGGCCCTTGCCTTAATGGCTGTAATCATGTTTGCCCATGGTTTCTGGATCACGAATTACATCACCGCTATTTCGGATATTTTTGGTAAAAATGGAACCTCCACTGTCGTTGGACTATCGGGGACTGCAGGGGCTATTTCAGGCCTAATTATCAATCCCTTAATTGGCTTAATTGTGCAAAATTATTCATACACGCCTATCTGGATTGCATCGGGAATTCTTTACCCTCTGGCTTTTATCCTGTTTATGGTTTTTATTCGCCGGATCCAGCCATTTAATTTTGAGACAAAACAGGTATCCAATTAGTCAAAATATAGTTTAGATTAACATTTAGAATTACTCTTAAAAAAATGAATAAAAACTTAGAAAATAAATCCAAAACAGGATTGCAACCATATATTGTGCGGAGAAAGCAGACCGTTGCAAAAATCGGTGTTTTTGGAGTTGGTTATTATAAATATTGGAACCAGTTTGAAGGTTTACTGGATGCCCTGAAAGCCAAGCAAGATGTTTTCCTCAAAAAATTGCAAAAACATGAGGTGGAGGTTATAGATTTTGGCATTATAGATAATGTAAAAAGTGCTTACGATCTGGTACCGGTATTAAAAGCAGCCAACCTGGATCTGATTTTTTGCGATATGCTTACTTATGCCACTTCCAGCACCTTTGGGACTATTATCAGAAGTATAGATGTGCCTATTGTGATGGTGGCATTGCAGCCTGATAAAGCCCTCGATTATGCCAATGCAAGTACATACATGCAATTATACAACGATGATATTTGCTCATTACCTGAATTTGCGGGGGTTGCGGTGAGGATGGGTAAAAAAGTTCCTGAAATGATTATCGGAACCTTGCATGATGACCCGGACTCAGAAGTTGAAATAGAAGAATATTGCCGGATCGCTAAGGTATTGCATGATGTGAAAACCGTAAGGATTGGGCATATCGGTCATCCCATAGAGGCAATGCTTGATATGCACACGGATGCTACGATGGTAACTGCTCATTTTGGTGCACATATTATTCAATGTGAGGCACATGAAATAGTTTCACAATATGAAAAGGTAAGCGATAGCGAAATTAAAGCGGCAAAAGAACGAATCCTTGATTTTTTCGATACACCGGATCCTGTTTCAGACCCAATATCAGAAAAGCTCAAAGAGGAAGATTTAGTTACTGCTGCAAAAGTTACGGTAGCCCTTGAAAAATTTGTGGATGAGAAACAATTGGATGGTTTGGCTTATTATTACGAGGCAGAGGATAATAGTACTACAAGGCTGGTCATGTCTAACCTGACTGTAGGCAATTCCCTGTTAACAGGTTCTGGTTTTCCGATGTGTGGCGAATCAGATATCAAAACCTGCATGGCCATGCTGATTATGGATCGCTTAAATATTGGGGGTAGTTTTGCCGAATTTCATCCGGTTGATTTTAAGGATGATTTTGTATTGGTTGGCCATGATGGTCCCCATAATATTGCCATTGCTGAAGGCAGGCCCGTTTTACGCAGTCTGAAAAAATATCATGGAAAACCGGGATTTGGTGCCGGTGTAGAATTCAAGATAAAGGAAGGGCCAATTACGATATTAAGTATCAGCTCAACTTTTGAGGGGAAATTTAAATTTGTTATTGCAGAAGGGGAATCGGTAGAAGGGCCGATTCCTGCAACGGGTAATACCAATACGCGTGGCTTTTTTAAGAAGGATGTGCGGATTTTTCTTCGCCGATGGACCAAGGAAGGGCCTACACACCATTTTGCGCTTGGTGTAGGTCATCATGCCGCTACAATTCAGAAAATTGCCAATTATCTGAATATTGAATCTGTGATTATTGATTAGAAGATAGGGGGGTATATGGTTTGTATAATTCCTTCATGGCTTCTTGCAGGCGAGTCTTAAGACTCTTAATCATTTAATAATCCGTAGACACGCTTCGCTTAAGTCTACGGACAGTAAGTATCGAATGTGTAATTATCGACTAGGGACTATGGTTAGGAAGGGTTTTTTGTATTATTCAATTCAATATTTGTCAAGTATCGATGATTAAGTATCGAACTATGGCTCCTGCTGATATCCCAGAGGGTTTAAAGCTCTGTCGTAAAGCCAAATGGAATCAAATGGAGGCGGATTGGCAGATATTTCTGCAGAATAGTCCGGGTGCCTGTATGGTAGCCATATTTGAGGATCAAATTGTGGGAACGGTTACTACTATCACATATGAACATTCATTTAGCTGGATAGGCATGGTATTGGTTGACCCTGATTTCCGGCGAAAGGGGATAGGACAGCAATTATTGCAGGAAGCTCTGCAACTTTTGCACAGTGAAGAAACTTTAAAACTGGATGCTACACCGCAAGGCCGGGAGGTCTATCTGAAATTGAATTTTGTTGATGAGTACACCTTGTCCCGGATGAATATGTTGCATGCGGAGGAGATATTTCATCCTACAATAGCCAGAGCAATACGTAAGGAAGATTTGTCCGGGGTGATCGAATTTGACAGCAAAATCTTTGGTGCAAATCGTGAGTCATTGTTGAACTGGATGTGGGAGAAAGCACCGGGATTTGCCTTTCTGATTGAAGAGGGAAATGAAATTAAGGGATATTCTATGGGGAGGTATGGACATGACTTTATGCATATCGGGCCAATTATAGCTGCAAACATCAGTATTGCTAAGGATCTTGTAAATGCTGCATTAAATAAATGCGCAGGGTCTCCTGTTATTTTGGATGTTTTGCATTTTGAACCCGAATGGATAGCCTGGCTGAACGGAATTGGTTTTACAGAGCAACGAAATTTTATTAGAATGTTTCGGGGGACTAACCGTTTTAAGGGGGTGCCAGGAAATCAATTTGCGATTATTGGACCGGAGTTTGGATAGGTGGGGTCTCTATTTTACAGAGGTTTTTAAACGACGGAAAGCAGGGAGCATGGAAAATGTTAAAAAGGCTCTTGCTAAGACGCAGAGACGCAAAATATATCATCTAAAATGAATGTAAAAAATGTGTAAGCCTTTGCGTCTTAGCGTCTTTGCGATAGTAAAACTTGAAAAATTCTAGAAGAGGGTTGAGAAGCTGCGAAAACTCGATGGATATATGGATTTTTAACTGAATCGATTCGATTATAGCGAATGCGGGAACTTCCACAATCCCCCTAACAACGCATGTCAACCTATAACTACAGGTTCCTACAAATCGGGAATCTCCCAATACTTAAAGTATGACCAGCGATGTCATTGCTTTGTAAATCCTCAATAAAAATCAGGCATATTCGACTTGTCGGGCTTGCTGTAAGTCATACGATAGCTGTAGTCCGGCCCAATAAGCAGCACTGACACCCAATAGCTTCTCAAGTTTTATTGCAAGTTTAGCCGAAATATTTCTTTTGCCGGCAAAGATCTCGCTTAGATGGTGTGGAAGAATTTCCAAATCTCTAGCCACATCTTTTTTTAATAATCCGCGTTCGACAATCTCTTCCTCAAGAAATGTGCCCGGGTGAAATGCTTCGATAGTCAGCACAGTACCCTTATTGTCTTTAATTAGATCCATGTCTGTAATACTCTGTTGTTATCTTCTATGAGTAGTGCTTGTTGATCTCATCTATTTCAATAATCTCTAAACCACCCTCTTTATCTATACCGAAAATGATACGATAAGCTTTATTCCTGATGGAATATTTGCCATCATACCTTTTTTCCTTTAGTTTCTCGAAATGCAAACTTTTCAGATTACGTAAATCCTGGGTGCTTTGCATATCCTTCATCTGTGCCAGTCTCCTCTTGAAACCTATTAACACCTCATTAGGAAAGGGTAGCTTTCCATGGTATGTACCTTTCGCCACTTCACCTAGAAAATGGTCGTTAATGATTATTTGCATTTAGGGCGTATTGAGGTGTGATTTCGGTTTTTTCAAATTTTGCATTGTTTATTATTTGTTTCCAGACAAGTATATAACCTTTTTTTGGTAATACCAAATTTTGGTTATAAAAAAATTTTTGATGATTGATGTTCTCCGCTGGCGCACACCAACAATGAGAATACTGATCAAATGGAATGAAAACAAGGCTCTCGCTAAGACGCAGAGAGGCAAATATATTATCTATTATGAATATATATAATGTGTAAGCTGTTGCATCTTGGCGTCTTTGCGAGAGTAAAAATGAGAAATCTACAAGAGAATTGATAAGCTGTTATAACCTTAGTTAACCTGAGTTCGGCATAAATTAGGAGTAAAAATCCTTGTAATTGATTTCATGAAGCTATGGAGCCGAGATAATTGATTTTGGAAAGCAATACCTGTGTTTTATTGCTTAGTTCAGCCCTTTCCTCCGGGGTATTTCCGGCAAGAAATCGCGTTCCATTTCAAATTATGAATAGCCGGAAGATACCTCCTACGGCAAGGTTTATTTTACCCCGAGCTGTTTTTCATCGGGAGGGGCAGCCCGGCAAAACCCTGCCCTTGCGCTGGCAGGAATATTTATAAACTCAACAAATCAAAGCTGCGGGTGTATTTTAAGGTCAGGCTCCGGGTATCCAGCAGGTCAAGCAAATCTTTATCTTTTACGATATTAACTACGACAAACAAACCATTATTTGCATTTTGAAGCCAGCCAAATCTTGCATTAACAGAAGTAATTCTTGACCTGTTGTTATATTGAACTAAACTCTGAACAAACATACGTGGGGTAAAGGAATAAGCCAGACGATTCCCAAGTACAATAGCTTTTAATTCCCCGTTTGGCAGATTTAATATATTGTGATTTACAATGACGGATGAATTCAATTTATCTCCAACTCTGGCTTTTACAGTTGCTGTTGTCGCTATTCTGTCTCCTCCAAAATATCCTCCTATAATAGATCGGGCATTCAATGAAACTGCTTTATTTTGATTGGTTATCAGAACCAGTTGCAGTTCATTATGTTTATATGTTGATTTGGGCACTAAAACCCCTGATAAATTAAAGTCTTGCACAACACCTTCTGTTGTATAATTAATGCCTGAGTGTATTTCCAGACCACTTTTCCAAACCCAATGATTGTCAATATGGAGGTATCCTGTAACTAAATTTCCATTAAAATCGGCATATTGTCTATAGGAGACGTGAGGCCTGAGTTCTAATAGGTTCAACAAATTATCTGGCCTCCATCTGTGCTGGATAAAAAATTCAGGTTTCCTGAAAGCACTCCGTTGAAGAAAACCTACTTCCGGGTTGAATCCTTCACCTAATTCAGTATAAGCAGCTCTAAGTTCCCATCTTTCCCAATTATAACTGAACTGAAGTTTATATGAATGATCAGAATCGGTAATTCCGGGTGTTGCACTTTTAGCTAAAAACCCGGTGATTTGTGCCTTTTGGCCCAGACCCCATTTCCCATCTACCGCCATGACGTGATTGTAATCATCATTGCGATCTCCCATTCCAGTTCTGTTTATAAATGCCCCACCAATGGAAGACCTGTGTTTTGGAAAATCGTGGTTTACTCTGGCCATGTTATAACTATTCTTATCTATTCCAAGACTTTGGACATCATCTGTAAACATGCTTAATAATCCCACATTGGTTTGCCCTATTTTACCTGAAACCCGTCCTCCTCCAGTGATTGGGATAATATTTCCATTGCCACTAATACCAATCTTACGACTGAAGAATAAATCTACTTCGCCCGGACTGCCCATCGTAAACTGACCTGCATTTTCGAGGAAAAATGGCCTTTTTTCAGGAAAGAATAAGTTGAACCGATCCAAATTAACTTGCTCATCGTCTACTTCAACCTGAGCAAAATCAGTGTTATAGGTTAAGTCTAATGTCAGACTTGGCGTTACACTATATTTCAAATCCATTCCGGCCTCAAAATTTGTATCAGTTTTATGAGGCACTAAAGACCTGTTGTTAACTGCCTGAGTAAGTACATATGGAAATATTTTGAAATTGCCTGGGTTTTTGAGATTTAATCCATCCAGCTTACCTGCCATGGACAATCTTTTCAGGTCAAAACCTATTGGAATTGCTGCCCAGTAAGCAGTTTCCGTCTTTTTGCTAATGTTTCTCTCAAAATTGATACCCCAGGTCAGGTTTTCTCCTGCTGTAAATCTCAGAGAACGCAGTGGAATAGCAAACTCTGCACTCCATCCGTAATCTCCAATATGAGTCTTAACATCCCAGTCTGCATCCCAGTTTAAGTTTATACCACCAATTACACCTCCCTGCTGGCGGTTAGTATTATTAGTTCCTTTGCCTTCATTATCAATTTGAGCATCGTATTCCATGCCATTTGCATTGGTTCCGAATAAAAAACCATTTTGAGTATCGTTATAGGTGTCGAGGATAAATAGAAAACTATCTTCATCTGTCAGATCAGCATCTCTTCTTGAGTCAGAAACTACTATTGCCTTCGGATTACTATCATAGCAGATAGCTGCCACATAAAACATTTTATCTGTATAAGCAACCCTTATTACTGTCTTTTCGGAAGCAGGAGCCCCGATATTAGGCTTGATTTGTGTTAAATCACCAATTGGCTCTATGTTTTCCCAAAATGAATCGCCAATTATTTTACCGTCTATAACCGGGTCTTCATTAGATAATCTGGCTTGAATTACAGGGCGGTTTGTACCTTGTGTTTGGGTTCGGTTTTCCTGAGCTTCAGCATAAAATGAAAAAATCAACATCATTGATATTATCCAGGGAGATTTACACTGAAGGGTCATGTCTGAAATAGAATTTTGTTTTATGATGGCGCTAATTTAGTTTTATATTCAATTAATCCAAAAAGTCGCTTTTAGATCCCTGTGTTGTGTTTCCATCGCTTTGAATTTTAAAGGAGTGTTGAGAAGCTCTGCTAACTCGACAGAAAGTAATTAATTTTATTCGAATGTTTCGGGGGACTAATCGTTCTAAGGGTGTGCCGGGCAATCTATTTGCGATTGCTCCTCTGGTCAATGTTATTCACCGACCATGTGAGGTGTGCTACTGGTACGGTGATAACACCGACCAGAGGGAAACTCGATGGAAAGTAATTAATGTTGTACGAAAAAGTCAATTTAGGTAATCGATGGAAACTCGACGGATAGTCTTGCTAGTTTGAAAGATCTTCAATTCCTAATATTTCTACTCCTTTGTTAACATCTACTTATTATCCCAATCAAATTCTATTGTAAATTGAGATCCTTTATTCACCTCGCTCCTGATACTTATCTTACCACCCAGTTTCTCAACCTGAGCTTTTACCATAAACAATCCCAGACCTTTACCCTCTACAGAAGGATGAAATCTTTTATATAAGCCAAAAACCTGATCGCCCTGTCTTTCGAGATCAATTCCCAAACCATTATCAGTAAAAATTAATTGAAGTTTCCTGTCCACCAGATGACTTTCAATATTAATAATACAGGGAATCTGAGGCTGGCGGTATTTAATACTATTGGTAATCAGATTATAAAAAATACTGTAGATATAGCTTTTTAAGGTGGTGAATGTGTTGATTTCTGAAAAGTCGTATCCTATTTCAATCCTTTTCAGTTCGATCAAATTTTTAATACTGATCTTTATGTCTTCTACCAATTTAGAAAAATTAACCTGCTCTTTATTTTCATTCAAGGTAGTGCTGACCTGTAGAATTTGATTAAGATCTTTGACTATGTCATCCAGTTTGTCAACGGATTCAAAGAGACCCTGATTTAATTCTTCCTTTTCCTCCTGGCTTAAGTCCGGAATGTTCTGGATGCTGATAAGGCCAAGGATATTGGCTACAGGGGCTCTCAGATTATGAGAAATGATATAGGCAAATTGCTCCAGATCATTATTTCGCTGGATCAGGTCTTTGGCAACCCTGCTCCGTTCGAACTCCGCAAACTTGCGTTCGGAAATATCCTGATGAGACACTACGACCAAAGATTGATTGCCTTCAAATTTTAATGCACGCATGCCAAACCAGCGTTTTCCCTCAGGGGAGTCGCATGGATATTCAAGATAAAAAATATCTTCCCTATCATTCATTACATCTTTTATTCCCGCGCATGCAGTTCCTGCATATTCTTCTCCATCTTTTTCGGCTTTGGAACAAACCTCAAAATAATTACTTCCAATACCAGTGCACGTTGTGGTGTGTGCGCCATTTTCAAAGCCGAAGATATTCCAGGATTCATTGACGGCAACTAGAGTTCCGGTAAAATTAATTACGGCAATGTTGGAGTTTAGTGAATCTAAAACACCCCGGTTAAATGACTCACTGTTTCGGAGTTGCTGTTCCACTTCTTTTCGTTCAGTGATGTCCTGAACAATGCCGTAAACGCGGATAGGGTTGAGATTAGTGTCAAAATCTGATAGTTTTAAACTATTTCCGTATCTGGTCAGGCCTTCTCTGGTGATAAATCTGAAATCAAAAGAGTAATCTGCATGAGATTTTAACGCATGCTCCATTTCATTAGTTACATACTCCAGATCATCTGGATGGATAAAGGAAAGAAATGCTTCTTGGGTAGGGATCACCTCTGCTCTTTCCACCCCCAATAATTTATATATTTCATCAGACCATGTGTGGGTTTGACTTTTCATATCAATCTCCCAACTGCCTAAATGTGCTATTCTTTGAGATTCTTTAAGTCGTAATTCACTTACTTCAATGCGCTTACGGGATAAAACCTGTTCTGTTACATCAACAGCAAAAAAGAAAATGCCATCAATTTCCTGATTATTATCTCTGTGCGCCTGGTAACTAAAATTCAGATATTTATCTCTAAGTTTTCCCCCGATATCCAGTTTTACTAGCATCTCATTAGCCGAAAAGGTTTCGCCGGTTTTGTAAACCTTGTCCAGAATACAAATGAAACCCTGTTCAACAGTACCCGGTAAAACATCTTTTACAGATTTGCCTATTATATCATTTATACCAATTAGTTCTAGATACTGGGGGTTAACTACTTCATAAACATGATCGGGGCCGCTGACTACCCCTATACTTACCGGGGCTTCAAGAAAAAGGTCATAAAACCGTTGTCTTTCAAATTCGACCGCCTTTTCCAGCTTTTTCTTTTCACTTACATTTCTTGCTACCGCATATCTGATCTGATCTTTTTCATCCCAGCGGACAGACCATGAGATGGGCACTATAGAGCCATTTTTATGTACATACCTGTTTTCAAAATTCACTGCATTCTTTCCAGCTAAAACATTGTCAGCAGCTTTTTGGGTTTTAATGCGATCCTCTGGATAAACAAAGTCAATGGTGCGATTTCCGATAAGTTCATCTGCTCTGTAGCCCCACATCTCTTCACATGCTGCACTTACCCTTAAAAACACGCCCTTTGCATCCACCGCGCAAATCACATCCAGGGAAGAATCCATTGTTTTGATATTTTCGTTCAGTGCCTGCCTCAAAGCTGCGGATACTTCAAATAGGGCTTGCTTCTCAATTTCCAGTTCTTTTTTCCATTTCCTTTCTTTTGTGATGGTTTTTTGCAAACCTTTAAAGAGCAGGGGAATTAAAGCAACACATAAAAAACTCAGGAAAATCAGATTAGTTGAAACTGCGATCCATTCGCCGATGTTATGGTTACGCAGGTCTCCTTGAGGTAACATATTGTACTGTACGAGCAAAGCGAAGATCACACAGATAAAAGTATTCAGCCAGGCAGACCAATAGACCCGGTCAGTTGAGAAGATCAGAATGCTGAAAATACAGGTTGTTAATAAATAGAGAAGTCCCGGTCCGTTTAAACCCACATAATAAAGGATAGCGATGCTAAAGAGATAAGCACAGGAGATGAGTATTGCCTTGCGGAAAATGAGCTTAATCTGGGGTAAAAATCCGACAATTATCATGCATAAAACCGTTATTATGTCGATCAAAGCAAGGACATACAAATTAATCTTCAAACTCCAGTAAATGCCTGGTATCAGTGCAATAAGTGATAAGGGTAATAGATAGATGATCGTGGTTGCAAACAGTTTATTTCGCCAAAAAATCAGGTCCTCTTCGCTATCACCGGGATTGGTGCAATTTCGTTTAATTTTATGGATGTATTTAGCTGTTATATTCATGTAATTATCTTATTAACAATCTGATGGCAGGTAGCAAAGGCCACAGAACATCAGGATACTAATTGTCTTTCCTTAATGGAACTACATGGTAAGGTTGACGGATAGAGGTTATATTAACTTGTTCTTAAATGAGTTTACAAAAAGAGTACTGATAATCATTCAATAGACAGTTCTGTAGTATAGTTCAAATAATTGATATTACCTGGTATATTTATTATTAGGATAGACAGATTAGTTCAATAATCAGGCCAGTGGCGAAAATTGGTAATATCCCGTTCATGAACTTAGGGATCTTCTATTTAAAGAATGCAAACAGCGAAGTAAAATAGGTGTTTTCCCATGCCAGACGTTGGCAATTGCAGGAAGCTATGAAGGCAACACAGCTTTAGTTGGGCACCCGGAGCAAGTGCAGAACTTATCCGTCGAACGATTCACCGGAGTGGTGCTGAATAATTTAAATTAAATTTAACTGAATTGTTTGGGTAGGCTTAGATCGGTTACACTTTTAGACTTATTTCAGAATCTCGGTTTTTGACCATTTATGGCTTGCATCTAATTTGAAGGAACCCAGATATTTTTGATTCCAGCTATCAGGAGAGATCAGGGAAAGGAATAATGTATCATCCGATTTACTGTAAAGGTGATATACCTGTCCCATAACCGGAGTGAAATTGTATTTGGCAGAATAGACCAGTTCATTCAATTGAACTTCATTCACCAACTTTTCATATTCTTCCTTTAGCTCATCGAATTTGGTTTTAAAATTCTTGTTGGCCAGTTCCGCATTGGATTGCTTCCAACCACCTACATTTTCGAGATTTATTGCCGGGGCGCTCACATTGCTGCCATAACTTAACCCCTTTTGATAATAGCCTTTTTCCTTATCCCAAACCACCAGGTCAGGCTTTTCTTCGTTTTCTTCCATTTTTCAGCGTGTAAAAGATCAAAAACCCTTCTTTTATTCTGCAAAAATAATTATTGAAACTGAGGATTGATTATCTGCTGAATAAAATGACCTGATTATTATTTAGATGATTTGATGATTTGAAAATTTGTCGATTTGTTGATTTGTCGATTTGCCCAAGACATCCATTTACAAATGGAAAGATTATACTCCCATCGACAAATAGACAAATTGAATAATAGACAAATTATTGCCTCCAAATCCATTATATTTAAATTCCAAATTCTCAACATGAAAAAGCTAATTCTATTTTTAATTCTACCACTAAGTATTTGTGCCCAGGATCGTCCTTATGGGAAAATATGGGCCACACGTTCGCAGGTTATTGCCCAGCATGGGATGGCTGCGACATCCCATCCACTTTCAACACAGGTTGCGCTCGATATTTTAAAGGCTGGCGGAAATGCGATTGATGCGGCCATTGCAGCCAATGCAATGGAAGGGGTTGTAGAGCCTCATGTGAATGGTATCGGTGGAGATTTGTATGCAATTGTTTGGGATGCGAAAACAAAAAAATTATATGGTCTGAACGGTTCCGGCCGCTCGCCGAAATCACTGAGCCTTGCTGAGTTCAGAAAACGGGGAATTTCTCATATTCCATCCCAGGGACCATTGCCGGTCACTGTTCCGGGATGTGTGGATGCCTGGTTTGAGCTGCATCAGAAGTTTGGTTCTATGCCTATGACAAAGGTGCTCGAAAAAGCTGTTTCATACGCAAGAAATGGATTTCCTGTTCATGGTGAATTAGCAAACTCAGTAAAGGCGGTACCTGCTTTATATGGTTCTTACCCTAATGTTAAAAAGTATTATTATCCTAATGGAAATTTGCCGCAGGAGGGAGATGTTTACAAAAATTCTGATCTGGCCAATACCCTTGAGCGGATTGGAAAAGAGGGTAGGGAGGTATTTTATAAAGGGGATATGGCACGTACCATTGATGCCTTTATGAAGAAGAACGGTGGGTTTTTGAGTTATGAAGATATGGCTGCACATACTTCCACCTGGGTGGAACCTGTTTCTGTAAATTATAGAGGCTATGATGTATGGGAATTACCTCCAAACGGACAGGGGATAGCAGCCTTGCAAATGCTCAACATTTTGGAGGGTTATGACTTTTCAAAGATCAAATTGGGCAGTGCTGAACATGTGCACCTATTCACTGAGGCTAAAAAACTTGCCTTTGAAGACAGAGCTAAATTTTATGCCGATATGGATTTTGCCAAAGTCCCGCTTAAGGAATTGATTTCAAAATCGTATGCTGCTGAACGAAGAAAGCTGATAAATCCTGATAAAGCTGCAATAAGAGTGGATGCAGGAAATCCGGCAATGAAGGACGGCGATACGATTTATCTTACTGTTGCCGATAAGGACGGAAATATGGTTTCCCTTATACAGAGTAATTTCAGGGGTTTTGGTTCCGGGATGATGCCCGACGGACTTGGATTTATGTTTCAGGATCGGGGAGAGCTGTTTAATGTGATGAAAGAGGGTGAAAATAATACCTATGCACCGGGCAAAAGACCCTTTCAAACGATAATTCCGGCATTTATGACCAAAGACGGTCTGCCGGTAATGAGTTTTGGGGTAATGGGTGGTTCTTTTCAACCATTGGGACATGTACAAATTGTGATGAATGTGGTTGATTTTGGCTTAAATATTCAGGAAGCAGGAGATTTTCCAAGGATTAACCATGAAGGGTCTTCTGAACCGACTGGTGAAGGTATGGCTCCAAAAGGAGGAATGATTACGCTTGAAAGCGGATTTTCTTATGATGTGATCAGGGAATTAATGCTCAAGGGGCACCAGGTTGGCTACATTAACGGGATGTATGGAGGTTATCAGGCTATCCGTTGGGATCCGGTTCGAAAGGTTTATTTCGGCGCATCCGAATCAAGAAAGGATGGGCAGGCAGCAGGATACTAAGCTAATAGCTGAAAGCATAAAGCGTACAGGACTTTTAAATTGGAATTCTAATCTCTAAATTTAATTGATTATCAATCCTTAATATGGAATTTGTTGACACTATTTTAAAGCAGATATGGGGCTTTTTTAGTCTTGATGGACTTATTGAAATTATCAAATCTGGTAATTACGAGTCCCTGCTTACTTATGAAGGAATGCGCGGGGCAATTGCACCATTATTGCCAGTTATATTGATACTTGAATTAATCAGAGGACTGCTATATAAGCAGTTTAAGGTTGTTTCATATAAGATTTCATTTTTTTCTTATGTGATGAATTCAATTATAGGCAGGTACCTGGCCATAGGTATGACCATGATATGTATTGGCTTATTTGAGAAGTATGCAATCATGAGCATTCAGTTTACCTGGTACTGGTTTATTTACGGCTATATTATCTGGGAACTGGCTCATTTTGTCTATCATTATTTTGGGCATAAGGTGCGTTTATTCTGGTGTTTGCATTCCACACATCATGCCCCTGAAAGCATGAATCTGGCAGTTTCTCATGCCCATTTCTTTCTCGAAGCTCCATATGCGGATGTGATTAGAACAACTATCTGTATGCTGCTGGGGGTGCCTCCTGCAATGTTATTTGTGATTATGTTCATCGACGGAACCTGGGGTTCATTTATTCATATAGGAGAATCGATGATGAAAAATGGACGAATGGGAATCGTCGGAAAATTTATTTTAACCCCATCACATCACCGGGTACATCATGCCAAAAATGTCGAATACATGGATATGAACTACTGCAATTTGCTGAATATATGGGATAAAGTATTCAAGACTTATCAGCCCGAACGGGATGATATCAAAATTCAATATGGAATTACCAGGCAAATGAAACCAAATAGTTTTCTGGATTCTTATTTTGGGGAAATTACTGCGCTGGCAAAGGATGTTTACTGTGCTCCGGGAATTAAGAATAAGTTCTTGTATATTTTCATGCCTCCTGGCTGGAGTCATACTGGCGATCATAAAACTTCCCGGGTAATGAAACAGTCATTACAATCTCCTGATTAAATATTCTTTGCCTCAGCTGGTTCTTATTCACTATTGTTTAGCTTCAGAGATTAGATCTTATTTTAAATATACCGGTAATGACCTTCCGCTGACCAGAGATAGTTTGGTTGTGCTGATGCATGATGCAACACTTGACCGGACTACAAACGGCAGCAGAAAAGTATCTGATTATACATACAAGGAATTACAGCAATTCAGACTTAAGGACCCAGAAGGGAATGTAACTGCTGACAGGATCCCACTGCTGACTGATGTGATCAGATGGAGTAAAGGCAAAACTATTTTTACCCGGAAATTCAGAGAAAATCTTCCCGCATCGGACTGAATGTGTCGATCAGAATTCCCTCTTCAAGGCATAGGACACCATGAACCAGGTTGGAAGTTACTAGAAATGCATCTCCTTCTTTAAGCACTTGTTTTTTACCATCAATGCTTACTTCAAACTTTCCACTTTGTACATGTGTAATCTGAACATGAGGGTGCTTGTGCAAGGGACCGACCCCGCCTCTTTCAAATTTGATCTTCACGATCATCAGACTTGGATCATGAGCCATGATCTTTCGCTGAACACCTGCATCTATCTGTTCCCATCCAATTTTTTCATCTTCTATAAAATGCTTTGTCATTCTTAATGCTTGCTAATTATGCCCACAACCTACACTATATTATTTAGATAATAAAGTCACAGGGGTCTAAACTAAAATGGGTCAGTTTATGCCATCAGGCTTACGTGAATATATGACCTTTAAAGGAAATAGTTTGTCTTGACTCTTGGTTCTTGATTCTTGGTTCAAGAATTAAAATAATTAATAGATCATGGATTTGTTGACCAGATAGAGGCGTCTTTTACAAAAACCCTTCTGTTTAGTTTTAACTGTGCTACGATCAATTCGGCGAAATCTTCCGGATGCATCACCCGATCCTCATTATTGTTTAAAAGATTGGCACTGATTGCGAGATCTGTAACTACAGTGCTTGGGTTGAGTGCTGTAACACGGATATTATGTTTTCGTACTTCCTGCATTAATGAATCGCTGAGTCCCATAACTGCAAATTTTGAGGCACTGTATGCGCTGGTCATCGGACTTCCTTTCAAACCTGCGGTTGATGATATATTGACAATATCTCCAGTCTGGCGTTCAATCATTTGTGGTAATACCGCACGGGTTACATAATAAACCCCAAACAAATTAACCCGGATCTGATCCTCCCATTCAGAAGGTTGCAGGTCTAAAAACTTACCAAATTTTGCAATTCCCGCATTATTGATTAAAATATCAATACTTCCGAGTTCATTTTGAATGGATTTAACTGCTGCATTAACAGTCTCTATATCTGCAACATCCGCAACAGCGATTGAAATCTTAACCGGATATTTTTTTAGTTCCTCTTTCAGTTCCTGGAGGTCCTTGACTGTGCGGGATATCAAACCAAGATTTACTCCTTCTGCAGCCAGAGCTGATGCGATCGCCCTGCCTATTCCTTTTCCAGCACCAGTAATTATAGCATTTTTTCCTTTGAGTGATTCCATATTCTAAATAATTTTCTAATGCGCAAATTGACAGGATTTAATTGAATTGTGAGTCATTCAGTTGTAAGAAATTTCCAGGTAATTAGTTCCACCGTTTAAGATCTAATTTATTCAGTTTGAAGTAATATATAGAAACGATATAAATGGTTTTTATTAAGGAATTATTTTTTCATAAATTGATATTGTATCCCCAAAATATCTAGATATTTAACTTTGAAATTAAATTTATTAAATGAGAGTAAAATTTTGCTTCTTGATTATTTATAGAGTTCTTGAATATGGTTCATTTCAATTCAAAGGGTACCCAATAATATGAAATTTACTAACAAACGGGCTTGATGACAAAATTTCTTATTAGGATATCATTTTTCTTGCTCACCATGTTTTGGGCAGTAAATATTTTTGCTCAATTCCCTTACCGGGAAGGTTTCAAAGGCCCCACAGCAACTAACATAATTTTAGGAGGTACTGCAGTCTTGACTGCTGGTTCCGGAATCGATCCTATCGGATCAGGTTACCTCCGCTTAACCAACAATCAAGCCTTTCAAAGTGGTTTTGTCCGTAACACCCAAAATTTTCCTTCTGCAGACGGTATAGAAATCAGGTTTGAATATTTTACCTATGGGGGGTCCGGTGCGGATGGGATAAACTTCTTTCTGTTTGATTCGAATGCTGCTTCTGCCTTTACCATTGGGGGATTCGGTGGTTCTTTGGGATATTCCCCAAGGAGCGATTTGAGCCTGCCCGGTTTAAGTAAGGCATTTATAGGTATAGCGTTCGATGAATTCGGGAACTTCAGTAACCCGATACAGGGAAGGGTTGGAGGGCCGGGTCAGAGACCCAGTTCAGTGACGTTAAGAGGTGATGGTGATGGATCCGGAACCGTGCAAGCCGGTTCGGTGCCAAATAGTAATTATGAATATCTCACAAGTATTCAAACAACTGATATAGCTTCAATGTCTGCAATCGGGGCAGGTTCTCCGTTTCAGGTTGCAGGTGGCCAAAATGGTAGAACTGCAGTCGGAGGCTCACTTGATGCTGATGAAGCCGGATATAGAAAGGCAAGAATTATTTTGGAACCAAATGGTTTGGAAACAGGATATAAGGCCAATGTTTACCTTAAATTGGGAACGGAACTCTTAGAAAGGCATATCATCATTGATCAGCCTTATATTCCTCATTCGGCTATACCTTCAAACTTAAGTTTTGGCTTTGCTTCTTCTACCGGTGGTGCTAATAATTTTCATGAAGTCCGCAATCTTGAAATATTGGTCCCCGCAGGAACTCCAAAAAGTCCCCTGATTTCCAATCTTTCCAAATCAGGTGATGAAGATATAGCTATTCCCTTCAGTTTAAATGATTTCTACAGTCCCGATTTGGGGATTTCGGGTTTTAGAGACCCTAATGGGGATGTTTTGTCAAAAATCAGAATAAGTACACTTCCCTTAAATGGTCAATTGAAGTTAAATGGGATAGCCCTATTTGTCAATCAGGAGATACTTTCTGCTGATATCCCAAATCTGAGGTATGTTCCCAATGCAGATTTTAATGGCTCAGATAGTTTTAAATGGAATGCTGCTGACCCAGGAGGCTTATATGCAATAACAGATGCGGATGTAAATATAGTGGTCAACCCGGTAGAGGACCCTGTTTCAAGTCCTGATCTATATACAATTAGAATAAAGCTTACTAACCCTACTTACGCCACTTATAGTCACGCAAAGAATCCATACAACAAATCTATGGTCAGCATATTTCAGGTTGATGATAGTCCGGCGACTGTATATAACCTGATGTACCCATACCTGAGGGGCGGCCAAACAGCAGGAGGCTTTATCAGTCCCGGGGTGAAATCAACCGATGGATGCGGAAATGATCTTTTCTGGAATATTTCGGTTGCATGCTTTATCCACGATATCAATGGTGTTGATCTGCTGGCTCAGGGAGGAAACTATATTTCCTGGCCTCAACTGGCCACAGTAACTGCGAATGGCCCGGGTTTACAGCGGGGTTTTGATTTTATGAATCATGGCTTTGGTGGATCTGCAGTGTTACAGAAAGACCGGTATAAGCAGATATTTCTGAATAATAAGGCGGCTTTCGATCATCTGGGTTTTAGTCCGGAATCCCTGGTTGTACCCGACACTCAGATTGGATTCAGGTACGGTGCCAACAGCATGGGAATGGATGTTACAAGCCAGGCTGGTGTTGAACCTTTGAAGGATGGTGCTGTACCATTGGCTCAGGATGCCTTTTCTGAAGATGTTTATGCAGCAGTTCAGAATCCTTATTTTTTTCGAAGGAATCACTGGCAGGAAACTAATAATCCGGCCCTTGTTAATGAACATAAAGCTTACATTCTGGCGGCTTACAACAGGAGTCTGACTAAACCGCTGATGTATAATTGGTTCAGCCATGGACCGGGAGAAATCGGCACCAGTAATTTTGCCTACTACCGACAGGTTATTGAGTATATGCAGTCGCTTGCCGGGGATAATGTTATTGGTTTGAGTTTGGATCAATATCTGGGCTATCAGAAAACAATGCATGCTGCTGAGAACGGGTCTGGAAAATCAGTCTCTTTGAGCCCTGATGGCTATCTGAATATCAGTTTTGATATGTCCGGACTTCAAAAAACCGTTAGGCATCGCTTGTTGAGCCTGATTATTAATTCGGATGCTCAGATTGACAGTATTACCTGGACTGAAAATATTAAGGCAGTTACTTTTAATCCTGCAACAGGGCTGGTTAATATTCAACTAAATGAAATTACTCCGGTCGATCCTGCGACACTGCCTGTAAGGCCGACTATTATCGCAAGTTCAGCTAAGATATTCGCTGAAGCACCTGATAAGATACGTTTTGAGCTCGATCGTCCCATATCTCAATCCATAGCTGCAGCATATGAAGTAGAAGGAAATACTGTTTTATCGGTTTCTGAAGTGCCTGATTCAGGGGGGCTCATTTGGGAGATTAGCTGCCAGAATGACTTTCTTTCAACGGATGTGGTTACACTTACCTATAAAGCAGAACTTGGAAATGCCTTAGATTCTGGTAATGGAAGCAGGATGCTTACCTATTCAAAACTTCCGGTAATTAATCTTTCAACGGAGACAATTCCTGAAGTAGAACCATTGGCAATATCGGTGAGAAGGGATTCTGATAACATCCAATTAGCAACATTTAATACGATTGCTGAGGTTAAATCATACATGATTACTTTTAACATCAATACAAACATATCTATTGTATTTAATCGTGACAGTACCTATGCGCTGGGTTCAAAGTGGACATTGAATTATGCTAATTCAAATAATACACTCACAATTAAGGGTAAAGACGGTCTGATGTCTTATCCTGTGATTGATGCTGGGGGAATAACTTCTGATATTTTTAGAGTAGCAATGAGCCATGTTCGTATTGACCGCCTCCAATTAAGAAGCGGAAAGTATACTGCTGATGGAGCAGCTTTCGGCGATAATTATTCGGGTGCGCTGATCAGTCAGCAGGCTAATACCGCAGATACAAGGTACACTAATTTGATTCTTCATCAGGGAATGAGGGGAATCAGAATAGGGGCTGCTAACGGAACAAATCAGCCATATATTTCGGATGTTCTGATCGATAAGGTAATCCTTAGCGAACTGACGGGGATAGCCATCCAGGTTGGAATAATTAATTCAGTTGGCGGTCAGCCTGAGAGCAGAACAGATGCTTCCTATACACTGAATGATGTCACAATCCGAAATGTGATTTTGAAAGATACCAGGAACCAGGAACTAATTGAGAGCAGTGGAGCAAAGTATTATGGGCAGATTCAGTGCCGTGGAATCAATAATCTTTTACTGCAAGATATAGAAACAGATCAGAATCAGAAGCAGCCATTTTATATTATTTCCAGCAAGAATATAAAGATTGACCGATGTAAAGCCACCAATTTTTCATTGAATACGGGTACGGGATATAAAGCGGCATTTCATATTGAAAGTTCAGAAATGATCACTATTCAGAACTCATTTTCACAACATACTTTTGAGAATGTTTACATACAGGGCTCTACCGGGATCAGACTTTATCATAATACCTTTGATACCAAACAGGCCAGTGCCCGGGCTGTTTCTATGCCTGATGTTAGGCTAATCCTTGATATTCAGGGCAATATAATCGCTGCAAAAGGGGATAATCCCTATAACAGCTGCATTGGAATCACTTTCTACAGGGGCGCAGGATATATACCTACAATTGCCAATGATTTCGTCTCCGAACAAAACAACCTTTTTATAACAACTTCCAATATTTTGGAGTTTTCAGGACTCGATGCAGGGAATACAACACTCTCAGTTAGGCTTGCCTTTCCAACTACTTTTGCCAATTATCAAACAAACTTTTCCCGGGGCCAGGGTTCAAGTTTTGCAGCTTATTCATCATTGAGTTTTGTAGAGATTAATGGAGTATCTGGTTACCTTTCAGATACGTCTGTTGGCAGAGATTTTGTATCAGCACAGATTAATGCAATCAACCTGGATCTGCAAAAAAATCCGAGGAAATATCCCACAGATGCTGGGGCATATGATGTTGATGCAAAAATTACTGCTGATTTAGCTAATTTGACTCTAAGCGAAGGTGTTTTAAGTCCGGTTTTTTCTTCAACCAATACTACATATACTGTTTCTGTTCCATATTCAACAGCTTCAATTGCATTAACTGCTTTCCATAGTGATGCCTTGGGAACTATACAGTTAAACGGTGCCACAATTCTTAGCGGCAGTCCTTCTGCAAACCTTCCATTAATTGTTGGAAGTAATATGTTTACTATTCTGGTTTCAGGAAGTGACGGAGAGACAAGCAAAACGTATTTAGTAACTGTAGTGCGTTCTTCTGTTTTGCCATATGCCGAAAGCTTTAAGTTCTCTGAATCCGCAGGCTTGATCTTAGGTGGTAGTCCAAATGGAGCCATGTTAACCGGTGGAGGAATAGATGCCGATGCTCAGGGCTATCTTCGTTTAACTACAAATACAAATAATCAGACAGGGTTTGCCCGCAATACAACTGCTTTCCCTACTGCAGATGGACTCTCGATCAGCTTTGATTACTTTACTTATGGAGGTTCAGGAGCTGATGGACTGGCATTTTTCCTGTATGATGCTTCAGTAAATCCATTTTCTATTGGAGGGTTTGGGGGATCTCTCGGCTATGCCCAGAATTTCTCAAACCCCGGGATCTCAAAAGCCTTTCTGGGGCTAGGTATTGATGAATTTGGGAATTTCAGTAACCCAACTGCAGGAAGACAAGGAGGACCCGGCCAGCGACCAAGCTCAGTAGCGCTACGGGGTGATGGAAATGGGAATGCGGCAATCTCAACTAATTATGAGTACTTAACCGGAATTCAAACTACTGATCCAAGTGCTATGGCTCTTGCAGGTGCAGGTAATGTATTTCAGATTGCCGGCGGGATTGATGGTCGCGTATCAGGTAACCCGGGTAATTTAAGCCCTGGTTATCGCAACGCTAAAATCAATATGGTTCCTGATAGTTCGGGTTCAGGCTTAAAGGTGAATGTGTGGATTACCGAGGGAAATTCCTCCGGCGGGATAGTGCATCATGTGATCAAGGATTATCATTATGTACCCACGAATCCGATTCCTGAATATCTGAGTTATGGCTTTTCTGCCGGAACAGGAGGGAAGAATAACTTTCATGAGGTACGCAACCTACAGATTACCCTGCCGGCACAAATGGCGGCACCTCTTGTTGCAAATATCACAAAGACTGCCCAGGAAAATACCCCATTTACATTTACACAAGCAGATTTTACAGCAAAGTTCAGTAGTCAGGAAAATAAAACACTCAAAAAAGTTAAAATTCTTAGTCTCCCAATAAATGGTACGCTTAAGTTAAATGGTGCAGAAATTACAGTGAATCAGGAAATTGTTTTTGCTGATCTAAATCAGATCAGCTTTGTTCCCACTCCGGGTTATATTGGATCAAACGTTTTTCAATGGAATGGTACAGATAGCATATTATATGCATTAAGTCCGGCTATTGTAACAATCAATGTATTGGCTCAGAGCGGGTTACCATACTTTGAAAGCTTTAGGAATTCAACAGCCTCAGGATTGGTACTGGGTGGGATTACTGTACTAACTTCAGGGAATCTGGATGCCGAAGGCGCAGGTTATCTCCGATTAAATCCTAATGCAAAAAACCAGTCAGGTTTCGCCAGAAATACCAAATCATTTCCCTCTGCTCAAGGACTATCCATAAGCTTTGAGTATTTTACTTATGGTGGCACCGGGGGTGATGGACTGAGTTTCTTTTTATATGATGCAACAGCGAATAGTTCCTTTCAGATTGGGGCACCCGGAGGTTCATTGGGCTATGCCCAAAATGCCTCTTCACCTGGTTTAAGTAAGGCTTACCTAGGCTTTGGATTTGATGAATTTGGAAATTTCAGTGCAGCTACCGCAGGTCGTCAGGGAGGCCCGGGCCAGCGAAGTAGTTCCTTAACACTCCGTGGTGATGGCAATGGAACAGGTTCAGGAAGTCCTGCCGGGTCAAACTATGAATTTTTAACGAATATCCAAACCACCAATCTGGCAGCAATGAATGCAGCCGGGGCAGGATCAGGATTTACAATAGCTGGAAATGTGGATGGCAGAACAGCAGGTGCTGAGGGTCTTGTTAGCGGCAGCAATGGGTATCGTAAAGCACAAATTGAGATGAAACCAAATGGCTCGGGAACCGGATTTATCTTGAATGTCTGGATTTTGGAAGGAACATACCCGGGTGGTATAAACCATCATCTGATAAAGAATTACTCTTATATTGGGAATACCATGCCGGCAAATTTAAGCTATGGTTTTGCAGGATCTACCGGAGGGGCAAGCAATTTTCATGAGATCCGTAATCTGAGCATTTCATTACCGGCACCTGAACTGTCAGCTCCGACCCTGATGTCATTACGTGGATCATCCCGGAATAGTGAAATTACTGTTGAGTCTGATAATGAGATCATTGCAACAAATTTTATCTCAGCGAATGGGGATGCAAAGAATGATACCTGGGTGATACGTAATATTGATAAGTATCCAAATAATCTGGTTCGGGTGTTCGATAAATTGGGCAGGTTGGTTTATAACGCGACCAACTATAATAATGCCTGGAATGGAATATATCAGGGAGCATTGCTTCCGGAAGATACCTACTATTATATTATTGAACTTCCGAATGGTGGAGGACAAAAAAGAGGATATATAAGTATAGTGTGGTGATTTTTTTAGCTGAACAAAACAGATTACAGCCGGCCTGTATGAATTTGCAGTCTGGCTTCTTTGTTTTTGACCGGGAAAAACGGGTGTGTTCCCCTTTCTATGTGCCTATTTGACTTCTTTTCATAATTAATTTCCGTTTAGTTTGGTTAAAAAGCAAGTAAATAGTAGTTTTATTTCCAATAATTTATTAAACCATTTAAGCTAGAAATGAGAAATTTTAAAAGCACATTTTCGATTTTTGCCATTGCAATTTTTACTGCAATGGTATTATTTTCTTCCTGTAAACCTAAAAAGATTATCAGTCAGGCGCCGGCTGCCCCTGTACCGGCAACTGTTCAGGAAGCACCAAAAGCTGCTGTTGTTGAGGCAGACACAGATGGTGACGGTATTCCTGATTCCAAAGATAATTGTCCAAATAAGCCAGGTTCTGCCGTAAATGGTGGTTGCCCCGAGACTATTGTTTCTGAGCCAACATTCAACTATAAAAATATATTGTTTGAATTCAACTCTTCGGTTCTGAAAACTTCATCCTATTCTGTACTTGACGAAATAGCCAGAGAGATGAAGAAATTTCCTTCCATGAGCTTTAATCTTAACGGACACTCTTCGGCTGAAGGTAGTGAGCAAAGGAATATGACTCTTTCTATTGATAGGGCCACTGCTGTAAAAAGCTATCTGGTTACTGCCGGTATTAATGCTAATAATTTGATTACCAGAGGCTTTGGAGAGTCTACGCCACTAGCTTCGAATGATACTGAATCTGGGCGGCAGTTAAATCGCAGAGTTGAAATAAGAAAGAGGTAGTTCTTAATTTTTTTAATTCAAATGAGGGTGCTCAATTATTTTGGGCACCCTTTTTTTGCATATGAATTTTGTAAATCCATGATAATTCTCAATTTATCATCACAGATTTATTTCTGCTATTATCTTTCCCATTATAAAATCCGCTGCGTGATTCAGTATTGATTTATATTTTTTTTCTATTACTTACGTTAATATATGATAATTGAACATTATGAAAATTGCAATTATTTCAGGTAGTGCCAGGCCCGGCAGACAATCTCATCAGGTTGCGCTGGAGGTTAAGAATAGATTAGACAAATTGTCGACTGATAATTGGTTATGGGATGTTAAGGAAACAAATCTGCCTTTATTGGATTATACATTTGATTCCCATCCTTCACCCGGGGATACCTTGAAGAATTTAAAAGCCCGCTTGGATGAAACTGATGTTTTTCTGATTGTTTCTCCTGAGCACAATGCCAGTTATCCCGGTAGTCTCAAGAACAGTATGGATTACTTTTTTAAGGAATATGCCGGAAAAGTGTTTGGTGTAATCAGTGTTTCAACAGGTATGCTGGGCGGAATAAGTGCGGCAAAAAATCTGCAGCAATATGCTATTACCTTACAGGGAATTGCTTACCCACAATATCTCATCACACCAAAGGTTCAGAATTTGTTTGCAAGTGGAGTTATGACTGATGAAGATTATGGTAAAAAGATGGATAGATTTCTGCAGGGTTTCCTATCATTTTATAAAAAGCAACAGTAAAATAGGTATGTGTTCAGCAGCCCCGGATCCGTAATTTCGGGAGATTGTATAAATTTTTCCCTGCTAAGCTGTTGCCACTTCACGGGATATTCAAGCCTATTGAATCGACATCCTGTTGGACTAAACGCGTGATCACTTTATTTTTTTTAAAATTCATCTAAAATTCATGTTGGACATCCAATTTTAAATAATAATCGTAATGATATTATGATAACAATGGATATTCATGTGGAAGATTCGAAGAAAAGTAGAATCGGAAGGAGTAAAAAGCTCCGCATATCTGAAGATAAACTGATTGAAGGTTTAAAAAATATGGAAGGAAGTGCGATGTCAGCGCTCTACCGGATGTATTCAGATTCACTATACAGGGTAATTTCTACAATAGTGGTGATAGAAGAGGTGGCTCAGGACTTGCTCCAGGAAACATTCATAAAGATTTGGAAATCATTTAAACAGTATGACCCCGGAAAGGGAAGGTTGTATACCTGGATGGCCAGATTAGCACGGAATATTTCAATAGACTATCTTAGAAGCGTTAATTACAGGAATTATACGGTCAGTGAAAATCTATCTGAATCAACTCAGCAGATCGATCAGAAATTTCAGGTTTCGTATAATCCTGAATTGATTGGAGTAAAGGATATGACGAACATTCTCAATGAAGATCAGCGATTAGCACTGGATTTGATCTACTTTAAAGGATATACGCATGTTCAGGCTGCCGAGGAACTAAATATTACAGTTGGAATTTTACGATCCAGACTTCAGTCATCAATAACCGAGCTCCGCAGGACGTTTAACAGGGAATATCTGGGCTAAGGTTGGGTTTAATTACGAATTACCAATTACGAATTATCAATTACGAATTACGAATTACGGGGTTTCGCATTCCCTAAAATAATTGAGTAATCATTATTCAGTTTTTTTATTATTGCCAATAAATGCCAAATTAAGCAGCCTTTAATCTCAATACTCAATACTCTGTACTCAATACTCCTTTGAGTATCCCATTCCCCATTCGGGAAAAATTATCCCATATAATTTCCTCGTGATTCTCAAAAAAACCTCTTTTCAGCCTCTCTGGCACTTGGTCTGTAATTTGTCTATAGCTAATCAACATCAACAAATTAAAAACAGACAAAAAACAAGAACATGAAAAAAGTAATCATCACCTTCGCAATAGCAGCAGTTTCATTATTAGGTACCAAATCATTTGCACAGACTGCAAATTTAAACATCACCATATCTGATGTCTTATCTTTCAGTGTAACTCAACCGGCATCATTGGATGTGAACTTCGATACGGAAGCAAAATATACGAATGGTATCACTGCCCTGGCAACTGACCATGTGAGTGTAACCAGCTCAAGAGGTTATGTAGTTAAAGCAATCGCAGGGGCAGTAACAGGTTCGGCAGCGATCGCACCCGGATCAGTAAAAATAAGTTCAGCAGTTGGAGCTACTAACAGTGGTAATACAGCCGGTATCACATACGGTTCTTCAGTAACTTTACCGGTAACAGGTGGATCAGCAGCGACGGTTATTACAGCAGCCAATACTTCATGGAACGGATCAAACTCTACGAATAAATTCAATATTTCTTACCTGATTGGTGCAGGTGGTGCATACGCAGGTAAAGCAACAGGATTGAATGTGGTGCCGGTAGTTTATACAGTAACACAACAGTAGATTCATTTAATTCACATAGCGAATTGAATGAGTGGTTTACTAACCACTCATTCAATGCTTATTCTCTCACATGAGATTCAATTCATTATGAAAAAAGTATTTATTCTATTTCTATTTTATTTTATGGTACTGACCCATTCTATGGTGTATGCACAGTCTCCGGGCTTAAGCATAAAATTGTTGGATGCGTTGTCATTTACGATAAGTCAGCCACAAGACTTTGATTTGGAATACATCAATACAGGCAAAATGAAAAACCGTATTGTCGCCAAAGTGCCTGATCATATTACCGTGATCAGTTCACGGGGCTATGAAGTAAGGGCCGTATCGGGTGCTTCAAATGATAGGGAATCACAGGTTAGTTTAACTTCACATATCAGCAAAACAAATAAGGGAAATACATCCGGACTTGTTTTTGGAAGGGGAGTTCAACTGGAAGCATTAAATGGAAGTGCCGTCACAGTTATTTCTTCTTCTAATACTTCCTGGAATGGCATCAATCCTGAAAATAAATTTGACATTGATTATTCTCTTGAATCCACCTATTCACCCGCAAAGGGTGGGGTTCCCCCTACAATCCCTGTGATTTTTACGGTTCTACAGCCCTGAGGATTTACGGGTAATTATGTGGGATAATTTTAAATCGGGAATTGGTTCAATACATTCAACTGGAATTGTCATAACAAACATAAATTAATATAAATCAGGATTTATATTAATGTTTATGAAAATTAAGGTAGTATTGACATTATTTATTGAATCTGAGCTTGCCTGGATAGCCTGAATATGAAGAAAATATTAATTATTTCGGTATTTTCATTCTTTATCCATTATAGCAAAACAGCTTATTCTCAGGGTACCAGCCTGAATATTACCTTATCTCCAACAGTCATATCTGTCAGAATAAGCGATCCTCCTGCAATTGAGCTAAGTAGAAGCGGCTATGCAAAGTATGATGAGGGAATCAATGCCATAATCAGGGATCACATTAATATTGTAAGTTCGGGAGCCTATATTGTAAAAGTTGCTATCGGAGACATAACAGGTGATTCGAAACTGGATAAAAATTCAATAAAAATTACTCCTCAACTGGGTACCGGGAACAGGGGTAATCTGAATGGACTGCATATTAATTCGGCACTACCTCCAAATTTTCAGATAAATAAGCAAATAACCATTATTGAAGCAGATCATGCATCGTGGAATGGTAAGGATTCAGCGAATACTTTCAACATCTCCTATTTAATTGGCACAGATGGTGCTTTTGCAGGGAGAGTGCCTGGAACAGTCTTAATTCCTGTTATTTATACTATTATACTAAAGTAGTATCCTGTGTTCGATTCACATGGCAAAATGGTTCTTTTGCCGGTCTGCCCTTCCCAATGAAAAACAGCTCCGCGTAAAATAAACCTTGCCGGAGGAGGTAGCTTCCGGCTATTGGTAATTTGATGTAGAATGCGATTTCGTGCCGGAAAACCCCGGAGGAAAGGGATGAACTGTACTATAATACACAGGTATTGCTTTCCAAAATCACATTATTGTGGGTCATGAGCCTTATCTGACCAATTATAAAGTATTTTTTTAGCTCATAAGCCGAACTCAGATTAGAGCTTCCTGCTCTTATATGATACCTGGTCCGGGAAATTTTATATCCATAATTCCATCATGGCTTAAATTTTCAAATGAAATAGGATTTAATCTCAATACTCTCTACTCAATACTCTCTACTCAATACTTATTACTCACTACTATTCTGAGTATCCAATTCCCCATTTGGGAAAATATATCCCTTAATATATCCCCCAATTTACCTGAAAAGGCCTTTATTGTACTGTTTGGCACATTGGTCTATAATTTGTCTATACCTATTCAACATCAACAAAATAAAAAACAGAAAAATAAGATCATGAAAAAAGTAATTATAACCATCGCAATTTTAGCAGTATCATTATTAAGCACTAAATCATTCGCACAGACTGCAAATTTGAACATCACCTTATCTGATGTTTTATCATTCAGTGTTACTCAACCTGCATCATTGGATGTAAATTTCGATACTGAGGCAAAATATACCAATGGTATCACAGCCTTAGCAACCGACCATGTAAGTGTGACCAGTTCAAAAGGCTATGTGGTTAAAGCGGTAGCAGGTACAGTAACGGGTTCAGCGGCTTTAGCACCCGGATCAATAAAAATTACGTCTGCAATTGGATCTACAAACAATGGTAACACTGCCGGCATCACCTATGGTTCATCAGTAACATTACCCGCTTCAGGCTCAAGTCCTGCAACAGTGATCACAGCATCTAACAGTTCATGGAGTGGATCAAATGCTACCAACAAATTCAATATTTCTTATCTGATTGGTGCTGGTGGTGCATATGCAGGTAAGACAACAGGATTAAATGTGATTCCTGTAACCTATACAGTAACACAACCGTAAGATATAAGAGCGGTTTTATCGTTATATTGAGGCCTTTATTAAAAAGGCCTTTTTTATACCATACTTATGAAAAGAAATATTTTCTATATCCTTTGTGTAGCCATGCTTGGTTTTAGCCAGAATCTTATGGCACAAGCAGGCATGACTGTTAGCCCGGGCAAATTATATTTTAAACTTGCCCCGGGTGGCGCAGGTACTCAGAAAATAGTGGTAAGCAACCCCAATAATAAGGATCTTGAGATCGGGGTATCTCTTAATGACTGGGATTACGACTCTTTGGGTAATAACCAGACCTATGATGCTGGAACGCTTAAGACCTCTGCTGCCGAATGGATCAGGGTTATGCCCGGATCATATTTTACTCTCAGACCAGGAGAAAAGCGAGAATTGGATGTAGTATTCAGTGTTCCTGCAGATGCAAATACAGAAATTCCGGTGCATACTGCCATGATGTTTCTAACACAACTTAATCCCGGGGATGGAAGGGCAGCTGATGGAACTTCAATTAAAGTAAGTGTCAGAATGGGAATAAAAATCTACCATTCATTTTCCCAGGCTGATGTAAGGGATATTGAGGTTTTGGATTTTACAGACGTGCTACCTGATAAAGATGATAATACATCGAGTGGATATCTTGAATTAAAGCTCCATAATACAGGTAAACAATGGCTTGAAGGGAAAGTCAAATGGGAGATACTGAATACCCAATCCGGGGAAAAGAAGAAACTCGATGATCAGGAAATATTCTCTTTACCCGGTGATCAACGACTGGTTAGGCAAGTCCTTCCTTTAAATCTGGCTAAAGGTAAATATACCGCAACTGCTATAATCAATTATGGGGATAGGGATGAGTTGAAACTTGTGGAACTTGAGTTCCAGAGATAATTAAATTATTAGATGAAAAATATAAAAGGAGTTAACATTAGGATTAGCAAACTGCAGCTGATATTACTAGTTGCAAGTTTTCTCTTCTTAACCATTGATGGAAAAGCACAATCTATTAATGGATGGCTGGGTACACCCGTTACTTTTGATACATCTGCCGATATTTTAACAAATAAAACCAGTAGTAATTACCTGACCTTACAGTATAGTTTGAATTCGAACAGTCAATCAGGCTGGACGGTGATTATTCAGGCAAATAGTAATTTCAGTAATGGTACTGCAATTATCGATGCGTCCTTTGTATCCCTGTCGTATGCATCCTCTAGCGGAGGTCCTGCTGGGACTACCGGTACGGGCTACCAGAGCTTAAGTACCAATACTGCAAAGTCTATGATTAATTCATCAGGAAATATCACAGGTGCAAACAGAAATTTTCAGCAGCTCTTTGATATGAGAGTTTCAGGTGGCAATCACCTGAATGTTGGTTCAGGTACATATAGTACAACATTAACGGTAACAATTCTAGACAGAAACGGGGCTGTAATGGCAACTAACAATAATATTCCTGTTTCATTTGTTGTAAATTATAGCAGTACTTGTCAGGGAGCAACTCTGAATACCTATTCAAGTACTCAGGGTACCTTTACTACCTATGCCGAGCAAATGGCAGGCAAAACAGTAACCGATGCCCTGAGTGTACAATATTCTCCAAATGGAGCGACCTGTGATGAGTGGAGTTTACATGTGAGGGCAGCCGGTAACTTTACAAATGGAAGCCAGTCGGTAGCGCCTCAGTTTTTTTCATTGCGTTTTAATCGGGTTAGTACAGGTACACCTACGGCCACCCAAATCGGGGTATCTAATACACCTGTGGTTTTAAACAATACCGATGTAGTGCTTATTGATGGCTCGAATGCACCCTTTGGTGCATATGTTTTTACAGAACATAAGTTCGATATGCTGATTCAGGGAGGGAGTCATCTCATGGTTCCAAATGGGACCTATACCGCGACCTTAATTTTTTCATTATATAATTCCAATAATGTTCTGGTTTCTACAAGTACAGTAGCTGTATCATTTCAGGTAAACTCTGTTTCAAATAGTTTTACACTCGAACTTCAGAACTCAGCAAATGAGATAAACCTGGTTTTTAATACACTTGAGAGTTATGTGAATGGGGTATCAGTAAATAAACCCAGAGGGATGAGGGTTGTTGGTTATCAGCCTTATCAGGTATTGATTAAAACCAGTGGAATAAATTTAGTCGGTTCAGAAAGTAATACTATACCTGTTGCCGCAGTCAATGTTCAGACTACGAAGTATACCTCAAGCTCCGGAGGCATATCGACTTTTTCGAGGGCGCTTTCTACTGCTGACCAGGTTATCGTGACAAATCCAATGGTTGATTATACCCAACAGGTAGTAGAATATGACTTAAGGTATTATACAGCTGCGAATGACAGCAGGCTCTCAGGTAAAACCGGCACCTTTAACACAACAGTTTTATTTGTAATTATTCCCCAATAGCGTTCTTCATAAGAAACCGAATACATTTTCAGAATTCTTAAAGTGAGAAATAGAATATCACAGTTATTATACTATTCATTTAGTTTTTATAGATTTCGGTCTGCTTTTAGGATTGAGCCGGAGGGTCTGTTTGTATTTCTGTTTTTAGCTGTATTTCTGTTTTTAACTGTGTTTGATTCTGTGACATTAAAGGCACAATCAAATGATTCTTTAATCGTTTTGACCCCATCAAAACCACTTGTTAGTGCCTCTAATGAAGAACTGATCGATCTTACTTTAAAACTGGTCAATAAAAAAAAGATACCTCTTGTGGGTACAATCAGTATCAATCCTGAGAAAAGTATCAACCTGATCAGTAAAAATAAAACGGTAGTGTCAATCAACCCCGGGGACAGTTTATTTATTCCCGTCAAAGTATTTATCACCAAAAAGACTGTTTCCGGCCAGAGGCATGTAATAAGGTTTGTGCTTTCAGATGAAAGTAATAATCTGATTATGGCAACAGAAACAATAGTGCAGGTTTCTGTTAAGAGAAATGTGAATATGTTTTCACTGGTTTCTAGTATCCTGATAGATGTTTCAACCGACTCATTAAGAATACCTGTTAGAATTTCCAATCCGGGAAACACTGCACAGCGTATAACCTTAATTAATCGTTTTCCTCCTGTATTTCAGAATCAGGCATTTCATTCCACACAGGAATTTACAATTCAGCCATCTGCTGATACGCTGATTACAATTTCAAAACCGGTTACAAGAAAAATGTTTCAGTCGGAAGGTTTTGATGTGACTTTTACCGGACTATATTCAAATGGAGATGTGTTTGGGATGGCCTATGTCAGAGTACAAAGCGGTCGTAGTGACCGTGCTTACCACGATCCAAATATAAATGAATCGTATAATGCAAATAGTTTTTCTCTCAGCTCGCAGGGTATGTTTTCTAGTAATGAATCCTATTTATTGAATGGGCAAGGTAACCTGGCGCTTAAATCGGGAAATTTGGGATATAGTCTTGATTATACCGATTGGAAGAACACTTACTCACCAGCTATGATGAGGAATACCTGGCTTAGTTATGAAACTGGCAATATGGGGATAACGGCCGGAAACATTAACAAGAACATGGATATAAACCTCAGTGGCAGAGGAGCAAATCTTTTTTTGAATGATACCACAAATAATGATTCATATGAGGCAGGTTTTTTAGATGGAAATTCAAATCTGATTGGAAACGATTCTTATAATTTTTTACCTTCCGGTACTGCAGGATGGGCCGGCTATACCCACAGAAAAGAAAATTCTGAATTTTCTACAAATGTAATTTATGAAATAAGTCCGCTTCAGAACTCAAAGAACGCAATATTGAGCAATAGCTACACCCTTTCGAATTATAAAGGATTAAGAATTGTAGCCAATCTAAGTGCAGGTCATACACAACAACGTGATAGTATCAGTTTGATAAAACCGAGTTTTGCTTCGGGTTTTAATATTAATGGCACAATTAAGAAAATTGTAATCAGCAGTTCAAATTACTTTAGTTCCGGATATTATCCTGGGATGAGGAGAGGTGCATTGTCTTTTAATGAACGGATTACCTATATGAGAGAACGGTCAAATATTTGGGCAGGATTTGATTATAATTATTTTGCACCAAAAACCTTTTCAACTTTTAGGTTATTTATGCCTAAATACAGTACTATCAGGGCTGAAATTGGAATGTCGGGCACGATATTTAAAAAAATGATTGCCTCAGTTTCGCCACTTTATTTTCAGGAATCAAATAATGCATTCAGACTACCCGGTTCAACTAAAGAAGTACATACTTTAAGCTACTGGAATATTAATTCATCGTTTAATTATCCAATATCTAATAATCAGTACCTATCTCTTAATACAGAAAGTGGCTATTTCAGCACTTCATTTAACGATCGGCTACGCTTTCATTTCCGTTCAAATCTGAACTATAAAAGAGGGATCTTTAATCTGAGTTCCACACTACAATTCGGGACATTCTATGTCGGTGAAGCGGTAAACAATTTTTTAAGAAGTCAGGATTCTCCAAGAATTTTCAGCATTATTCCAACTGCAAGAAAGAATTTTTACAGGGATAAACTAAGACTTGAAGCAGGTTTAGCATTAATGAATAATTCATCCTATGGTAGCAGTAGTTTTCTGACTGGTAGGGCAGAGTATGATATTTTACCTAAATCCAGTATTTTCACTTCCATAAATCATAACCGGTTCAGTAATTATCAGTTCAGTCTTCTGGAACTTGGGATTACTCAAAAACTATCCTTACCTAAAGCTGGTGCTGTCAATAGCGATCTGGAAGTACTTATTTATAAGGATATGAATCAGAATAATATTTTTGATCAGGGGGATACAAAGGCTGAAGGTCATCTCCTTTATATCAACGATATTGCTTTCATTACAGATGCTTCAGGTTCTGTAGTTTATAAAAAACTCCCTCATGATAGTTATCGTGTCAGCATGTCAAACACCAAAGGCTGGTATGCACCTGATCAATATATAAGCCTGGATAAGAAGAAACACAGACTCGAAATTCCGCTTAAAAAAACAGGTACTATAAAAGGGAATCTAATTTACGTTTTCGATGAGTTCAGTTATGAAATCAATCGGAATTTGCAAGGTATTACTGTAGTTGCAACTGACGAAAATAATGTTAGGTATGTAACCAAGACCAATCTTGAAGGCCAGTTAATATTTTACCTTCCAATTGGGAAATACACTTTGACAGTTGATGGTACAAACCTGCCTCCTGAGGTAGAGGTTGATAGGAATATCCCTCAAATTGTTTTGGATTCTGAAAGTCCGGCAAACCTAACAATTAAGCTGATTATTAAGCCCCGAAAAATCGAAACTAAGAAATTCGTTTCGCCAAATAAATTACCTAACAGGTAAAATTATTTCTTTGGGAATTGTAACCTTTTCATATATTTATCGTAAGAGTATGTATGAAAGTCTTACTGAGCTTTATTCTTTTACTTTTTATCGCCGCTGAAATTAAGGCTCAGGTGGCTAGTAGCACACTTTACATCACTCTTTCAGATATTCAGTCTGTAAAAATTACTGAACTGCCTGCTGAGTCAAAATCGGCTCTCACTGAAAAAAAATCAGGGCAAGGGGATATATCAATACTAAATCCTTCATCTTCTCAAATCCGCAAATTTGAATCCCAAACCGGGAATACTCAAATTCTATCTCAGGATAACAGTCAAAGCAGCGGGATAGAAATTCCTGCATCAGTATTTAGTGGTCCCGGGGCTAATATGCAAATGGCAAAACTGAGTAATCAAAAACTTAGTGCTGTTCCGCTTGTTGTTTACCAGATCGATCCTCGTTAGTAATATCTCAATTCCAGATAAATCTATTTTTTCTTTAGTGCTTCTCGATTGTTTGGGAGTAAAATTGGCTTAATTTTATATTCTCATACAGCCGCTATTTTGAAACTATTCTTTACCCTATTGATTCTATTTTTCGTTTTTCCTGTTTTTTCACAGGATACGTTGCGGATTGAACATGGGAGGGATTATGATGATTCTTTGGTGCAGCCCTTTATGCGTTCCCTGAACTCTGAGAATGATTTTGTAGTGGCATTTCGCGCCTTTTATCCGGGAAAGTCTGCAAGAGTATCTGAGTATTTCGTTTTAACAGGAAGCGGCGCACAGCTTAAGGCATATGTATATTCGGGAATCAATGGCCGACTTAAGAGCCTGAATTTATTGCCCGGTTCACTCGATCAGATCTGGAAAACATTTCAGCAGAATGACTTATTCGGAATAAGGGATGAGAAGGAAATTCCTAATTTTTGTCCTAAAAAGTATGATATCTACGAATCGCATACCTATGAATTCACAATCCTTTCGAAGTCGCGCATGAAAGTATTATCCTATTATAACCCGGAATACTATATAGTAGCTTGTTACGGAATTTCTGAAAGGCAAAATATCATTAACTCTGTTGCAGTAATTGATCTTCTGAGGCCTGAAAACTGATCAGGTGTTCAACTGCTGAATCTTTTTCCGTTCACCTACAATCCATACAATATCTCCCCATTCAAAAATCATTTGAGAATTGGGGTTCAAAATTCTTTCATGGCTTCTTTCGATTCCGATAATCAAGCCATTGGTTTTTTCACGGATACCCGAGTTGCGGACTGAAAGCCCTTTCAGTTTATTGTGTTCATCAACAACAATCTTTTGAACCACAATATCTTCAACATTATATTCAACAGTGTCTATCGTTTCGGTGGAATCAAAAACAGGTTTAAACTGCTGCATTTGTTCATCGGTGGCAATTATTCCGACATGGTCGAAGGGAAGTAGTTTATTAAAGCGGGTTGGTGCATAGATCAATTTATCACCACGTTTAATATAGGCAATGTTAATTCCGTATTGTTCGCGCCATGCCAATTCTTCCAGGGTTTTTCCTATATAATCAGCATTTTGATTCACCTGCATATCCACCATATGCGCTTCCCATGGAACAAGGTCTGATTTTGGCATGAAGTGTTTTCTTAGAATCTTTTCAGAGTGTGCATTTTCTTCTTCAGCAAGTTCCCTTTCATTAAAATTAGATAAGAATCGGCCTTCGAGTCTATGATAAAAGCGCTGTAATCGCTGTGAAAATACCATCAGTACAAAGACGATCAACGGCATTGCGATCAGAATTGCTGTCATGGCAGAGAAGAGCTTGTTTACCCAGAATCCCATGATGAGTAATCCAATGATTACCCGCGCAATTTCAAGGACCAGTAAAGGACCACGACTGTACTTTTTATCTAGCCATAACTCCTTATATCCCAATTTTCCAGGCCTTTTAGCAATAAGAGCCCATATGAAAGGTGCAGCTGCGCCAAAAGAAAGCAGTAGGCCAACAGAAGAGCTTAAAATCTCGTTTTCAATATTTTTATCCAGAAATGGTTGGAGAAATTTTATAGAAAGCAGCATCATTGCAAGAAGAATGATACCATTTGTTACAGCAATCTTAAGATAAGAACTAAATACTTTTTTCCAGTTGCTCTCTGCCTGTATATTCTGTGTACTTGATGAATAATTTGATAAATTTTCGATCCATGTGGCAGGCAGAATCCTGGCAATCAGTTCATAGAGCTTTTCAGAATACTTAATTCTATAAGGGGTTGTAAAAGTGGTTATTACTGATACACCTACAGCCACAGGGAATAGAAAATTACTGGTAACGCCTAATGCAAGGCCTAATGAAGCCACGATAAATGCAAATTCACCGATTTGTGCCAGACTCATTCCTACCTGTATTGATTGTTTTAAGGGTTGACCTGAAAGTAATGCACCCATAGTTGAGCTAAAAAATCTTCCGAACAAAATCAACAGGGTTACCCAGAGGATTGCCCACCGATTTTCCATAATAGCCACAGGATCAATCAGCATCCCTACAGATACAAAGAAAACAGCTCCAAACAAATCCTTAATTGGTTTAACTAAATGTTCAATTTTCTCTGCTTTTGTAGTTTCAGCCAGAATCGAACCCATTATAAATGCCCCGAGTTCAGCTGAAAAGCCTGCCTGCCTGGCTACGATCACCATTCCAAGACAGAGGCCTACGGCTAGAATAAGTAAGGTTTCATCATCTAAAAGCGATTTAGCTTTCCTGAGAAAAGTTGGCAATAAAAATATTCCGGCAATGAACCATAATATTAAAAAGAATATTAATTTGGCTACTGTAAATAGCATTTCAGAACCTTCAAATTGATTAGTAATAGCTATTGTTGAAAGTAATACCATAAGGAGAATCACTACAATATCTTCCACTATAAGTATTCCGAAAACTACCTGGGCAAACTGTTTGGTTTTAACACCCAGTTCATCAAATGCCTTAATAATGATTGTAGTGGACGAACTTGCGAGCATTCCCCCAAGGAATAGGCTGTCCATGAATGACCATTCCATCCATCGGCCAAGTAAATAACCGGCTACGGTAATGAAAACTATACCTATCAGACCTGTAATTGAAGCTGCTCCACCAACCCTTACCAGCTTTTTAAAACTAAATTCAAGTCCGAGGCTAAATAGCAGAAATATAACCCCAATTTCAGCTAAAGTCTTAACATTAGTAGTATCCACAACGGTAGGTGTGATCGACAGATGGGGGCCAACCAGGAATCCGGCAATGATATACCCTAAAACAAGCGGCTGTTTAATCCTTCTGAATAATAAGGTGGTGACGGCAGCGACTATTAATATTAGTGCAAGATCTTCAATAAGTTTTGGCAAATGGCCCATATATTCTATTCCTCTTCTTTGTTTTTTACTTGTCGGTAAAATATAATAAAAAAATCAAAAAAGGGAGATCCCCAAAGACTTTTGGGTCAGGGGAAGGTCAGTATTTTTTGATTATGTTAAGATTTACTGGCAGAAGCCAGTATTGTTCCAATCATGTATCTTTGTATTTCCTGAACATTAAGAGGACTGAATTGATTTTAATTTTCCTATGTAAAAGATAAAGAAATGATAGATGGAATAAATTTTATAACCGATGAAAGTGGAAATAATAAGGCAATCATTCTGGATTTGATCCGCTTCAAGAAGGATGGAGTGAAGGATAAGGCAGTTTTTGAAGCTCTTGAAAATCTACAGGAACTCATCGATAATGCAGCAACCGAAAAGAAATCAGCAAATACCTGGGATCAGGCTAAAGAAAAGTTAAAAAACCTCAATACCTGAATTCAATAATTTTATTAAAATTTTTAAATATTCGGTTTTACAGATTTTCATAATTAGATTTATTTGTGATGGTATTAATTTCCTAATTTAGCCGGGTCTTTTAGATAACCTATGAGTAGTACAACATTCGATTTTGAAAAGCCTATTGTTGATTTGCAATTGCAGATTGAAAAGGTTAAACAGGTAGCTGATAAAACCAAGGTAGATATGTCTGCTACGCTGGCAGAACTGGAGCAAAAGATAGATGTAGCCCGACACCAGATCTATTCCAATCTTAGCGGATGGCAAAATGTGCAGATATCGCGGCATCCTGAACGGCCATACACTTTGTCTTATATAGAGATGATCTGTGATGATTTTATTGAAATGCATGGTGATCGGACAGTAAAGGATGATAAGGCGATTGTTGGTGGTTTTGCGAGTATTGGTGGCCAAACTGTAATGATCATTGGTCATCAGAAGGGGGTGAACACCAAGATGCGTCAATACCGCAATTTTGGAATGGCAAATCCCGAAGGTTATCGGAAGGCCCTTAGGCTAATGAAACTCGCTGAAAAGTTCAATAAACCGGTAATCACGTTTATTGATACTCCGGGGGCTTATCCTGGTTTGGAGGCAGAAGAGCGTGGTCAGGGTGAGGCAATTGCCCGGAATTTGCTTGAAATGTCAGTATTAAAAGTACCAATCTTATGTTTTATTGTAGGTGAGGGAGCATCAGGCGGAGCCTTGGGTATTGGCATTGGCGACCGGGTATATATGCTTGAGCATACCTGGTACTCTGTAATCTCACCCGAATCATGTTCCTCCATATTATGGAGAAGCTGGGATTATAAAGAGAAAGCAGCAGACTGCCTGAAGCTGACAGCAGACGACATGCTTCAGAATAAACTTATTGATGGAATCATCAAGGAGCCTTTAGGTGGCGCACATCACAATCCTGAAGAAATGGCTAAGACTATTCAGGATCAAATTACAAAAGACCTTGATCTGTTGCTAAAGCGGGATATCGGCGAAGTGATCAATGAACGTATTGAAAAGTTCTGTGCAATGGGCGTAGTGATCGAGTCCTGATCAGTTTAAAATAGACTATATTATTTTACTATACTAATTAAATTCCGGCAAAGGCCGGAATCTCCCAATACCCACCCCGGATTGTCATCCGATAGCTATCGGATCCAGCGAAGGCTGGAACCTCCTGACTCTGATGTCATTTCTGTTTCAAGCTTTCCCCAGACACATTTAGTACTATTTCTTCCATTCAAAAGTAGAAGGGCTTAGCCCTCGCTGATATTTACCAAAACCAAACATGGTTGGATTGTAATCACCAACTACCTGAACATTATTTTGTGCAGGAATCAGGTTTTCCATGCCTATGCTCCAATAACAAGCATTCACAATTAATCTGCGAAGGTCTTCACTGATCAGATCAATGGAAGCCCCCATTGTTGTAGTAAAGATCTTTGCTTTTTTACCACTTGCTGAGCTGTAATTTCTAATCCATGCGACCGGCATAACTGACTTTTCATAGCTCAAAGGAGATGTGGAGCTCATCCCCATTGTGGTTTGGCCGAATATCAAAACCTGAGCATCATTTGGCAGGCCCAGAATACCATATACATCAGTTGGGGTCCAGATATCTTTTACTCCGCGCAAAATAGCATGATCTTTCACAAGGCCATTGATCAATGCCCGGGTACCTTCCTTAGCGTGTACGCCATGGTGATTGATCCAGGTTTCACCAAGAACCTGTTTGCCATAACCACCTTCCCAGCCTTTTATCTTGCTGTTATAGCTGTATTTGGCATACGGATTTTCCTTATTGCGTGAATAGCTAAAGGCATGTGTTGAGGTGCGCAGGGCTACAATCGGTTTTCCGGCATTGGTATAATCCACAATATGTTTCATTTGCTCATCCGGTAATTCCCTGAACCGTAATAGCATGACCATCAGGTCGGCTGTCTTTAAGTGTTCAAGCCCTGGTATATTTGTCTGATTATCGGGATCAATATTATTCGTCTTTGGGTCGACAGCAAAAAGAACTGTGCATTTAAAGCCATGGCGTTCTGCCAAAATTTTTGCCAGCATGGGTAAACCCTCTTCCGAGCGATATTCTTCATCCCCACTCACAAATACAATATGTTTGCCTTTTCCTGGCCCTTCATTTCCCTGATAGACAACCCATTGTGGATTACTCTGAGCAAATGAAATGCCGGTATGAATAAAAGTGATCAGAATGATCAATAACATCCTGTTTGTTTGCTTGTTCATTTTATATATCTTCTGAATGGGTTTATTTCTCTAATGGATGTTGATTTAGCAATTCTTCAGGTGAGTAAAACCCTGTTTTATCTTTTACCGCTGCCCTTGTCAGTTTTACCTTTTCTACAGAAATTGCCGAAGCCTTGTTCCCAAATGAATTTCGCACATAGGTCAATACTGCAGCAACTTCCTCATCATTTAACATTCCTGCAAAAGGTGTCATCGGTACCTGTCCGGGATATTTCTTATCAAGCACTTCTATTGGCCCATAAAGCCCCTTCAGTACAAGTTTAATTAGTCTTTCTTCATTTCCGGTTACCCATTTTGTACCTGCTAGTGGAGGGAAGCCGGAATTGCCGAGCCCTTTTCCATCACTCTGGTGACAAGTATTACAAAAGCCATCACGGGCATAAATTGCTTGTCCTTTAAGAAAAAGCTCCCGTTCAGCTCCTTTAAGATCGGTCAATAATGGTTCTTCTTTTTTAACTACCCGTTCATATCCATTTAGGTGAGCAATTGCTGTTTCATAGGCCGGAACCATCCATTCGTCAAGGGGTTTTTTACCAGCTTCCATAACGATTGGTAATCCTTTGTCTTTTCCAAGCCAGGAGGCGCTTACAATTGCTTCAAGCCTGACCCGTCCATGTACGTCAGCTGCTGCCTGCATCAGCAGGTTTGTCTGATCAGCAACCTGATGCCCGGTATATCTTAATACGCGTACAGCCGCTGCACGTGCCCTATAGTCTTTTGCTACAAGCAATTGGCGAAGGAGTTTCTGATCTACCTTATTCAATCCCCAGCTTACCCATAGAGCTTCCAACAGATGGTGCTCATAATTAGGATCTTTTTTATCAAGTTTGGCAGTCCAATTCGTGATTTGGGCAATAACCTGATTCACAGGGCGTCCCCGAAGCTCCCTTCTGGTACGGTAGCGCGTCCGGTATTCAGGTAATTTAAGATTGTTCAGCAATTGTTCAATGTTTGCTCCATCTATTTTAGCAGCTTGTACCAATGGCCTTGAAGGATAGGTGATACGATAAATACGCCCATGCGAGTGGTCGCGCAGTGGATCACGTACATTATGCTGCATATGACCAATCAGCACATTATGCCAGTCCACAAGATAAAGGGAGCCATCCGGTGCAAATTCCATATCAACAGGGCGGAAATTTCTGTCTTCTGAAACCAGCAGATCCTGACGGTGTTTTGTGGCATAGCCTGTACCTTTTTCCTGCATCAAATGCTGTTTAGTACCGAGGAATCCTATGGTATTGTTGATAAGCATATCGCCCTGAACCTCATCCGGAAAATGACGGCTTGAAACAAATTCAAGCCCTGAGGTAGGTCGTACCCTGTGCTTATCCTCAATCAGGTTGGTTGATTTATGCGTGGCTACACCATATCTTGGTTTGATAGATCCCGGCATCATCCAGAGCACATCAGGTCCTGAGGTTTCTGCGAAAAAATTCTGTCCCCAATCATCAAAGGCGATGCCCCAGGGATTCGGTATGGAGAGTTGAGCGGTTCGCTCAAGGTGATGCCTTGCAGGGTTATATCTGTAAAACCCGCCATTGGTAGCACGTACCGGGCCATAGGATGTTTCGACATTCGTATGTAAAAAGACTCCTTCTCCCATATAAATAGCACCCGAAGGGTCTGTGGTATAGGCATGATGTGCATGGTGCGTATCATGGTCATCAAAGCCGCTCAATAGGATTTCTTTAGAATCAGCTTTACTATCTCCATTCGTGTCTTTATAAAGCACCAGATTGGTACCCTGAGAAACATAGACACCTTCAGGGGCTATTTCGAAGCCTACAGGTAAATGCAGGCCATCTAAAAAGGTGGTTTGTTTATCGGCTTTACCATCCCCATTAGTATCTTCGAGAATAATAATTTTATCATTCGGTTTTTTATCCCCCGGTTTCCAGTGAGGATAAGTCGGCATTGTAGCGACCCATAATCGCCCTTTATTATCAAAAGATAATTGTACCGGATTTTCGATGTCTTTAAATTCAACTTCAGAAGCAAATAAATCAATTTTATAACCTGGTGGTAATTTGAATTTCGCTATGGCTTCTTCTCCATAAAGATATTTAAGACTGCCATTTTTATCAGGATTGTAATTTGTTTCAATATTCGGAAGGGCTGTTGTATTCTTATCAGCAGCATCCAGATCCATTTTTTCCCCCTTCAAGGCTAGCCAGATAGCCTGATCTCTGATGCTTGTCATCTCCCTGATCTTATTTAGTTCTGAAGGATAATTATCCTGACCAAAGGGATTATATCTTCGACCAAAAACATGCACCCCATTTGGTATTTTAATATCGTTATGCCACATCCAGTTTTTTTCCTGAACTGCGTCATGTACCAATTGACGATTGCCTTCAACAGCAGGGTTTACTCTGGTTTTACCGAAAAGTCCATCCGCTAAAAGCGGTGCAAATTTAGCATAGGCCGCTTCTGTAAGCTGAGATCCATCTATGGTCATCGGTTTTTCATTGGTCTCATACCACTTTCTGCTTGGTGTAAAGACATCCAAATAATGAACCTTGTGCTTCGCTGCAATTTCCTTCATAGCCAGCGAATAGAGTTCCAGGTTTTTATTTTCAGTTTTGCCATCAGGAAGGTCGGATTGAGCCGACAGGTCTTCAAATGCAATGGGTGAAACCAGGGCAAGTTGAGGGGAAGTTAGTCCGTTGTACTTTTGTTTTAAGGTATGAATTACGAAAGCTTCAAGCTCAGCCTTATAGTTTGCAAGTCCCATCGGGCCCTGAAAGGATTCATTATATCCAAAAAATGCAATGATAATATCGGCTTTATGATTTGTGATCCATGTATCCGGACTATCAAAAAAGCCTTCGCTATTTGAGTTTCTCGCTAGTTCAGTCTGAAATTTTTCGGCACCCGGAAATGCCCATGGTAATGCACGACCCGAATGGGCTCTGAATCCCGGGGTATCTCCTCCATCGCACATATTCCGGATGTACAGCATGCTGTCGGGATAACGAAGCTGCATTTCGGTTTCAAAATATCCGTAGTTCATCATCCTTGAGCCAAGGTTGTTTCCAATTAAAATGATGTGATCACCTTTTTTAATTTTTAATGCTGTCGGATCGGATTGTGCAAGCTTAAACGCACTTAAGGCTATTGCCACCATTACAATGGTTTTTAGCAGTACCTGGATAGTCTTATATTTACTTATTGCCATATTCTTGGTGGTAATATTGCTTAAGGAGTTTTACCATAGCAATTTTCACAATTTCAAATTTATCTTTTTACCCGTTTTAACCGCTAAATAGATTGCATCCATAATTTTTAAGTCTTTCAGACCTTCTTCGCCATCTACAGGTACGAGGCTTGGTTCTCCTGCCAAAATGATACCTGCCATTTTTTCCATTTGTACTGTTTGGTGAGTAGCATGCGGATGATTTAATTCGCCTTTATGAGTACGGCCTTTGATGGGCCCATAACCGGTTGAGGGTTGTAACTCGGCAAATCCTTTTTCAGCAGTTAAGAAAAAGCGATCCAGATAACTCATATTATAGCTTGATAAACAAGACGCTACCGCCCCGCCAGGAAAACCTAACTGAACCAGAATAGTCTCGTCAACGCCTTCTTTAAATTTTTCGGGATTTGTTTTGGTTTCCTGTGCAGTAACCCAAACAGGCTCTTCGCCTACCATATAACGAGCACCGTTTATTGCATAAATGCCAATGTCCATTAGCGAGCCTCCTCCGGCCAATTGCTTATTCAATCGCCACTGATTAGGGTCGCCAATTTTGAAGCCGCTTAGTCCCTGAAAAAACATAATTTTCCCCAATTCCCCTTCTTTCCGCATCCGGATTATTTCCAGGGTTTTAGGTTCAAAGTGCATTCGGTATCCTACTAGCAATTTGACATTCGCTTTCTTGCAGGCATCAATCATTTCCTGACCTTCTTTAGCATTCAATGCCATTGGTTTTTCGCAGATAACATGTTTACCGGCTTTGGCCACACGTATCACCTGATCGTGATGCAGGGCATTCGGTGTAATGACGTACACCGCATCAATCTCAGGATTATCTTTTATGCGATCGAAATTCTCATAATTGTAACAATTGTTCACTGAGATATTATACTTGCTCTGCCAATTCTTTAGTTTAGAAGGCGTGCCACTGATAAGCCCAACTAATTTAGCCTTCTTACAGGCTTGCATGGCCTCAGCTACACGGGTTCCGTAACTACCAAGGCCCATGATCGCAACCCGAAGAACGGGCCCTTCATAAGGCTGCTTGAAAAATTCCTCAGCGCTGGCAAAACCATGTCGGGGGATTGATAGAGCAAGCATTGAAGCGCTTAGTGTGTGCAAAAAATTTCGTCTTGATTCCATAACAGAAGGTTTTAAATATATATTTCAATTCCAGAACTATTTAATTAAACAAGATCTTAAAAATTTCAATCCTTTTATCGCAATATCTTCCTGTGAAGGTTCAAATTGTCTCCAGATGGACGCGGCCTTCGCAATCATTTCGATATCAGGAATAAAGGATTCGATAACTACTTCTCCATCATAATTGACCTGATGCAGGGCAGAACTAATTCTTTCCCAGTTGATCTGATCGCCACCGGGGGTTCCACGGTCTGAACCACAGGCGTGGAAATGCCCCAGTTTACTTCCTGCATTTAATATCGCCTGATAGGGATCTTTTTCTTCAATATTCATGTGATAGGTGTCAAGTTGAAGCATCAATGCTTTGCTGTTCACCTGATTAACCATTTTCAGGCCTTGTTCACAGGTATTTATAAAATCGGTTTCATATCTGTTCAATGGCTCAATAGCCAACTTCAGGCCTAATTTTTCGGCATAATCTGCCAGCATTTTTAAATGTCCGGCAACAGTTTCCCATTGTTTCGCATAATCTTCCTTACTTACCAGTTCGGCACGTCCTACTGCTGAATAAAGTGGTCCGATCAGGATGCCACAACCTAAAACAGGCATCATGTCAAGTATGCTTTTTATATAGGTAATAGCTGTCTGTTGATCTTCAGCCGTTCCTCTGAGGTCACGTCCCGGCCCCATAGCGGCACAAATTGAACCACATTTTAAACCACTCTTATCTAATGCCTTTCTGATCACATGCGGATCAATATGCGAAGGATCCTCAATTGCAATTTCCACAGAATCAAAACCCCAGCCTTTAAATTTGGGGAATAAATCAATGCTCTCATTTGTAAATGGAGAAGTGAAGAGGAAGGTATTAATGCCAAATTTCATTTTATATGTATTAATTGATTGATTTTCAATGAATAATAGATTAATATAACAGGATTTATTTGAAATTGTAGATGTTCATCCTTTTTTCTTTAACGTGGCCATGTATTGAATGATATCTGCAAGCTCCTGCGCAGTCATTGCTTCATGCAAGCCTTCAGGCATCATTGATTCAGGTATCATCCTGATTGTTTTGATATTATTGGTCAAGATTTTTTGATTTAAACCTCCCGGGAACTTAAGCTCTATTTCTGTTGGGGTTCTGCTGGAGATAATTCCGATCAGGCTTGAGCCATCCTTCATTTCAACTTGCCAGGTTTCATACCCAAAACTTATGCCTGCTGAAGGATTAATAATGGCATCAAACAAGCCTTCTTTCGGTAATTTAGAACCAATTTCTGTCAGCTTTGGACCAACATCATAGCCCTCCCTATCCACCTGATGGCAAACATTACAAGATCTTTTAAAAACGGCCGCCCCGTTTTTAGAATTGCTGGTTAAAGCAAGTAATTCATTTAGTGTAATTGAGGGCTTTGGATTGTTTTTTTTTACTGTCTCAGGCAAAAATGTCAAAGATTCTTCATAAACAGCTTTTCGTCTGCTTCCTTTTAGCCCGGCAACAAAATAGGGAATAAGGTCTGATGGAGCTTTTTTTGTTCGCAACAGATCAAGTACACGATCTTCTCCGGTTCGGCTTTTTCCAAGCATTTCAGCGGCATTTTCACTTACATCAGTATTCTGATTGTTCAGAAGACTGATTTTCTCTAATATTCCAACCGACTCTGTATTTCCTACTCCACCTAGGGCTGTCAATATTGAGTTGATCTGATTTGAATCAGAGCCATTGAGAACCTTATTCAGGACTGTAGTTCCTTTTAGCTCGAGTAATAATCGTGCTGCATCAACGCCAATAGGTTCATTTGATTTTGCAATAGCCAATTTCAGGAGGTTTTCGGTTTCACTCTGAAGCTCATAACGTCTCACCAAATCCAGATAGTCTACCTTTCCTGAGACAGCCTGTAAGACCTCCATTAGAGTTTGTCTTGCCAGGGGAGATTGAAGTGCAAATTGGGTGTCCAGATGATTTAAAACCAGACTCTTAAACTCAATATTCCCGGTCGGATTATCTTCAATCATTTTAACCAGGATTTTTGATTTTTCAGGCCCGGTATGGAAGTCGAAAGCACGGAAATATCGTAATCTTGATTTGAGGTCATACTTACTATCGGAGGCGAGTTTTGCGAGAAGTGGAAGTGACTGTTCGGTCCGTGCACGCCAAATAAGATCTCTCCCGGCAGGATTAAGCAATGGAGTTTTATTCAACTGTAAATAAGCTTCAAAAAAGCTATCCCATTGTCTGTCGGCAGCAATACCCAAAGCCTCTAAATACCATCTGTCATTGCCATCGTGCTGACTGGCAAGCCTGGCCCATAATTCAGCAGCTTCCGGCGATTTGTTATGTCTTAGGGCTATAATTGATTCTCTCCTAACCTGTGGGTCCTTATCATTGGCTAATTTTCTTACCAATGGAATCATTTCCAATTTTAATTGTCTGGCCGCCCTTAAACCTGTTATTCTGATATCAGGATTAGGATCTTTAATGGCTTCATTAATATAATTCTGTCCTGATGGCATTTTTACTAATACCCAAAATGCCCTGACTCGCATCCTTGGATTGGAAGCTTTTCGCCATAATTTTTCAAGCCCTGGAACTGCCTTTTTCCCCATTTCCTGTAAGGCTAGCCAGGCATGCCTTCTAACAGCAAGATTTGGATTCTGAAGTGCGTTGATTGCTCCGTCAGGCGTGCTGTAATCATACAGGGGAATGTTATACTGAGAAACATCAGGAGCGATTCTGTATATACGTCCCCTTTGTAAATCGCCAACCCGATGACCTCCAACACCGGGATCGTACCAATCAGCAACGATTAGTGAACCATCCGGAGCTATGCATACGTCTGATGGACGGAACCATTGGTCATTTTCTCCTTTCAAAATATTTAGGATGCCTGCCGTGTAGCCGGCTCCATTTTTCTTTACAGGATAAGAACGAACCACATTTGGACCAGGATCGGAGTGAATTATTTGATTTTGGTATTGCGCAGGGAGTAAAGACCCTTCGTATAATAAAATACCTGTTGGTGAACCTGCTCCTGTTTGTAAAAGGTTTGGGACTACTCCGGGATCGTTGAGATGCCAATGGCGTAAAGGGATAGAATCCTCAAGATTGGTTCTTTTTGCCTGCCAGCTCGCGCCAGTCATTTCATCTTTGTAGCCATAATTTCCATAATCCATCACATAGTTAATTCGTACACCCCGGTTGCCGTCATCGTCATTGTCGCTTTGCCAGATGGAACCGTAACTATCTACAGCAAGTTCAAAATTATTTCTGAAATTATGTCCAAGGCATTCAACATTAGAGCCATCCGGATCAGAACGGAATACCATTCCTTCACGATATTTTCCAGGCCCAATTTCATCCCCATCCTGATCCAGTACAACCTTGTTGTTTTTATCTTTTAGCGTTTGCCCGTAATTGCCAAAATTGAAATATAATTTCCCATCAGGCCCGAAAGTAAAAGAGTGCATACCATGGTCATGCTGTTCACCTCCTATGCCCTGAAAAAGTATCTCTTTACGATCCGCTTTATCATCTCCATTATCATCATAAAAAATCCATACGTAAGGGCTTTGCGATATAATTACCCTGTTACCTAATACAGAGATGCCCAAAGGAGCATTCAGTTCAGACCCCTGGTAAAAAACTTTACTCGTTTCCAGCCGACCATCCCCATCTTTATCTTCCAGAATTAAGATTCGATCTCCTTCAGTTCTGGGTTTGTTATTGTTGATTTGAAAACGATAATTATAGGCTTCAGTCACCCAAACTCTTCCTTTTTCATCAACATCAATATTTGTAGGGTTTATTAAGGTTGGCTCTGTTGCCATAGTCTGAATTTGCAGACCTGGACTGATTGCAAGGCCTTTTAAGGCATTTGAAGCTAAGCGTTTCTGACTTTCAGTGAGTATGGTATCAGCCGGGTCATAGACCTGATGTGAACTCGCTGAACTACAGGCCTTTATAAGCATGATGCTTGATATCACTAACAGAGCCAGCAATAAAGAGAATAGGTTTTTTTTCATGCTTAGGTTTTTTTAGCTTATAATTACTGCTTAAGCATAATTTTACGGTACTCCACCTTCATTGGCGGACCAACATGTACCTGCATGCCTAACATCCCTTTTGATTTTCCGTTAACCGATTCATTATCAGTAACATCACTCATCAATACTCCGTTAATATAGTGCTTTAGCCGATTGCCTTTTGCTACTAATCGACAGGTATTCCAGTCTTCACTTTTTATCTGTTGCAATAAGGCATCAGATTCTCCCAATGAACCGATTACGGTTAAATCGGTCCAGGCATTATTTTTTATTTTTGATTGGACAGTACCATTAGCATTATCTGCACTTTGAGCCTTGATAATCGTCTTCTGCCCTCTGTAGGCCAGGGTAGTCCTTCCACGCTCCTCATAGTTTTGCCCGGTATACCGGTTTGCTCCATCAATATCAAGTTGGTATCCTTTTAAAGCATAGGGGATATCCTTCAGTTCTTCGCTACGGTAGTTAATGCCACTATTACCTGCCTTTGTTATTTTGAACTCTAAAGTAAGTTCAAAATCAGCCGGCATTCCTCCCCGCCAAATGAGGAAGGAGTTACGTTTAAGCAGGGTTGCCGGTGTAATCTCTCCAACAATATTCCCATTTTCAACTCTCCAGTAGACAGGATCACCCTCCCAGCCAGCCAGCGTTTTCCCATCAAAAATTTGAACAAAACCCTTTTGTTTGTACTCATTGCTATCAGCCATTTTATAGCCTGCAAGAATTATAATTATTGGGAGCAAGCCCAGAATTAAAGATCCCTGAATTGAATTAATTTTCTTGTACATGATTGATAGCTATAAAATGGATTAATGTTCAATGATTTTGGTATCTGCTTTCAAATTGCCTAAATGGTTTTCCAGCTTCTTGTATTAGCTGAATCTATTACTGCTTCACAAACTTTTTGAGTCTCCAGTGCTTCTTTAAAAGTAGGGGAGCAAGGCTCACCGGTTTCAAGGCATTTCAGAAAATCAGCTACCTGATGTACGAATGAATGTTCGTAACCAATTGAAAGACCGGGAACCCACCATTTGTCCATATAAGGCTGATCACCATCAGTTACGTGGATTGAACGCCATCCGCGAACGATAGAATCATCAGCGTGGTCGAAATATTCCAGGCGGTTAAGATCGTGCAGATCCCATCGAATGGATGCATGTTCACCATTTATTTCAAAGGTGTACAGAGCCTTATGTCCGCGGGCATATCGTGTAGATTCAAACAGTCCTAAGGATCCATTATTGAAGTGGCAATGGAAAATACAGGCATCGTCTATCCTTACTTTTTCCTTTTTCCCGGTCAGCTGATGCATACGTTCTTTGACGAATGTTTCGGTGAGTGCAGAAACATCTTTAATGCCTCCGTTTAACCAGATGGCGGTATCAATACAGTGTGCGAGCAGATCGCCCGTTACACCGGAACCTGCGGCATCAATATCCAGACGCCATAAACCTTCACCACCCTGTGGTAGATCAGCATTGATAGTCCAGTCTTGAAGGAAATTGGCCCTGTAATGAAATATTTTTCCCAGTTTGCCGGTATCGATAATTTGTTTGGCCAAGGTTACTGCCGGAACACGGCGATAATTATACCAGACTGTGTTTGCAACACCAGCTTTTTCAATAGCATCAACCATGGCTACTCCTTCAGCTAATGTCCTTGAAAGAGGTTTTTCACACAGTATCATTTTACCCGCAGCAGCAGCGGCAATAGCAATTTCTGCATGCATATTATTTGGTGCACAAATGTCAACAGCATCAATATCCTCACGGGCAATTAACACTTTCCAATTGGTTTCAAATGATTCATAGCCCCACTGTTCAGCAAAGGCCTGAACTTTGTCTTTACTGCGGGAACAAACTGCTTTTAAAACCGGACGATATGCCAGCTCAGGGAAAAAATCTCCAACCCGTTTGTAGCCATTCGAATGGGTGCGGCCCATAAAGCCACATCCAATTAACCCAATTCTTAATTCTTTTTTATTAGCCATTATAGTATTCTGAATATTTCAAATAATCAATTCATTGCTTAAGACCAGCTGTTTAAATTGCGAACCTTGATCATCGCAGCCAGGATATCATTCCATGTTTTTTGCTGCTCTAAAACATCATTCGGAAACATGCAGCCATCCCAGCAGATATGTTTAAACGCCTTGGTCAACCCTCCGTTTTCATTCCTAAGCCAATGTCCGGCATCGATAGCAATATCTAATTTACCATTTGGATCTGTTGCCTGGCAATGTCTTCCAGTTTTATCATGTGAACCTGAACCATAAGCTGTCCCATCATTCTGGGCAACGTGAAAATCTATAGTCCATGGTCGCAATGCTGCGGTTAACTTTTTAAGCCCTTCTGTAAGCGCTTCACGGTCATTCCACTGATAATCTGCTGGTAAAATGCGATCTTCAGGGGCATTATAACCAAGGAGATAAAGGAAAGTATGTGACATGTCTGCCTGAAAGCCAATATTTGGGCGATCTACTGCTTCCAATGTATCCAGCATTGCTTTCCAGCTATGCATACCACCCCAGCATATCTCACCTTCAGCAGCTAGCTTCTCGTCATAATCAGCAGCCACATCACATGCTTCACGGAAGGTTTGAGCAATCAGTTTAGTGTTATTAACCGGATCTTTAGCCCAGTTTTCAACAGTGCTGGCTGAATCAATACGAATGATACCATAAGGGCGTACGCCCAATTCCTTCAGTTTTTGACCATAAATACATGATTTGCGCACTTGTTCAACAAAATTTGCACGATCTTCTTTGGTACCCATTGCAGGCCCGCCCCAAATTGGTGCTACAAGACTGCCAATTACTAAATTATGTTTGCTAACCTGATCAGCCAGTCTTTTAATACCATCCAGGTCATCTAAATTGATTGAAGGGTCAAAAAGACCAACATCAACGCCATCAAATTTAACTCCATCCACTTCTGCGGCGGCAGTCATTTCAAGCATCTTCTCTAAGGAGATCGGTGGTTCTGAATCAGGACCTTTTCCCACAATGCCAGGCCATGTAGCATTGTGCAGTTTTGGATAAATGTGCTCAGTCATATTTGAATTTTTTAATAATTACAAAATAAGATCCGGGTTTTCCGGACCGAAATGTTTAAGTATAACAATTGGGTCGGTTTTGGAAGGGTTACTGATGCTTATGCCTTCTTTTGCCGCTTTCTCAGTGACAAAGAACTCATCATTAGTTAGTTGTCCATATCTGATCAGAGCCGGTGTCTCAATATCCCATACTCCAAATTTACCATGTCCCTGCATCACGATCATGCCATAACATGCACTATCCTTGATAGTAACGGTTTGTCCGGGCAATACAGTTAATTCTTTTGCGCTGAATGCCGCTGATCTGTAGCAGATCCAGTTTTCAATATATCCTTCTGCCTCCATTTCAGCCAGAGGCTTCACAGGCTTTGGAAGCATGAACCGGGTTTCTAAAATATTCGGATTTACGTTCAAGTCCCAGTCGATTACTTCCATCAACTGATCGTAATCACCAATTCTGTCTTTTGGTGTCCCATTCCATAGCAATTCCTCAGGTATAATTGCTTCATTAACCAGGGATTGGTACATTGCGAAAACGTCAGACGCTTTTTGAGGCTCATAGGTACATAAACTTCCTGGTGCATGCAGCATGCCCGGAGGTACATCCCATCCTGTTCCCGGTTCCAGTTTAAATGCCTGAGAATAGGTAGTCAGTTTGTTATCTCCTTTTGTAAAATTCACCAGGCATTCCCTGATTTGTGCTTTGGTTGTACCCGGAGCAATTCCAAAAAAGGTATAAGGAAAATCCCCGCCATGATTGTTCAGTTGAGGAGGAAAGTAATAAGCCTCAGGTTTACCTTTTTGTCCGATTTTTGCAGCATGTTCATCATTGTGATGGATATGATGGGGCAGGGGACCCATATTATCAAAGAATTTGGAATACATCGGCCAGCTATGGTGTTCATTCCACAGCCGGTCTCCAATAATTTCACCTTTAAGCTCATCAATGGCATCTTTTAATAAAAACTGCTCATCTTTTCCTCCTTCATTAAATACTATGGCACTTAAACCTTCATTTTTTCCGGTCAGGGGCCCGTTTTGTGCCGGCGTAGTAGAGGATAACCATCTTTCATCGATACCGCCACGTTGCCCACCGAGCACATAATAATCATCCGGGTGTAACTTAATCCTTCTTCCCGGTACGCAAAATGAACGGGGGACCCAGGTTGGTGCCAGTCTGAGAATTCCTTTTCCTTGTTCTAATGCTTGCTTTGCTAAACTCATATTCTTATTAAACTTGTTTTTTCAGGCTTGAATTTTTAAGCCTATTTAATATTTAAAACTTCTATTTCTAACTCATATTTTCTGCTTTCTCCGGGAGAAAGCAGGATTAATTCATTTTGCTGCCTTGCCCGGCTTTGCCCTATGGGTGGATTTGTACCGGGTTCGAGCCCGACAACATATTCGCCTTTACCAAAATGCAGCCAGTTGGTTAAGCAGGGTAATTGCTTTTTCCTGAACCTTAAATTCAGGCTTAAGCCGATTTTTTTATTCTCTAGTCCGCAGTTGCAAAAGCCTGATTCATTTGATTCAATATCTATAAACGCGACTTCTTCACCGGATCCGCTGTGATCATTCAAAGGGGCTGGGCAGGTATGAAAGTCATTCCCATTTTTAAAGATTTTATCAGGATTTCCTTCTCGCGGGGTCCAATTGCCACTCCATTTTATGCTGGTTCCTTCATCAACAAGGGGGTATCCAAAATTGCAATGGTACAGGAGCATATGCGGAGCCTCAGCATTTCCCCGGTTGATCACCTCATCCTGAATCCGGATTGTGGATTTCCCCAAAGTGGCAGAAATGGTACGTCTTAATTCCAGTCTGTTTCCCAATGCCTGCGATTCCCTGATGATTCCACTAATGCTCATTTCCATATTTCCTGATAATATATCAGGTTGAACCACGGAGGCAATTTCTGCCGGTATATTGCTTATTTGTCCGTGAATTCCACGTTCGCCATATTCGTCCTTTTCAGGTCCGCCAACATGGCTAAGTCCGCAAGTCACTACTAATCCTCCACCAAAAGTTCTAAGCCAGTCAATACCTTTATCAGACAAGGCTTGAGGAGTACTGATTCCCGAATGACTTAACCAGGCAAGGCTATGCTCATTGTAAAAGGCATCTGCAATATCCATTGCACGGTCGATGACTACTTTAAACCGGAGTCCTGATCCGGTATTGATCCAGGCAATGCGTGTTCCACGCCCTGCCCCATTATCCAAAACAGAGGTTTCAATACCTCCCAATTGAGCGGTATTTGATATTTTATTATGCCAGGCCTGTTGCTTCAAAATCAGTATAAACTATTTAGTTTTAGGTTTGTATACCTGATGATCTTTATTTGATCCTGAAATCAGGTAAGCCATCAGGTCTTTTAATTCTTCTTTATTTAAGCCATTGACCATACCCGGATACATGGATGAAACATCAGAAATCCTGGTTCTTACTACATCACTCTTGATTACCTCACGTAGTGTTTGCGGAGCAAAAGGGTTTTGAGAAATATAATATTTTTCAGAATCCTCATTTTTCAGTCTTCCGGTTACCGAACCACCATCTTTCAAGTAAAAAGAAGTATAAGCATATTGATCAGATATCACTTTATTGGGCTCAAGGATTGACTCCAGGATATCGCGTGCCGAGAAACGGGTGCCTAATTGGGTCAGTGCCGGACCAACCGCACCGCCTTCGCCTTTCATATTGTGACATGAAAGACAGCGGGTTGCACTGAAGAGCATTTTACCTTGCTCAAAGTTTCTGTCGGTGGAGTCATTTTGAATAATTTCAAGTGCTTCATCCATTTTCCAGGTTCTACCCGGGCCTTTCGGACTACCTAAACTGGCCAGTTTCATGCCATTAGTTGTCAATAATTCATTGCCCGAAATCTTATTATAATAATCGAATTGGTCTTTCGGTATGTTAGCTAAAGCCATTTTACGTGCTTTGTCAATAAATCCGACGAAGCTGTTACCGCCACTATATCCAAAAGCTGTATAGTACCATTTGAAATATTTTTCCCTCAATTCTGTTGTCCAGCCATTTTTTGCTTCGCTCAAAGCCGTTACATAATAGATCTGCTGAGCAGGAGGGGTTTTAGCTAACATACCTGCTATATCCAGTCCGTACTGAGGATTTCGCAGAATCAGGTCTGAAGACTGCATAAAAGATTTTTGATCATCCACATCCTGTACGCCCCCATCAAGTAATGCCAGTGTTTTTTGAACTACTAAAGGGTCGTCAAGTGCAACCAGAACTTTGCTGAATGAGCGATTCAATTCATTGCTTTTTGCAGGATAGAATTGATTCAAATACCTGCTTAATTTAACTTTTTCAGCATCATAGGGTTTACCCATTCTCGAAATTATCAACTCATAGGCTCTTAAAACATCTATTTGCTGAGATTCAGGTAATTGATTGTAGTTTATATTCATTAATGCATTGATCATCCTGATTTGTAAACCTCTGTTTCCGGTTCTGGCCATCGCAATCATCGCCTGAGTAAGAATCTGAGGGTCTTTTTCTTTGAATGCTCTTTCCTGCCATTGGTAAAGAGGTTGATGCTCCATGACCATACGTGCAGCATAACGAATATACCGGTCCTTATTTTTCATATTTGGCCAGGCCATACCAATTGCTAATGCGTTTGGAGCACCATGAAATGATTCTAAGCGTCGTCTTAAATCACGTGCCTGAAGTATATCAGCCGGAGTATTTGTGATTAATGGATCATTGGGCAAAGTATTTTCGCCATAATAAACCCGGTATAGGTCCGAATCCAATTTCCGTCCACCTGTTAAAAAATACATGGCTCCATCGGGTCCGATTATACCATCTGTTAGGGGTAATGGTGCGCCAGAAATGAATTCTTCGGCTGTTGCTGTGTATGATGATCCGCTGGGGGTTAAATGAACGGCATAAATAATTCCGAAACTCCAGTCGAAAGCAAACAGTCCCCTGCGATATTTTTCTGGGAATCGGGCATTATTGCCACTGAACAGACTGGTAGGGGAACCCTGTCCGATATTTAATATTGCCGGCAGATTATCGGGGTAAGCAGGCGACCATTTACTGTTTCCGGTGCGCCACCCAAATTCGCTGCCACTAGTAGAATGACTGATGCGGGTTGGGCGGTACCAGGGCATTCCAAAATCCCATTCCATGTCAGCATCGTATACAAACATGTCACCAACTTCATTGAATGCGAGGTCAAATGCATTTCGGTAACCTGCACTGATTAATTCCCAGTTTGTTCCTTCCGGATTTATTTTAGCAACAAAACCACCCGGAGCATAACGATCATTGGCATGTCCGTTCGGATCTTTTATTAGAGGGAATAAATTATCTTCTTTCCAGGTTTCAGGTAAGCGATAGGCCTCCATTTTTGGAACATCCACATGGTTTCCGGCAATGAGATGAATTGATTTTTTATCAGGAGAGATGACCATACTGTGTGGCCCATGTTCGCCTCCGGGAGTAACCAGGTCTTTGAGTAAGGTAATCTGATCATACTGATCATCATTATCAGTGTCTTTAAGCCGGTAAAGACCACTATTCTTAGCCATGGAGGTATCACTTTTATGATTAACCATCACGTAAAGGCTATTGAATGCATAGAGCAAACCCTGAGCATAGCCCATTTTTATTTTGGCTTTGGAGGTATCTCCTTCAACTTTAATCTCCAGTTTTTCTACAATAACTTTTGATTTTACTGATTCAGTGCCAATTGGGGGAATTGTCAAACGGTATAAATAGCCGTACTGATCGCAGGCAATCATTCTGCCTTTATGATCGAAAGTCATCGCAACCCAGGAGCCATTTTTGTTTTCAGAAGGACTGTACAGATGTTCTGCCTTAAAATTGGGTAATAACTTAAGCTTCTCAACTTTAGGATCCAGCTCCCTGACTCTGTTTTTCTTAGTTTCTTCTACGTTGTCAATAAAAGAGATTCCTAAAAAAAAGACGATGGACAGCAATCCTGCCAGTTTTAAGTAGGTGTTACGTTTCATAATTTTATGTAGTGCTATTTTTAAAGTATTTTAAATATAAAATTGATTTTTGTGATGGAGCTGAATTTTTTTAATCAGGGTTTCTCATTAAAAAATACATATAAGCCATCTTTTCCTGCAACAACTATATCTTTTCTGCCGGTTTTATGCAAATCTGCAATGCTGAAAAAAATACCTGTACCCTTACCTTCACCAAATGGACCATAACTGATTATGTGTTTTGTAAATGATTCTCCGTTCCATTTAAAATAATAGAGTCCCGGCGACTCATTTCCGCCGGGATCTTTACCATTATGTGCACGATAACGTTTGCCGGTAATCAGTTCCATTTCTCCGTCATTATCAATGTCCTCCCATTCCATGGTGTGAAATTGTGAATGATAAGGATCAATGGGATGTTTAATAAATTTAACAGATTTTTCTTCCCTTTTTTGTTCGTACCAATAAAGACCATAGGAATGACCATGCCCTGCAATAAGGTCATTTAACCCATCTTTATTCACATCTGCAACAATTACAGGAATACTGGCATCTTTCAGATCAAAATCAGGATGGAGCTTCCAGGTTTTATTGTTTTTATCATTGGGTGCTTCAATCCAGCCTTCTGAAACAATAAAATCCCCTTTTCCATCTCCATTAATATCCCCAAAGCCCAAACCATGGCCATGCTTTTCAATAACCTGGGTTTTTATGAATTCCCCGAGTGCCTTATTGTTTTTATCCCGTTTCAAGGTGTAATAGATCAGCGGATGGCCGGGAGTATTAGGAACAATTTCATCAAAACCGTCTCCATCGATATCCCAAGCCCGAATCGTCTCAATATTACCGGTCTGTGCAATATCCAATAATGCCCACTCTTTTTCATTACCCGGGTTTTTACGCCAGCGAAGAGTTTTACTAAACCAACCACCTGTAATAAAATCTAGTTTTCCATCACCATCAACATCCATTGGTATGGTTGAAAAGTCATCATAATATTCACTTACCCGTTCCACCTGCCCTATGAAATGACGATTGAGAAATGATGGCCCTTCATACCAGTAACTTCCTGAAACGATATCTGGATTTTGGTCTCCATTCACATCAAAAACCCCTACAGACTCGGCACTTTCTGAGGCAATTAATTGTTTTCTGAATTTGAGTTCAGTACTTGTGTGGAAAGAGAGTAAGGGCAGAATAAATAAGCCAATAAAAACCTTTGAATAATGAAAAAATCCTGTGGAAGCCATCAAAAAAAATTATTCGTAATTATTGAATTGTATATTAAATATAGAATTAATCAGGACAATAATGTCATTGCCTGATATCAAACACAAATTAGATATTAAAATATTAAGGTCTGTCCTGAGCTGTCATGGCTGTGATTGAAATGGAGAATCACATAGTCAGGAAAACTTTTTTGTCTTCGACCCCGAAGGTGGTCGTATGTGAGAATTTCCAATTGTATCGTCCTAAAATAAGTTTACAGGTGGATTAATTTCATGATTTTCAACAGCTATTTACCTTGCAGATTTTAAAATCCTATTTTTAAGCAAAAAGTTCCATCTCTGCCTTACCTAAACCATCAGGTGTTGTATAGAAAGGTCTTTTCTCCACGATATAACTAGCGTCCTCAGCAATACCAAGTGCATGATAGATCGTTTGGTGAATTTCTTCAATCCGGATTGGTTTTTCAACGGTTTTGCATGGACGTTCGTCGGATGTTTTACCGTAAACATTACCTTTTTTAATTCCACCCCCAAACATTAAAATCGAACATCCATCGGTAAAATGTCTATGCATACCATAATTTTTAATATCATGTATGATATCAGGTTGATCGACCTGCTCCTGAACTTTGAGATCAGGCCGGCCTTCTACCATCATATCCCTGCTGAATTCACTTGCTAAAATAATCAGTGTGCGATCCAGGTGCCCTGATTTTTCAAGATCTATTACTAATTGTGCAACCGGACCATCGATTTGCTTCTTCATATCAATAAGGCGGGTATGTCCATTATCATGGGTATCCCAGCTTTTGAAGGGCTCATATTCTGTGGTTACACTGATGAAACGGGCACCCTGTTCTGTCAGGCGGCGAGCCATCAAACAACCTAAACCAAACTTCCCGGTATTGTAGATATCGTAACTTTCTTTAGGTTCTTTACTCAGGTCAAAAGCAGCAGCCTCAGGAGATTTTAAAAGCATATAGGCTTGCTCCATTGATCTTTTCAATGATTCTTTTTGATAATCACTGCCAAATTCACCCATAGCACCTTTATTGATCAGGTCATTATAAAGCTGATTTCTGGTTTCAAACCTTGTGGAAGACATTCCCACTGGAGGTCTAACGCTCTCTAGTCCTGCCGATGGATCCGGAATCAGGAACGGACCAAATTCACTTCCAAGAAATCCGGCCGTATGGAAAGCTTTTAATTCTTCACCTTCGCCTAAGGTAAAGCGCTGACCAATATCTATGAAAGCCGGGATAACCGGATTGACTGTTCCCAGTTCTTTTGCAATCCATGATCCGATGTGCGGCGCAGAAACAGATTGAGGCGGTTTATAACAGGTATGCCAGTGGTATTGGTGCCGGGAATGTAAAATATGCCCCATATCGCCTGCTACATACGATCGGATGACAGTACCTCTATCCATCACTTTTCCGATCGACTCAAGTCCTTTAGAAAATGAAACTCCATCAAGTATGGTGGGTACAGGTTTAAATGTGCTTAGCACATCATTCGCATTCATCCCTTTGCTGAAAGGGGTATATCGTTTAGGATCAAAGGTGTCTGTATGAGCCATTCCCCCTGCCATCCAGAGTAAAATCACCGTATCGGCTTTGGCATTTCTTCTATTATTGCAGGAGGATAACAGACTTGAAAGGGGGGCACCTGCAGCCAGTGCAGCAAGGGTGGCCGCACTGCTTTTCTTAATAAACTCCCTTCTGTTCCATTGATTATTCATGCTCAATACTTATTAATAGATAATTTGAAATTCGGGGAGCAGCATAATTGCCCAGAACAGGTCCTGAACAGCATCGGTTTGAGGTTTATCTCCCAATATTTTTATCGCAATTTTATATTCTTCTGAACGCACCTGACGGCCCAGTGCCTGCTTGTATATCTCTTTAATAATCAGATCCCCACTTTTATATTTCTGCTTCCATTTTTCTGCTCCTGTTTTGAGCATAGAGTTAAAACGTTCGCCGTTAGTCAATTCCAAAGCTTGTAAAAGATTGGCCTGTGATTCCCTGCTGGTTGAAACTGTTTCCCTGTTTGGCCTGCCCAATGCCGTCAGAAAGGGGTTGTTGACTACCAGTGAAGCGCGCGGGAAGAATTGAATATTCTGATCGTTGAATACTTTTGTTATAGGTCGGTACCTGACCATTGAATCAGGAAATATAGTGCCAAATAAGGCAGATCCTGCATCTGCAAACTGTTCAGCAGACATTCTTTTCCTCAGCATTCCTGAAAATTTGTATTCCTGCGAAACTATCTCATTTGGATCTTTGAACCCCACAGAAGGTAATTGATAGGTTTTGGAAGTAGTGATAAGATAGATCAGGTCCTTAATATTTGAATTATTCTGCTGAAAATTGAAAGCCATCCAATCAAGCATATCCTGATTCCAGGGTTCATTATCCATCATGTCCAATGGCTCGATAAAACCGCGACCCATTATCTGTGCCCAAATTCTGTTTACGAGGGTTCGGTACAAACGGCCGTTTTGAGGTTTGACCATGTTCTCTGCAAGCTGCGCCCTTTTAACTGAGACTTTTGCTTTATTATCAATGCTGCCCAGTTCTTTCCAGAGCATCCTGGCATCAGTGAATTTGCCCGTAGGTTTATCACAACGATTGATTTCAAGAGTGGTATCTGCAAAAATATTGGCGAAGGCATAGGCATCTTCCAGTTTCCAGTCGCTGATAAAACTGTTATGGCAGGATGCGCATTTCAGGTTTAGGCCTAAAAAAACCTGCGATACGTTTTGCGCTGCCTGCATTTCTGTCCGCTGGCTTGAATTCACAACTCCACGCCATTTTATCCCTTCAATAAATCCTTTGGAATTTTCGTCCGGACTAACAAGTTCTTTGACAAACTGATCGTAAGGTTTATTCGATTTGATGGATTGATAGAGCCAGTCGGTAATCGCATAGCGACCCTTTGTTATATATCCGGTTCCTGTGTAATCGTTCCGTAATGCATCATTCCAGAATGTAAGCCAATGCATGGCATAATCATCTTCACGATCCAATAGCTTTTTACTCCAGATTGCCCGTTTATCAGGTCTGGAATCTTTACTGAATTCATCGACTTCCTGCTGGCTGGGCAGCAGGCCGATGATATCCATAAATAACCTTCTTAAAAAGATTCTGTCATCGACTAATTTTGGCCAGGCTACTTTATTCTGTATAAAATATTGATTGGTCCAGCGGTCGACAGGATTAGTATAAATGCCTGAAGCCGGAGGTAATAACGGATTTCTTGGTGCGAGTTCCGCAACCTTAAAAACCTCATCCTTATCTGATCCATCAGGCCAGGGGGCACCTTTTTTAATCCAGAAATTAATGACAGCAATATCATTTGTTGTGAGTTTCTTCCCTTTGGAAGGCATTGCATCTTCATGATCTGAAGATAAACTTATACGTCTGAATAGTTCACTCTCATCGGTGTTTCCAGGTTTGATTACTTCGCCATTTTCGCCGCCTTTAAAAACAAAATCCTTGCGGTCGAGTCTTAACTCGCCTTTAACTTTCTCTTCACCATGACACTTATAGCAATTATGTGCAAATATGGCCCTGACTTTGAGGTTAAGTTCCTTTTCCTGGGCTTTGCTCAGAGTGTCTTTTTCACTGGTGTTTGAGTTGATATCAAAGCTGATATTTTCTACATTCTCATAATCATCGCTCCATGGCAGGGTACTCGAGAGGTAATCATCACCATGAGTTAATGAAGCACCTAAATGCCCGGCAAGTATGACCCCAATAACAGTAATAAATAAGGACAGGCGATAGGTTTTGATGTGCTGGGTTTGATCTTTCACTAAAACCCTTTGGTGCAGTACCCAGACAATAATTCCCAAAAAAGCAGTGCTGATACCCAACCATTGGTGTAAAATCAGATTCTCGCCATATTCAGCATTCCCTGACAGTAAGATTCCGAAAATGGCTGAGATCAGGGAAGAGATAATTCCGGCAATCAGAAGTATTTGAATGCCGGGGCGCAGTGGAGAGTTAAATTTTTTAAATGTACTAAGTTCAAGGATGGCTGTAAGCAGGAGCAGTGCAACCGGAAAATGAACTGCCAAGGGGTGAAGCCTTCCAAAAAATCTCAAAAACCAGAAGTTTTCCGGAGCAAGGGAGAGGATTGAATTGGCTGGAGCAAATTCATTATAAATCAGGTGAAGTAATAAGATTGAGAGGAGGGTAATGAATAGGGCAATGAGCTTATTATTTCCGAAAAAATTATTTTTAGCATTACTATTCATTGGCTCCTAAAAATGAATTGTTAAATAAATCTAATATTTATTCAGGAAACAATATAGTAAATTGCTTGACTTCAAGGTAGATTGCTAATGATTGTTCATCCCGATCATGTCACACCCTGAAATAGCTATAAAGATTTATCGAGTTTTACTGATTGGACTATACAAGTCAATTTTCTGTTTTTCCATCGTATTTTGATCAGTCCGGATAGAAGGCTGGCTTGTTCGGGTTTGAGCCGATTACAGCTGTCATGCGGCCTGACCTGGTTAGACCAACACCTCTATCGATCCGCTGTTGTGTTTCTACCAGGCTCTGCCGGGAACTGTATAGATAAAATTTTTGAAGCCAAATATTTTGATTTTGGAAAGCAATACCTGTGTGTTATAGTTTAGTTCAGCCCTTTCCTCCGGAGTATTTCCGGCAAGAAATCACGTTTTATTTCAAATTATCAACAGCCGGAAGATACCTCCTACGGCAAGGTTTATTTTACCCGGTGCTGTTTTTCATAGGGACGGGCAGCCTGGCAAAAGGACCATTTGCCATTTGAAATAAACCCGGGTGGCAGCTCTAGCTTTTTGCAATACTGAATTTCATGGTATCTATTAAATCTGTTGCAAAAATAAGGGCAGAACACGGGACTACCGGAACCGAAGATGCACCAACCCTGCTTTCTATAACAAGAGAAAATAGTTAATTTTTTAGTGCTTCGGCAAAATTTTATGTCGAACTTACGTTAATTACTAATTCAATTTCAGGTAGGGATCTACATCCCCTTTGGTAAGCAATTTGAATGGGATCAATAATTCCTTTTCAAATTGTTGACCTCTGGCAATCTTAAAAGCAGTTTCAATTGATCCGGCACCTTGTTTGCGGGCATCCTGAAAGACAGTGGCATCTAAATCACCTTTTTTGACTGCCTGTAGCGCATCGGCAATCGCATCTATACTAACTACAATCACCTTGTCTTTCATCCCGGCATCTTGCAATGCTTTTACTGCACCCAATCCCATTTCATCGTTATGGGCAAATACCGCATTGATTTTTGAACCATACGATTGAATCCAGTTTTGCATTAAGTCCATGCTTTTAGCTCTGTCCCATTCGGCAGTTTGCTGCGCAATCATAACAAGTCCCGGAAATTGCTCCATAATTTCTTTTGCACCCTGTTCTCTTTGAATTTGAGCAGCTTGTCCATTCAAACCCTGTATCATGACGATATTGCCTTTCCCTCCTAATTTTTCTGCAATAAATTTCATAGCAATTCTGCCCGATTCAACATCATTCGATCCTACAAATGCAGTAGGCTGAACCTTGGTAGCAGAGTTAACATTCACAATAGGAATGTTTGCATCCAATGCTTTAGTGACCGCTGGTGAGCTGGCTTCGAACTCGCATGGGTTCAGAATAATGACATCTACTTTTTGGGCAATAAAACTCTCGATCTGTTCAATTTGCTTTAAAGGCGAGCGTTCTGCATCCACAATAATCAATTCGGCACCTAGTTCTTCAGCTTTTTTTTGCATTTCATCACTGATATTTACAATGAACTCATTTTGCATACTCAGCATTGAAATGCCTATAACGATTTTCTCTGAATCATTTTTTTTATCACTCTCAGATTGATTGCATCCTGTAATGAATAAAAACAGAGTTAAAAATAGTAAGTATGTGTATTTCATTTTCTATATTTTTAAGAATTCGATTTATGGTTAAGGCTATCCAAAACCACTGCTCCAATGATGATAATTCCCATCACAACCTGCTGGTAATATGAGGTTACGTTTAATAAATCTAAGCTATTATTGATTACACCAATAAGTAAAACGCCGATCAGTGTTCCGGTCATACTGCCTTTTCCACCGGTGGTGCTGGTTCCGCCAATGACAACTGCTGCAATCGCGTCCAATTCAAAACCTGCCCCTGCATTTGGCTGCCCGGTAGTTATTCTTGATGTCAATAATATTCCTGCTAAACCAGCTAATAAACCTGAAATCGAATAGACTGCTATTTTAACCTGACTTACATTGATTCCTGATGCTCTGGCTGCCTGCTCATTACCTCCCACTGCATATACATACCGGCCTAAGATTGTTTTATTGAGTATCACTGAACATAATATGAACATGATTATCAGAATAATAATCAGGACGGGTATGCCTAAAATCTTGCCGCTACCGATAAAAACAAAGGAATCTGAAAGATTTGATACAGGGCGTCCATTACTTAAAATCAGGGCTAATCCACGGCCAATTGTCATGGTGCCCAGTGTGACGATAAAGGGGGCAATTTTACTTTTGGTAATTATAAATCCATTGAAAGCACCTATCAGCAGCCCGGCAAACAGACCAGCAAAAACCGGAACCAAAAGCGGATAGCTATCGGGGTGTGCCAGCATTGCAGCGCTTACACCTGCCACGGCAACTATAGATCCCAAAGAGAGGTCAATACCACCGGTAATGATTACGAAAGTCACTCCAAAGGCTAAAATGGCATTAATTGAAACTTGAGTGATGATTATCGTCCAGTTTGAAACAGTTAAGAACTGCGGGGATATAAATGAAATAATTAGGCAAATAATACTGAAGACGATTAAAATACCGTATTGCCTGAGCTTATTAATGTAATGCATACTGCATGATTTTTTCCTGACTTGCTTCTTTTTGTGTCAATATAGTTTTTTGCTTTCCTTTGGATAGAACAAGAATCCGGTTACTCATCCCCAAAATTTCAGGCAATTCGGAAGAGATCATAATTACTGCCAGTCCACCTTTAGTCAATTGCCTGATAAGTTTATAGATTTCATGTTTTGCTCCAATATCAATTCCTCTGGTAGGTTCATCCAGAATGATTAAAAATGGGGAAGCTAATAATACCCTTGCAATTACCACCTTTTGCTGATTCCCGCCACTTAAATTCATTACTTTTTGATTAAGACCTGAAGCTTTAATCTTTAGTTCCTGAGCTATTTTGCTGGTAGCTGTTTGTTCTTTTTTATTGTCAATAAACCATGCCTTTGAGTATTTTAATATACTCGAAAGACTAATGTTTTGCTTAACAGATAATTCCGGGATAAAGCCCAGAGTCTTTCGGTCTTCACTGACATATCCGATTCCTTCCCTGATTGCATCTTCTGGTGATCTTATGGTAAGTTTTTTGCCTTTTAAAATGATGTTGCCACTATTAATACGATCTAATCCAAAAATAGCTCTGGCTATTTCAGTCCTGCCTGCGCCCATTAAACCGGCTATGCCAAGGACTTCACCGGCATGAACCTCAAAGTTAATATCAGAAAATTTCCCTTTTTTATGGAGGTTTTGAACTTTCAGGACCACTTCAGGCTGGGCCAATGAGTTTGCAGAAAACAGTTCTTCTATTTCACGGCCTACCATCAGGGAGATTAAACTGTTTTTATCCAGATCTGCAGTGTTTTTTGTTGCAATAAATTTACCATCCCTCAATACGGTGATACGGTCAGCAATCTTGTAGATCTCTTCCATTTTGTGGGAAATATAGATTATGGATACACCTTTATTTTTTAAATCCCGAATGATTTTAAAAAGTATTTCAACCTCTTTCTCTGAAAGGGCAGAACTTGGCTCATCCATAATAATCACCCTTGCATTGTGGGAAACAGCTTTGGCTATCTCTATCAGTTGCATTTCGGCAATGCTGAGGTGTTTTGCTTTTGTCCGGACCTTAATGTTCAGCCCCATCGACTGCAACAGGTCCTCAGCTTTTTGATTTATAGCCTGATCATCAAGCAAATAAGCCCGCCCGATTTCCCTGCCTAAAAAGATGTTCTGGGCAACAGTCAGTTCAGGAACCATTAAGATTTCCTGATGTATCATTGAAATGCATTTTTGCATGATGGAATGAACATCCAAATTCTCAATTTGTTCAGAATTGAATGATATTGAGCCCGAATCTGCTTTTAGGAGTCCAATCAAGATTTTCATGAATGTTGACTTTCCGGCTCCATTTTCGCCCATAAGGGCATGCACTTCTCCCTTTTTAAGGTCGAAATGGATATTATCCAGGGCTTTTATACCAAAAAATGATTTGGAAAGACGGTTTACCCTGAGAATTTGCTCAGTAGCCGCATGCATTTTATTCAAACTCAGTCTTTTATTTGGATGAATGTACTAAAATGCAATTAACAAAAAAAAAATCCCCGCTAATTAAAGATAACGGGGATTTATTTCATTGAAATTAAAAATCTAGCGATCAGCACCCATAAATTTTGACTCAATTACTTTCATGCGATCCTGTAACTTCTTAAGGACTGCGGCCTGTTCATATTTTTCTGAAAGTTTTACCAGTTCACTCATCACATAAACACCAAGTTGTATTTCACGGGAATTAAGATTCTCTTTTGTTTTTGCAATAGCGGCCATATAATTCAACTGATCTTCAATGTACTCAGCCGTATTCAGAGTCAGCTCATTTGCTTTCGCGGGTTCTTTGAGTTTATAGAGCAAATCGGCCATATAGAATTTGCGGATCGTAAAATTCAGGGAATGATTTTTATCAGGGACTACCTCCATACATTTCAACAATAATTTTCTGGCTTCCTCGGTCCGGCCTTCTTTATAAAGATTCTCAGCCAGAATATTGAAATGGTTAATCATGGTATAGCTCATCCGCAATGATTCCGGGTCCAAATAGCCTGCATTTTTCATGTTACCCCATTTAAACTTTGTCATCAGGTTAGTATACATCTGATCAGAATTCGTTAGTTCGGGTTTTTCAGTTGCTGAATCAGCCTGAGCTTTTTTCAGTGGCAATAGACGGTAAGCAAAGCCTTCATTATACAGGAAATCCCCTAACCCAATATAGTTATCGTCGGGTACGGTAATTGCAAAATAAATTGGCCTTTTCCAATTATTATGAGCCAGAACATCGATCATTGCAAGCTCAGTTTTTGTGACATAATTCTTATTATATTTCCACTCCATAGCAGGGATGATCAAATCCCTTTTGTTTTCAGGCAATGTTTTGCTTGCAATAATATGATCAGGATCTATACTGATTTTAAAGTTTTTTGTAGGCAGGAAATTTTCCTTTGAACCATCCTGATAGGTTGCCTTATCGGCATCATTATCTGAGGTCATAATGTCAAATATGTCCTTTAACTCAACCGCACCGGCTGCATTATAATCCTGATAACCCATTACATCGCGAACACCCTGCACGAACTTTTCGTCAGGCATAGTGATAGGTAATGCATCAGCCTGATTCACTTTCTTCTTCATTTGCCGGATATACCAGTCGGTACCCAGCAAACTTAAATTGACTACTCTGACATCCGGTCTGATGTTTTCAACTTCCTGAACATACCAGAGCGGGTAAGTATCATTATCACCATATGTGAATAATATCGCATTTGGGGCACATGATTCAAGGTAATTGGCTGCCATGTCACGGGCTGTAAATTTAGAGGAGCGGTCATGGTCATTCCAGCCATCCTTTGCCATTAGAATAGGTGCGGCAAGTAATCCAATAAGTGTTGCAAGTAATGCGGCTGTCGGGGCTTTAAATCTTGGTTTGAAAAAATCTGCAATTCCGGCAACTCCCAGTCCGATCCAGATTGCAAAGGCATAAAATGAACCGGCATAGGCATAATCCCTTTCCCTGGGTTGAAGTGGATTTTGGTTTAAATAGAGAACAATAGCAATACCCGTGAAAAAGAACAGCAGACCTACAATTCCGGCATCTTTCTGGTTTCGTTTAAAATGCCAAAGTGCTCCAATGATTCCCATAATAAAAGGAAGAAAATAGAATCTGTTATAGGCATTGTTTTCAATCTGACTTTTAGGGAGTTCATATTGGCCGCCTAACAGCATATTGTCGATAAATTTTACTCCGGATAACCAATTCCCACGGGTATAATCACCATGACCCTGTTCATCATTCTGCCTGCCTACGAAATTCCAGGCGAAATAACGGGTATACATGAAACTGGTTTGATAACTGATAAGGAAGCCAAGGTTATGAAAAAATGTAGGCGATTGATCTGCTGCCATTCCCATCCAATCCCGGTAGAATCCAACATGCTGAGGATCATCGCTATACATTCTGGGCAGGAGTGTATTACGGTCGTATATACGCTCATATTTCTGACCTGCGTGTTCATATTTCTCTTTGCCCTTACGGTAAATAATATCCCCTTGTTTACTGTCAATAGGCTTTGAATCAAAATATTGACCGTACAGTAATGGGCGATCGCCATATTGTTCCCTGTTCACATAACTCAACAATGAGAATGCATTTGAAGCATCACTATTATTCAGGGTTGGATCTGCTTTCGCCCTGATCACGATCATGGCAAAGGAGCCATAGCCAAAAATGATAAAGACAACGGAGATTAGTGCCAGATTTAATACCCGCCTTTTGTCGCGGATTTTCAGGATATATTCCAGACCTGCAAGCAATATGGCTGCTACCAGAAGGCCTGAAATTCCGCCACCGAGGGTCATTAGTAATACAAAGGCCCCGACGGCAAGCATCAGGTTAAGTTTATTGCCATTGATGCTGTAGAGTATTCCTGAGGTCAGGCTGATTATAATCAGAAGGCCAAAAAATGCTACGCCAGATCCGAATCCAAGTCCGAGGGTATTGACAAAGAACAGATCTGAATAGGCTGCGAATTTGATGATATATTGTACAATTCCATATTGAATAAATGCCAGGATAAACATCCCCACAAGTAAGGCCAGTAGAGTGCCTGAAGAAGTTGGTGTTTTAGATCTTCTGAAATAATAAACCAGTGCAATAGCGGGGATCGCCAAAAGGTTTAATAAGTGCACACCAATTGAAAGCCCCATCACATAGGCAATAAAGATTAGCCATCGGTCTGAATTTGGTTCATCAGCATGCTGATCCCATTTTAAAATTGCCCAGAAAACGACGGCAGTACATAATGAAGATAAGGCATATACTTCGGCTTCAACGGCCGAAAACCAAAACGAATCAGAGAAGGTATAGGCCAGAGCGCCAACTAAACCGGAGCCCATAATACTGATCAGTCCCCATTTTGAAAGTTCCTTACCTTTTTCCAGGATAACTTTTTTTGCCAAAGCCGTAATAGTCCAGAAAAGAAAGAGGATCGTAGCAGCACTGGCCAGGGCAGAACACATATTTATCCAGAAAGCTACCCTGCTGGTATCACTACCGGCAATCAGGGAAAATACCTTTCCAAGCATTAAGAATAATGGAGCCCCTGGCTGATGCACTACCTGAAGCTTGTAAGCCGATGCAATAAATTCGCCTGAATCCCAGAAACTTGTAGTGGGTTCAAGAGTTAAGGTATAGACGGTTAAGGCTATTAAAAAACTTATCCAACCTAATAAATTATTGATTTTATTATACTCCATAGATTCAAGATCAAAAATTATGCTGCCGAAATTAGTGAAATTATTGTTAATTGATGCCTTTCATACTTGCTTTAACATTAATTAACTAGATGAGATAGGAGTATTGAGTATTGAGTATTGAGAACCAAGATTCAAGAACAAAGACAAAGAGGATTCATTTGAAATTAGCATTATGCAATAATTCTCAATTCTCCATTCTCAACTCTCAATTTATTTAAAGAAATACTTGTCTTCGTGGTTGAAAAAAAACAATTTTCATTTGCACGTTAAACTTTATCCCCCTATATTTGCACACCATTTCAAAAGGAGCTTCTTTTTGATTTTTGTTTGCCCGATAGTATAATGGTAGTACGACTGTTTTTGGTGCAGTTTGTCTAGGTTCGAATCCTGGTCGGGCAACCAATTAATTTCGAGTTTCGGAATTGCACATTTCAAGGATCGCCTGGCGATCCATATTGTTTTTAATTGCGTTTTTATTAGATTAAAACCGAATTTATAATTTCGAAATCCGAAACAAAAAATGCCCGTAACATTTAACACCATCAAATTATTTGCCGGCTCAGGTACTACCGATCTGGCAAAGAAAATAGCTATAAGCTATGGCAAAGAGCTGGGAGACATGACTTTGTCGAGATTTAGTGATGGTGAATTTCAACCGCATTATAATGAATCGGTTCGGGGATGCGACGTATTCCTGATCCAGTCAACTAATCAGCCTAATGATAATCTCGTTGAGCTTCTATTAATGATCGATGCTGCAAAAAGGGCTTCAGCTCATTACATTACAGTTGTTGTGCCTTATTTTGGTTTAGCCAGACAGGATCGAAAAGATAAACCAAGGGTAGCAATTGGTGCAAAACTTATTGCCAATTTGCTCACAGCCGCCGGAGCTCACCGGATCATGACAATGGATCTGCATGCTGCACAGATACAGGGTTTTTTCGATATTCCTGTAGATCATCTGGATGCATCAGTAATATTTGTTCCTCATATTAAAAGTTTGAATTTGCCTCATCTGACAATTGCATCGCCGGATATGGGAGGTTCTTACAGAGCAAGGACATTCGCTAAATACTTTAATGCAGAAGTGGTGATCTGTGATAAACAAAGAAAAAGAGCAAATGAAATCGAATCTATGTCTATCATCGGTGATGTTACCGGAAGGGATGTGGTTCTGATTGATGATATCTGTGATACAGCCAGAACATTGGCAAAGGCCTCAGAGCTTATAATGGAAAAAGGTGCCAGCAGTGTAAGAGCAGTTTGCACGCATCCGGTATTATCAGGAGATGCCTACCGGACCGTTGAGAATTCAGCGCTAACAGAACTGATTGTTACGGATACCATTGCATCAACTAAATCAAGCCCTAAAATAAGAGTGCTTTCAACAGCTGATCTGTTTAGTCGTGCAATTGCCAATGTCAATGAACACGCCTCGATTAGTGAGCTGTTTAAGATAGATTAAGGAGTAAGGAAAAAGGAACAAGGAACAAGGAATAAGGACAGACAACCAAGAGCCTGAAGTAGGAGGTATGAGGAATGAATCAGACTTCTGTCTTCAGACTTCAGACAAAATATTAGATTGTTAGGTTTTCTAACAGCTAAATACAAACAATAACAAATAAATAATTATGAAATCAATTGCTATTAGCGGTTCTCCAAGAGAGAACGTAGGGAAAAGAGACGCTAAAGAGCTGCGTTACGAAGGTAAAGTGCCTGCAGTTCTTTATGGTGGAAAAAATCAAATCCACTTTTCTGTGTCTGCATCTGATTTGAAAAGTCTGGTTTTTACACCGGAAGTTTCTTTCGTTGCATTGGATGTTGCAGGTGTGAAAACACAGGCTATCATTCAGGATGTACATTTTCATCCATTAACTGATTTGCCATTACATGTTGACTTTTTGGAATTAAATGAAAAGAAACCTGTAGTTATGCTGATCCCTGTAAAATTAACCGGAACCTCACCTGGTGTTAAAATCGGTGGTAAGTTAGTTCAGAAATTACGTAAACTTCGAGTAAAAGCATTGCCTAAGGATATGCCTCAGTATGTAGAAGTTAGTATTTCTCAATTAGAGGTTGGAAAATCTGTAGGTGTTGGTTCTTTGAAATTCGATAATTTCAAGATCACAAACAATCCTGAAGACACTATTGTATCTGTGACTATGTCACGTGCCCTTAAACAGGCAGAGACTGAAGCCAAGAAATAATCAGGCCTTCTCAAATAATAGAGATAAGCAGTGCCGGCAAATCCGGTACTGCTTTTTTTTTGTAAGCCTATACTTTTTTAAAAGCTTTCAAGCATATTTGTAGTCCACATGAGATATTTGATCATAGGTTTAGGGAATATTGGTCCGGAATATGCAGATACCAGGCATAATATTGGGTTTATGGTTGCTGATGAACTTGCTAAACAGTCGCATTCATCTTTTTTCAATATGCGGCTGGCGTATTATACCGAGTTTGCCTATAAAAGCCGTAAGATCTTTGTGATTAAACCAACTACCTATATGAATCTGAGTGGCAAGGCGGTTAATTACTGGATGCAGGAATTGCGTATCCCTGTCGAAAATATTTTGGTTGTTGTGGATGATCTTGCATTGCCATTCGGTACGATACGTTTGAAACCAAAAGGAAGTGCTGCCGGTCATAATGGTTTGAAAAGTATAGAGGGGGTTCTTGGTGGTTCAGATTATGCCAGGTTGCGATTTGGGATTGGTGACAATTACCCTAAGGGCAGGCAGGTTGATTATGTTTTGAGCGGTTTCGATCCTGATGAGCAGAAAGAATTGCCCGCTCTGATCGACCGGTCGGTAGAATTTATAAATAGTTTTGTTAGCGTAGGTGCAGAGTTGACTATGACCCGTTTAAACAAATAAATTGCTAGGCTGTTAATATTATCCAATCCAGAACAATTTTATAGCTTTTTTTAATGAAAATCTACGGTATACCTAATTGCAATACAGTAAAAAAGACCCTCGATTGGTTCAGGCTGCATGAAATTGATTTTGATTTCCATGATTTTAAAAAGCTTGGAGTGACTGAGCTTAAGCTGGAGGAATGGTCAAAGCATTTGGGCTGGGAAGCCTTGTTAAATAAGCGGGGAACCACCTGGAAAATACTTTCACCCGAAATTCAGAACAGTATAACATCCAAAAGTTCGGCTTTTAGACTGATGCAGGAAAAGGTCAGCGTGATTAAACGCCCGGTGATAGAAACAGGTTCTGGTTCTGTTCTGCTTGGATTTAGCGAGGAACACTTAGCTGACCTATTAATAAAAATTAAAAGAAAAATTAAATGAATAGATTGAAGTTTATAGTTGTAGTAATTGGCTTGTTATGCTTTGTAAATCAAGCATTTACACAGCAGGTTCAAGCAGGGGGTAATTATAGTTACCACGATGCTTTTGGCCCGATTTTCTACACAAAGAATGGTAATGAGTACAGGTCTGCCGGAGGGCAGCCCGGACCGAAGTACTGGCAAAACAGAGCAGATTATAAGTTGGCTGTCCGATTAAATGAGCAAAGCAATGAGATCAGCGGGACTGTAATATTAACCTACACGAATAATAGTCCTGATAAACTCCCCTTTATCTGGATGCAATTGGATCAGAACCTGTTTAAACAGGATTCGCGCGGACTTGCGATTATTCCTCCGGGAGGTAGCCGAAGTGGTGCCAGGGGTCAGAAATTTGATGGCGGCTATACTATTAAATCTGTAAAGATTCTTTCTGTTGAAAAGGGAAAAACAATTGAGAAGGATGTAGAACATTTTATAGAAGATACCAGAATGCAGGTTTATTTGCCAAACGAACTTTCCTCAGGAGGAGGCCAACTTCGGCTAAAAATCGAATATTCTTTTATCTCTCCTGATTATGGTTCAGACCGTATGGGTGTTTTGGATACTAAGAACGGAAAGATTTTCTCTGTGGCACAGTGGTATCCGCGAATGTGTGTATATGATGATGTTTCGGGCTGGAATACCATTCCCTACCTGGGGCCAAGCGAGTTTTATCTCGAATACGGTGATTACGATATCAGTATTACTGTTCCGGCAAATCACATAGTTGTTGCCTCGGGAGAATTGGTAAATCCTCAGGAGGTTTATACCCCTGAGCAACAGCAAAGATGGAAAGCTGCAGCACAGAGTGATAAGACGGTAATGATCAGATCAGCTGCTGAAGTTAGCAATCCTGATTCCCGCCCGAAAGGAAAGCAGGAGCTTACCTGGAATTTTAAATTAAAGAATTCGCGTGATGCGGCTTGGGCTTCATCTGCTGCCTTTATTATTGATGCCGCCCGGATGAATCTTCCAAGCGGTAAAAAATCAATGGCAATTTCTGCATATCCGGTTGAAAGTGATGGTAAGGATGCCTGGGGTCGTTCTACGGAATATACGAAGGCATCGAATGAATTCAATTCAAAGAAGTGGCTTGAATATCCTTATCCGGCGGCAACAAATGTTGCTTCAAATGCCGGGGGAATGGAGTATCCAGGCATTATGTTCTGTAGTTCAAAAGCTAAATCCGGAGACCTTTGGGGTGTTACTGACCATGAATTTGGCCATACCTGGTTCCCGATGATTGTAGGATCCAATGAGCGCTTGTATGCCTGGATGGATGAAGGTTTTACTACCTTCATTAATACTCTGACAGCAGTTGACTTTAATAATGGAGAATACAGGCCAGGTAAAACAGACATGCATGCTCTTGGAAAAGTATTGACTAATCCCGGTTTTGAACCGGTTATGAGCAGTCCGGATAATATGAAGGAAAACAGTATCGGTTTGCTGGCCTATTATAAACCAGCTATGGCGCTTGGCATTTTACGTGAACAAATATTAGGACCGGAACGTTTTGACAGAGCTTTTAAAACCTACATTGATCGTTGGGCATATAAGCACCCAACTCCTGATGATTTCTTTAGAACCATCGAAAATGTGGCGGGTGAAAATCTAAGCTGGTTCTGGAGGGCATGGTTCTTGAATAACTGGAAGCTGGACCAGGGAGTTGTGGATCTGAAATATGTAAATAATGATTTTAAACTTGGGGCTTTGATAACTATTGAAAATCTGGAAAAAATGGCAATGCCGGTGATTCTGGAGATCAAAACTAAAAGCGGGAAAGTGAACCGTTTAAAACTTCCGGTTGAAGTATGGGAACGTAATGCACGATTTACCTTTAATTATCCTTCAACGGAGGAAATTGTATCGATTGTCTCTGATCCGGATAAAGTTTTCCCTGATTCGAATCCGGCGAATAATGCCTGGCCTGCAACAAATTAAAAATATCAACTGCGATCCTGTACCCAATAATAAATGGCTGCCCGTACCTATATTTATTGTGAGCATCTATTTTTAATTGTGTTTATATGACCCGGAAAGGGTCAAATGTTTTTAGAATAACATAAGCATAGAAATCCCGACCCCGAAGATTCGCATTTAACAAAGCGACACATATCAACACAGAATCCTCGGGGTCGGTGAATGGTTTGTAAGGTCTTTCTATAAACATACGACCACCTTTGGGGTCGGTATGACTTCTGATAATACGCGATAAAATTTGCGGATATACGGTAGCCAAAAATAATTAGGGTAGGATATCTTTTAGAATATATTAATCACCCTTCTTGCTGTACGCTGAACTTTTCTTGACTTCTTCCGGCTATCCGGATCTTTTTTTACTGTTCTGTATACACGTCCGGCTTTACGCACGATTTTCTTTAATTTTTTCCTCTTAACCTTTGTACTTTTGGTATTTTCATCTCCCTTAAGCAGTAGTTGGATCAATTCCTTAGTGTTTTTTGAATTTGTTGTTTTAGCCTTTGCTTCAGGTATTACAACGCTGAAAAGCATAATAAAAATGATGGAGAACAGGAGCTTTTTCATGGTTTTGATTCTTTATCGAATTTTATTTACCCGGTCCCGGGTAATATTCCCGAATCCTTTAAATATAAGACGCAAAGCCAAAGTATATAGTTGCATCGGGAATAAGATTTTTTACTGGAGAATTAATATTGCTTTAAAGATCAGATTAACCTAAGTCAATTGTTCAGCTTTGGTAAAGGCAATATGACTTAATACAGCCTTTAGTTCACTATAAGAAACATCATCGCCGAGAGTAATTTTCGTATCCACAGTACTTGAATCAGGGTTTTGGACTAAATAAGCCATTATTTTTGCTACTTTAATTTTGGGAACTATTTCGAACACTGAGATCTCACCACTTTGAATGTAATGGGAAAGATGACCTTCTATTGTGCCAGTTGTAAAAGACCGTTCTTTGGCAATTTCACTGATCGTTTTGCCTTGTTTGAACAAATCGAAACTTACTTGTTTAGTATCTGTCTTTATTTTCTTCTCTTTTATTGGCAATTCATTTAACTCTTGTTCGATGCCATGTTCCTTGCAATAGGAGTTGATAATTTCCAATAAATCAGTTCCGTATTGCTTAACCCTTGTTTTTCCTAAACCTTTGATATTTTCTAATTCTGCAAGGCTGGAGGGAAGGAAGCGTAAAAGTTCCAGAATAGATTTTTGGGCCAGTACGAGGTATAAGGGGACTCCCCATTCTCTTGCCAGTTCATCTCTCCAGGTTCTTATTTCCTGATATAATTCAGGATGAAGCATGTTTTCTGATGAATAGGAATTGCTTTGTGCTGGACTCTTAATCGGCCTGTAGTCTATTTCAGCATTAGATTTAGTTTTGAGATAGTTAGTTGTGTTGAAGCCATTCGTACAAGCCTTCAAAAGGGCTGTTTTAATAGCAATTTCCTTGAAAAAATCATCTAAAATGCCTTTTATGCTGAGTCCAACCGTTTTATTATCAGTATCTGTATTTAGTTTCTTCAAGGGTTCGTAAAACACCGAATTTATTTTTTCATCAAAATAGCTGCAGGCTTTTTTTATCCTGTCCTGAAGCTCAGTATTATCTTCAGGAAGTACCTGCTCTAGAAAAATTTTTGTCAGTTGTTTTTTGAAATTATCAGAGACTTCATAGATCTCTTTTTCTGCAACAGTTCTCATTTGATTAAGAACTTCAGTCATAGTGGGATCCAGAATAGTGTGATGATCCTCACTTAGCTTCTTTAAATGGAAATAATGAGTTTTCAGAGTGTTAAAATTAAATAGCTCATAGATCAGGGATTGCTGAAATGCAATTCTTGAAGCAATCAATTGCTGCTCACCTGGTTCATTATCTTCAGCATTGCGGGTATATTCAGAAATCGTCCCATCGGTTTTAACACTATTGAAGGAAATGGGAGTGCGGAGTACCATGCCTTCAAAGCTTTTGCAACGGCTTAGGGCTACGTAGACTTGTCCGTGGGCAAATGCCATATTTGCATCAATTACTGCTTTTTCAAAGGTTAATCCCTGGCTTTTATGTATCGTAATTGCCCATGCAAGCTTGAGTGGGAATTGGGTGAAAGTCCCGATAATCTTTTCTCTCAGCTCCTTGGTTTGAGTATCCAACTCATACTTGATATTGGTCCATTCAAGTGGATTAACTACAATTTCCGACAGATCGCCCGGACATTTTACCAGGATCTGCTCATCAGATATCGAGGTTACTATGCCTATTTTACCATTGAAGAAAAGGCGTTCACGTGAGGGATCATTTTTTACAAACATGACCTGAGCGCCCTTTTTCAATTCAAGTTCGGCAACTGTGGGGTAAGAATATTCCGGGAAATCGTCCTGAATAACAGCATTGAATCTGTGAACAGGGCTGTGTAGCTCCTTCAATTTACCCTCATTAATCTCCTGTGCTGATTTATTATGGGTTGTCAGGGTAATGTACCCTTCCTCATCACCGGGATTGAAATCAGGGATATAACGCTGGTTTAATTTTTTTAAAACGTTTTCATCGATCTGATTCAGCCTTACACTGTTTAAAAGGTCAATAAAATGGGAGTCTACCTGTCTGTAAATATGTTTTAACTCGATACTGACCGGCTGTGTGGCTGTAAGGGCTTTACTGCTAAAAAAAAACAGGTTTGGATAATAGCTTTTCAGGATAGTCCAGTCTTCATCTTTAACCACCGGTGAAAGCTGGTGCAGATCTCCGATCATTAAGAGTTGCACTCCTCCAAATGGCTTTTTATGATCCTTAAATCGTCTCAAGACTTCATCGATATGGTCGAGCGTATCAGCACGCACCATACTAATCTCATCGATAACCAATAGGTCGAGGCTTTTGATCAGATTAATTTTTTCCTTACTGAATCGTTTGTGTTCAGGTTTTGAACTGTTCCCTGGAATATATGGGCCAAAAGGTAGCTGAAAAAAGGAATTAATGGTAACCCCACCGGCGTTGATTGCGGCAACACCAGTAGGCGCTACAACCGCCATACGTTTTAATGAGGTATTCTTTAGTTGATGAAGGAATGTAGTTTTACCGGTTCCTGCCTTTCCTGTAAGAAATATATTTTTGTCGGTATACTGTACAAAATTAAAAGCAAGGTCCAGTTGAGAATTCTGTTGCATTGAAGGAATTAAAACGTCTATGGGTTTCATGGCAAGGTAAAAATTTAAATCCTATAACAGAATTATTGCCCTGTACTATCTGGCTTAAGCATTTTAAAACATGCTGTAATACAACAGTCTCAGTATTAAATTCCTGAATTAATAATTTAAATGTCTAAACACTTGCAAACTCAAAGCCCGGAATTACAAAGTAATAAATTGACCACCATTCATACTCCAGAGTAAAATACAATTTGAACGGGCCTTCAAACTGAATACTATCATGATTTTCTGTGAAGGCAGTATAATGCATCTGCCCTTCTGCATAGGCCAATCCTATTTCTTCCCGAATCTCAAAATTAATATCTTCAATAGTATATTTACCATTCTTAAATTGTGGATAAGAATCAAAAACTTTGGTGAACCTGTTCATTACCTTATCTTTTTTCCAAACCCTTCTATCAGGTAATACCAATAGATCAGCAAGACTAAAGGAGAGCTGTTCCTGATCCTGACTGAACCAGGAAGTGATAAATTTCGCTGCTTTATGCTCAATATCCAGTTTATGATTGGGGTGGAATTCTTCATAAATAAAATGCATAATCATCCCGGGAAGCTGCACATTCATTACTTTCTCTTCAAATAATTCTTCGGTGATAAATTTATATTTAAGGCGGAGGTCATAATTTCCTAAAAAGTCGAGAGCGATCTGTTTCCCGTTTATTAAATCCATTAAATTATTTAATGCTAGTTCAATTGAAATGTCATCCAGTTTAGCTTCAGGTATAAAATCCGGCTTTCCAATCAGCTCAAATATCCTGACCTCTTCTGCTGCAGCCAGTCCAGCCTCAAAAGCAAGCATATTCTTAAGGAATATATTTTCGATTGAGGGGGGTGTGTTAGAGGAAATATGCGCCTCTACACCCAGCTCAGCTTTTAATTTTAATTGTAATAGTTCATTTTCCATCCGCTTATTTTCATCCGGATCAAAACTCAGGGGGGGATTATTAGAAGATATCTTTTTCATAGTTAAAGATTTATGTTTTAAAAATCACATGATTATAAAGCCTGAATGAAATTATATGATTTATTACACTGCTGGCTCGCACTGGTAGTAGTGATTGTGTAAACGGTAAATATTAGTGCAGGCGGTGTGTAACCGTTTACTAATTTCTTTAGGAATTGGGATTATTTATAATTAAATTTATAAGTAGAACAAATCCTTATGACTAAGTCTGAAACCTATATTAAACCTGATCCATCAACAAAAGTTTTGGCATTTGAGGATATTGACTTGTCTTTAACTTACAGCTATGCTCATTATTTAAATTGGCTTTTTGATGATCGTATCGAACTAATAAAAGGGAAGGTATTTAAGGTATATGGTCCTGCGCGGATACATCAGCAGGTTTCCATTCATATTTCTTCTATAATTTATAATTTTCTGTTGGGGAAACCCTGTAAAATATATACCGCTCCATTTGATGTGAGATTCTATAAGGCTAGTAAAGCGGATAAGGATATTTATACAGTTTTGCAGCCGGATATTTGTGTGATTTGTGATGGGACGAAACTTGATGACAAAGGATGTATTGGAGCACCTGATATTGTGGTTGAAATTTTATCGCCGGGTAATAATAAGATGGAATTGCTCTATAAATATGGTATTTATGAGGAGTTTGGGGTTAAAGAATACTGGGTTGTAAGTCCGGGAGACAAAACTTTGCTAAAGTATACCCTTGATGTGAAGGGGAAATACCAGCCGTCTAAACTCTTTACCTTAAGTGAAAAGGTGTATTCGGAGGTTCTTCCGGGATTTGAACTTGATCTGGATGCGGTTTTTGAGGATTGATTGTTAAGGAATTAACTGTGTAAAAATTATTTTTATAATCTGTGAATATCAAGTGTATGTTTATCGTTAAAATAGACAACAGGGAGTCTAACGAAATTTTGCTGGAGGTTTTAAGGAAAGACAAAGGTACAACCATACATTTCTCTAGCCTGCCTGCAGGTGACTACCAGGTAGGCGACTATCTGTTAGTAGAAAGAAAGACGATAACTGACTTATCTGCATCCATTAAGGATGGCCGTTTGTTTAATCAGGCAGGGAAATTGGCATCTGTGTCCATGCAAAGTATGATTATATTGGAAGGTACTGCCAGTATGGTACAATCTTTTGGGCTGACACGGGAAGCAATCCAGGGAGCCTTGGTTTCTCTTTCACTTATATTCAAAATACCATTACTCCGTTCCAGAAATCCTGAAGAAACTGCCAGGCTTATCTTGTATGCCGCCAGACAAGTTCAATCGTATGGGTGTAAACAATTATATCCCCGACCCTTTCCTTATTCCCGCAAACTAAAAGATAAATATAAAAGGCAGATCCATGTATTGCAGGGACTTCCGGGTGTAGGTACTGCCCGTGCAAGCTTGCTTTTGAATAAATTCGGAACGTTAAAAGCTATTTTTAATGCGCCTGTTAAAGAACTGGAACAAATACCGGGAATAGGTAAAAATACAGCTAAACAAATAAACCGGACCATTGAATAAATATTGCGTCACTTATTCCTTTGGGCTTTTTTGTTTTCAATAAAATCCGGTTCACTGAGTTCGCATTCATATCAGTCCATATTTTATATTTACCAGATCAATTTAAGAATATGCTGACTTTAAACAATTTTGATAATCAGATAACCGGTGCTGTTTTAAAAAGGGGTAAGCAGTATTATGAGGGCGGAAATGTCGTGGAAATAAGTGAGAGCAGTGAAGGATTCTGGAATGCAGAGGTTGAGGGTTCCGAATTTTATGATGTGGAGGTACAGCTGCATAAGACAGATGAAATAATTGAAAGTTCATGTGATTGCCCCTATGATGGAGCTATTTGTAAGCATGTTATCGCCGTTCTTTACATGATTCGTGAGGAGAAAATCATCAATATTGATGTTTCAGAAACGAAAGCTCAAAAGAAATTGAGTTTTCAAGATCTGCTGGAAAAGATAACTCTTAAAGAATATAAGGAATTTATCAGGGATTACGCTTCCCGGGATAAGGATTTTAAAATATCATTTGAACTCTCTTTTGCTGACAGGGATGAAACTATTGATCTGGGCAAAAAGTATTCAGATGCACTGAAGAGAGTTATACGAAAACATTCCAATAATGGTTACGTGGGATACCGGGACGGTTTTGCATTAACAAAGGATGTAGGCAATTTCCTGGTTAATGTGGAAGATTTGATCCATAAAAGAAATTTCAGGGATGCATTTGTTATTTCAATAACAATATTATATGAAATGAGAGATGTTTTAACCTATAGCGATGACTCCAATGGTAATATAGGAGATGTAATTTCAGAAACAGTATCTCTTATCAGTACAATTGCAGCTGATGCCCCCATGGATCTTAAAGAAGATGTTTTTAGTTATCTGCTTAAAACGTTAAATGACAAATCATACTATGAATACGGGGATTTCGGGTATGATCTGTTTGAAGTTTTTGAAGATCTAACTGTTGATCTTGGCCGGTCGAAGGATTTTTTTAATTATATCGATACCCAGATCCTGAATCTTACCGGAGAGTATGATGATTACCGGAAAAAATTCTTCATAACCAGGAAAATAGAATTCTTAAAAGCATCAGGCAAGGATGCGGAAGTTGAGGAACTAATCCGGCAAAACTTAGAAATTATTGAGGTAAGGCAGCGCGAGGTTAATAAATTTGTTGGCAGCAAAGATTATGTTAAAGCAAAGGCGCTGATTAAGGATGGGATTGGTATTGCTGAAAAAAAAGGACATCCGGGGACAACCGCACAATGGGAAAAAGAATTGCTTCGGATTGCATTTTTAGAAAATGATGTGAAGCTAATCCGCCATTACACGAAGTATTTTGCTTTTGACAGGGGCTTTAGCAAGAAATATTATGATCAGTGGAAAGCAACTTTTCCGGTAGTCGAGTGGAATGCGGTTTTAGGAAGCTATGTGGAGGGCACTATAAAGAAAATTGTCCAGGATAATGAGCGACATAAAGGAAAATATTGGTTTACTGCAAATCCTCCTGTATTGAGTGCTATTGCACCAATATATATTGAAGAAGGTTATTGGGACAGGCTTCTGGAGCTGGTTAAAAAGGAAACAGATCTGGATGTTTTGCTGCGATATCATTCATATCTTTTCACCCGATATCCCGAAGAACTACTTGCATTATATCTTCCTGCATTTGAAATTGATGGTGACAACGCCAATGCGAGAAATCAGTATCAAGACCTGGTAAGAAAGATGAAAATAGTGATAGGAGATATGCCTCATTTTAAAGCTGATGTTATTGCTGTGGCACAAAAATTAAAAACGAAATACCCGCGACGTTCAGCAATGGTTGAAGAATTGAACAGATTAACCGGCGACGGGCAGAAGAAATACCGTTAACTAAATTTTTTAGGAAATTGCAAGCGGGTTGATTAAATTTGAGATGTGAATAATTGTAATGAAGGCGGAGCATATCATGATTTAACTGAGGATAAAAAGATTTTCTTTTTAGAGGATATTGACTTGTCTTTAACCTACAGCTATGCAAACTATTTGACATGGCTTTTCGATGACAGGGTGGAGCTTATTAAGGGCAAAGTGTTTAAAATGAGCCCTGCGCCATCTCCTTTGCACCAGGAAATATCGGCGAACATTTCTTCCGCCATTCATAATTATCTCAAAGATAAGCCCTGTAAGATTTATTATGCACCTTTCGATGTCCGGTTCGCTAAGGAAAGTAAAGCTGATGAAGATATTTATACAGTTTTACAGCCAGACATTTGTGTCATTTGTGATCCCGCTAAGATAGATGGTCGAGGATGTGTGGGAGCACCGGATATTGTTATTGAAATTCTCTCGCCTGGGAATAACAGAATGGAGCTGCTTAATAAATACTGCATTTACGAAGAGTTCAGGGTTAAAGAATACTGGGTCGTAAGTCCGGGAGACAAAACTTTACTAAAGTATACCCTGGATGTGGAGGGGAAATACCAGCCGTCTAAACTCTTTACCTTAAGTGAAAAGGTGTATTCGGAGGTTCTTCCGGGATTTGAACTTGATCTGGATGCGGTTTTTGAGG
>NZ_JAUYSS010000020.1 GCF_030695525.1 Daejeonella sp. | reverse complement strand
ATTGAGCTTGATCTTCTTAAAGTCAATATCAGGCATCGCTGCTTCAGTTGTAGCCATAGCATCCGATTTCATCATCATATTTGCACGATACATGGGCTGAGGGTAATATTCATTATTAATTTCCTGAATTTCCATTGCTCCACCCAAAGTTCCCCCAATTGAAGTAATCAGATACTCAGCTTTGTTTTTTGCAGCCTGTAGAGCTTTTATTTTAAGCTCTTTTTTCAGGGTTTCAATTTTAGAATAATCATAGCTCTCAATATTGCTGTATTCAATTCCTTTAGGATCTACAGCACTCATAATTTCATTGAATTTGGTCAGATCAGTGACTTTGATACGGTATTGTTTGCGGGCCAAAAAATCAGGTGCTTTTTTCTTTTCCCACCAGTTATTATAGCTGGAGATATTGTTGATCGTAAAATTTTCCTGAGGAATGCCTGCTTTCAGAACTGCCGACTGTAACTGACGTTCAAGTTCTTCGATCTCAACTTTCTTCTTGTTATTTGAATCCCTGAAATACTCTTTCAATGACATTCCGATATAAATAATATCCGGTGTTACTTCAGCTTCGGCTGATCCGTTTACTTCAATTTTTCTGCGTGTATCAATGTTTTGTGAGAAGGCGCTTAAGCTGAATACACTTAAGAGGGCAATAGCTAATATGTTTTTCATGTTCTTTATTTAATTAAATCTATATGTATTGGATGAAAAATTCGTGCCAAATCCATAAGGAGAATTGAGAATTGAGAATTGAGAGTTGAGAATTGAGATTGATTTTCAGCTAAAAATACGGTTTGGACAATAAAAAAGGCCTTTTTAGGCCTCGGTTTTATTCTTCAATACTTTCGCTATGCGGAAAGAATTCTTCTTCTTTCTCTTCCTTGAAATATCGTTTCTGGTAAATGAGTATCAGAATTACACCTATAGAAATAGCCGAGTCGGCTAAATTGAAAACCGGACGGAAGAAGATAAATTCTTCACCTGCCCAGAAAGGGAACCATTGCGGATAGATGCCCTGCAGGATCGGAATATAAAACATATCAACCACTTTGCCATGGAACAGGCTGGAATAGCCTCCTTCAGGAGGGAAAAGTACTGAAGGCTCATAATAAGAACTTTCATTGAATATGACACCATAGAAAGTAGAATCAATGATATTTCCCAATGCCCCTGCAAATATGAGCGCAAGATTCATAATCAGTCCGCGATGGTACTTCTTCTTGATTAAATGGACCAGTCCGTAACCAATCCCGCAAACAGCTACAATTCGGAATAGTGACAAAGCAAGTTTTCCTGCTTCACCCCCAAACTCAATACCGAAAGCCATTCCATTATTTTCTGTGAAATGTATAATCGCCCAGTTGCCAAATATTTTGTACTCCTGGCCTAAGGACATATTAAGCTTAATCCAGAATTTTAAGGCCTGGTCGGCTAAAAGAATAAGAAAAATTGCAACAAATGGCTTGGTATAAGCTTTCATTTATGCCTGTTTCAATTTAGCTTCCATACTTAAAGTTGCATGCGGAACAGCACGTAAACGTTCTTTTGGAATTAGTTTGCCAGTTTCTCTGCAAACGCCATAGGTTTTATTTTCAATACGAACCAAAGCACTTTCGAGGTTATCGATGAACTTTCTCTGGCGTGCTGCTAACTGATTAATTGATTCTTTTTCAAGAGTTGCCGAACCATCTTCAAGAGTTTTATAGGTTCCTGCAGTATCATCCGTCCCGTTCATATTCGGATTGCTTAACGATTGTGTTAAGGCAGCTAATTCTTCTTTTGAGCTACGTAGTTTCTCAATAATGAGATCTTTAAATTCCTGTAATTCTGTATCGGAATATCTAGTTTTTTCGTGCTTATCCATTTCTATCCTTTGTTTATTTGTATTATTAAATCCTTATCATCAATGCTCACTGTTTCACCCGAATCAAGATCTGTCACAAGCTCCAATGAGTCAGCCAGAATTTCCGCGCAAATATAGCTTAAATTATTTTTCAGGGCTTCAGAAATATATGGATGGTCTTTTATTAGTACCCTGATCTTATCTGTCACCTCAAAACCAAGCTCTTTTCTGAGATTCTGGATGCGGTTTACCAATTCTCTTGAAATCCCTTCCTGCTTCAATTCTTCTGTTAGCGTAACATCCAAGGCAACAGTTAAGTTTCCAAGGTTAGCCACCTGCCATCCCGGAACATCTTCTGCCAGGACTTCTGCATCTGCAAGATCTACCACATATGAAGTTCCCGGAATAGCAATAAAACCTTCATTTTCAAATCGGCTGATATCCTGTTGTGACATGGTATTTAATACTTCTGCCACAAGTTTCATATCCTTACCAACTTTCGGGCCTAAAGCTTTAAAATTTGGTTTTATTTTTTTGCTGATGATTCCGGAGGTATCGGTAATGTATTCGATACTCTTCAGGTTTGTCTCAGATAGGATAAGATCTTTTACCTTCTCAACCTTTACTTTGAAGCTTTTGTCCAATACCGGGATCATCGCTTTACTCAATGGCTGTCTTACATTGATACTTACCTTTTTACGAAGCGAGAGTATCAGCGAGGAGATATCCTGTGCTAATGCCATACGTTCTTCCAGATCTTTGTCTACCAGCACCTCATTATAAACCGGGAAGTCTGCCAGGTGAACTGAAATAACCTTTTCTTTTCCGCTTGCTTTGTTCAGGTCTATGAATAAACGATCACTAAAGAATGGTGCAACAGGCGACATTAATTTGGCAATGGTACTCAAACAGGTATAAAGTGTCTGGTATGCCGAGATCTTGTCTTCGGTGTATTCACCTTTCCAGAATCGCCGGCGACATAAACGCACATACCAGTTGCTCAAATGTTCATCCACAAAATTCTGAATTGCCCGCGTAGCACGTGTTGGTTCAAAATCTGCATAATAATTGTCCACTTCAAGGCACAGGGAATTCAATAAGGAAATGATCCATCGGTCAATTTCAGGGCGGTCTTTGATATCTTCCTCTTTATAACTAAAGCCATCAATATTGGCATATAAAGCGAAGAATGCATAAGTATTATGCAGGGTTCCGAAAAATTTGCGGCGAACCTCATCTATCCCTTCAATATTGAATTTCAGATTATCCCATGGTGATGCATTGCTGATCATATACCATCTGGTAGGATCTGCACCATATTTTTCAATGGTCTCAAAAGGGTCAACAGCATTTCCCAGACGTTTGGACATCTTGTTGCCGTTCTTGTCGAGAACAAGACCATTTGAAACAACATTTTTAAATGAAATACTATCATGAAGCATCACCCCAATGGCATGCAGGGTAAAGAACCATCCGCGGGTTTGATCAACTCCTTCTGCAATGAAATCGGCAGGGTAGATTGAACCGGATTCGCCATCTGATCCTGCTTGTTTATTCCAGTATTCTAAAAATGCTTCCGGACTTATATTGCCATTTTTACCTTCTGCCGTTGGTGGTAGTCCCCACTGGGCATAAGGCATGGCTCCTGAATCGAACCAGACATCAATCAGATCAGTCTCACGGGTCATTTTCTCGCCTGTTTTGGAAACAAGGATGACATCATCCACATAAGGACGGTGCATATCATTGATCTCAAATGCAGCATCCATAAACCCGGCTGCCACTGCTTTTTTGATCTCCGACCGGAGTTCCTCAACAGAACCAATACACGTTTCCTCAGCTCCGTCAACTGTCCTCCAGATTGGCAAGGGTGTACCCCAATATCTTGAACGGGAAAGATTCCAGTCCACCAGGTTTTCGAGCCAGTTACCGAATCGGCCGGTACCGGTTGATTCAGGTTTCCAGTTAATAGTCTTATTCAGCTCAACAAGGCGGTTTTTTACCGCTGTGGTTTTAATAAACCAGCTATCCAAAGGATAATAGAGAACAGGCTTATCAGTACGCCAGCAATGCGGGTAACTGTGTTCGTATTTCTTAACATCAAAAGCCTTATTATCTTCTTTGAGTTTAATTGCAATGAGTACATCTGTGGGCCTGAAATCGGGGTCTTTGCGGACTTCATCACTGTAATATTCTTCTCTTACAAATCTACCTGCAAAATCAGTCACCTCCTCAACAAAACGTCCTTGTTTGTCGACAAGAGGAAGTTCATTTCCTTTATCATCAGTAATCATCACCGATGGTACATTGTTTTCACGGGCTGCCCTGAAGTCATCCGCACCAAAGACAGAAGCTGTATGCACGATACCGGTACCATCTTCAGTAGTTACAAAGTCGGCCGGAATAACACGGAAAGCATTTTTCTCAAGATCAGCATTGCTGACATAAGGCATCAATTGGTGATAATGAAGTCCGACAAGGTCAGAGCCCTGAAATTCAGCTACTAGTTTCCATGGAATGAGTTTGTCGCCAGCTTTATAATTGTCGAAAGACAACGCTTTGCTTTCATCCTTGAAGTATTTTGAAACAAGATCCTTTGCCAGAATAACACTAACCGGTTTAAAGGTATATGGATTGAAGGTGCTGACTTTTACATAAGAGATTGAAGCTCCTACAGCAAGGGCGCAGTTCGATGGTAAGGTCCATGGGGTAGTCGTCCATGCAAGAATAACAGTATCCTCTTCCCCATTTTCAAAAAGAATATCCATTATGGGATGATCCTGATCCTTTTTTAAATGAAACTGAGCAACGATGGAAGTATCCTTCAGCATTTTGTAAGTACCGGGCTGATTCAATTCATGAGAACTTAATCCGGTGCCTGCAGCAGGCGAGTAGGGCTGTACGGTATAACCTTTGTACAAAAGGCCTTTTTCATGAAACTGCTTCAGTATCCACCAAAGCGTTTCGATATATTCATTTTCATAGGTGATGTACGGATTTTCAAGATCAACCCAATAACCCATTTTCTCGGTAAGGTCGTTCCAGACATCAGTGTATTTCATCACTTCAGTACGGCAAGCGGCATTGTAATCGTCAACACTAATTGATTTGCCTATATCATCTTTTGTAATTCCCAGCTTTTTCTCAACAGCCAGTTCAATCGGCAAACCGTGGGTATCCCAACCACCTTTACGTTCTACACGATAACCTTTCAGGGTTTTATAGCGACAGAAAATATCCTTGATGGAACGGGCCATCACATGATGTATTCCCGGCATCCCGTTTGCGGATGGAGGACCTTCATAAAAGATATAAGGTTTTGTAGCAGGCCGGTTGGAAATACTTTTATCGAATACCTGGTTTTGTTTCCAGTATTCTAAAATTTCTTTCCCGGTTTTTGATAGATCAAGTTGCTTATATTCTTTGTACATCAGTGCTTTAAACCTCAAAATTTAAGGATGCAAAGTTAAGAAATTTAAGGCTTAAAATGCAGATTTTTGAAATCATTAATCAGCATTAGGACGAAACAGAATTCAAAATAAGTATTTTGCTTACCTTTGTATTAAACTGATTGAGTTTTATGGGAAATAAATACATGCGTCGCGGCCTTTGGTTAATCCTTATTGGAATTGCATTTAACTTCCTTGGATATTACCTTATGGAAGCAGAAGAATTCAAATATGGTTGGGCTATGGTCATTGGAACAGTTGCATTTGGTCTTGGATTTTTGCTGGTGATCTATAGTTTGATGCGCAAAATGGACCGTAGTGCTTTGATGAAAGGACGTTCTGAATCAGAAACAGAAGAATAGGTTCGGTTAGGTTTGTTTGCTAGCGCACGCGCAATGTCATTAAGTTAAGCAGAAAAGGGGGTCGTGGCCTCCGCCACGATGACAGTTCAATATTTAATATTAGGGGAGATCCTGAATTCGTCAGGATCGGAGTGAGTACCGAAAAAAGGCCTTTTCGATGTATAAATCAGCTATTGATAAGACTCCAATTCCGGCCTTGAGCCGTATCTCCTCTCGAGACACAAGGAGTTGTCATTCTCGCGAAAGCGAGAACCTCCTTTGTAATTGACGCGTAATTTATCCTTAAATAATGACATTGAGCGCACGCGTGTCGCGTGTGCTTCATATAATTTTCAGGAACGCAGTACTGTCTGTAGGGTTAAGCGCAGCGTCTCTACGGATTCTCCAATGGTGACGAGTCTCCTGACTCCTCCTTGCACAGTCAGTACAGTGAGAACACTGTGCTAAACAACAGACAGTAAATTTTTTTTTGAGAAACGAGTCTGAAGACTCTTATTTATTTAATAATCCGTAGAGCGCTGCGCTAACTCTACGGACAGTGAGACATTGAGTAGAATAGTAATGAATAGCTGAATCTAAAACTTATTACCTACAACGTATTACTTACAACTTAGATCTTAATAAAAATCTTCTTCCTATACAGAAAATACATCATTGACCACACCAGGACCAGGGCTCCAAGTGCTTTAAGTGCATCATGAAACTGCTCGGGAAGTGGTGCATAAAGTCCTCCAAAAAGTGCATAAGAGGTGTGTTCAAAATCAATGAAATGATAGGCCAGATAAATGGTTAATGAATTCATTCCAATTACCTGGAAAAAGAAAGCCCAGCGCTGGTATTTCAATACGTCAATCACATAATAGAAAAGGCTGAGTATTAAAAAGGCCATTCCGGCAGTGAGCATAATGAATGAGCTCGACCAAAGATGCTTGTTAATTGGGAAATGCAAGCCCCAAAAGAGTCCGAGACCTATACCTGCAATACCTGCCAGCAGGAGAATCTGCAATTTTTTACCCTCTTTTCGATCTGAGCGAAGAACATCCCCCGCCATTGAGCCCATTACAGTCAGGCAAAGAGCAGGTAGCTGAGTGATGAGTCCGTTCTCATCATAAATTTTTTGCAGGAGCCGTCCCGGCAGGAAATTTCTGTCGATCCATCCCACAAGGTTTCCTTCAATACTTAAATTCCCTGCACCATAGCCCGGAACAGGTATAAGGAATAAAGCTGCATAATAAAGCAGCAGAATTCCGGCGACCCAGAATATCCTGTGAAGGCGGGAAAAGTTCAAATACAACAGACTGGCAAAAAATCCGGCCACACCTATTCTGCCCAACACACTGGCAACCCTGATCTGGCTGGGTTCAAAAAATGTGACAGGCTGATTTTTATCAAGAATTCCAAGAATGACTAAAATGAGCATTCTCCAGAATGCTTTTTTGTATAATTCAGCTTTTGAAAGGCCCATTTCTATCCCCTTATTCAGCGAAAATGCCATGGATACTCCGGCGATGAAAAGGAATAGTGGAAAGATAAAATCATAAAATGTAAAGCCATTCCATGCAGGGTGCTTCAGTTGGGCTGCAATCCAGTCGATCCAGGCTAAACCGGTTTTGTTCTCAAGTAGAACGAGAAATGTTCCTCCGCCTGAAATCAGCAGCATATCAAATCCACGTAATGCATCAATGGATAGAAGTCTCTGTGGTTTACTTAGTTCTGTATTATTTTCTTTTCCGGTTTGCTTTGTCATTCCTTTTGCCTTGTTGTTTGGTGAAATTAAATTACTGATTTTATATATATAATATACTATGAAACCTGAGTTAGATAAAAGGATGATTAAAAATCAGGGTATAATTGATCAGATAATGCTCAGGAGGCAATACTATTAGATTTTGGAAAGCAATACCTGTGTAATATAGGCTAGTTCAGCCCTTTCCTCCGGAGTAGTTCCGGCAAGAAATCGCGTTCCCCTCTGGTCGGTGTTCTCACCGTACCAAGCACGATCATATCATTGGTCGGTGATAACACCAACCACCGGGAACACCAAACACAGGGAAACTGCCGTAAGCTACCTCCTCCGGCAAGGTTTATTTTACCCGGAGCTGCTGGTGCGCGCGCAATGTCATTATTTAAGCATTCAAGATTTCTGTTTGGTACCGTTTTGCCCATTTGCCCTGTAGAGGCCACATGTAATAATAGATTAGCCGACCCCGGAGGAGGTCGTATGTCTACCAATACCACATACGACCTTCGGGGTCGGGATTTTTTCGTTGAAAATTGTTCTATAAACATGTGACCCATTCTGGGTCATAGAGAAAATTTCGAATTGAAAGGGCAATCGGCAGAGTTGAACTTAACCTTAAATAATGACATTGCGCGTGCGCTAGCAAAGGTGCAAACAGGCAAAATAACCATTGGCCATTTATAATAAACCCGGGTGGCAGCTCTAGCTTTTTTGCCCAAGCAAATTTTTATCTAAAAATGGAATTTATGGGCAAAAACTAGGGCAGAACACGGGACTGCCATGACTGAAGAAGCACGGGTCTTGCTTTCTAAAACGAGAGAAAAATCAATCAATTTAAACTTGTCACAGCAAAATTTAATTTCGAACTCACCTTATTTATATTTTATTCAAGCTCTTCTATACATCCCATCAAAATTCTTCTTAAATTTCTCCTCATGTTCATTAACAAAGAACCCCATGAAAAATAATCGCAGAGACTTTATTAAACAGGCCGTTCCGGCTGTTGCCGGTGTAACAATGCTAAGCAGTTTATCTGCATTTTCATCCGATAGAAATGAAAATCTTGATTCGTCTGATTTTCTGAAGCGACCTCAGAAGTTTAACATGTCAGGCTATGCTGCTCCAAAACTCGAAACTGTTCGAATTGCATTTATAGGTACCGGAAACCGGGGATCTGGCGCTGTGCAACGTATGAGTAAGATTGGGGGTGTTGAGATTAAAGTAATTTGCGATCTGCGTCCTGAAAAGGCAAATGCAGCATTTAAGCGTATTGAAGCATCTGGTCAGAAACCTGAGCTGGTTACCGGAAATCCTGAAGCCTGGAAAAAAGTCTGCGAACGGGATGATATCGATCTGGTTTATATTGCAACTCCCTGGGCATTACATGCTCCAATGGCTGTTTATGCAATGGATCATGGCAAGCATGCCTGTACTGAGATACCGGCTGCTACTACAATTGAGGAATGCTGGCAATTGGTAGAAAGTTCTGAGCGAAACAAGAAGCATTGTATGATACTGGAGAACTGCTGCTATGACTTTTTTGAGTTACTTACACTCAATATGGCGCGACAGGGATTTTTTGGGGAGATTGTTCATGCAGAAGGTGCCTATATCCATGACCTTTTGGCCGGCGACTTTTCAAAAGATAAATATTATGATTTCTGGCGACTAAGAATGGATGCCAGCCGACAAGGTAATTTATATCCTACGCATGGCCTTGGGCCGGTGAGTCAGGTAATGAACATTAATCGTGGTGATAAAATGGACTATCTGGTTTCTGTTTCTACGAATGATTTTATGATGGGTGATACGGCAAAGAAACTGGCTGCTACTGATGATATCTATAAGCAATTTGTTGGAAAGCCTTTTAATGGCAATATGAATACCACCACCATTCGTACCAATAAAGGCAAAACGATTATGCTGCAGCATGATGTTACCTCTCCTCGCCCCTATTCCAGAATACATCTGATTAGCGGAACCAAGGGTACTGCCCAGAAATACCCGCTTCCGGGTAAGATCTCAACCGGTCATGAAGGCTGGATTTCTGAGGAGGAGTTTAAAGTGCTTGAAAAGAAATATGAGCCCGCAATTGTTAAAAAAGTTGGAGAACTGGCAAAGCAGGTTGGAGGGCATGGAGGGATGGACTTTTTAATGGATTGGCATAATATTGACTGTCTTCGTAATGGATTGCCTGTCGATCAGGATGTTTATGATGCGGCATTGTGGAGCTCTATTTTCCCTTTAAGTGAGTGGTCAGTGAAGAACCGCTCCAATTCCATAGACGTTCCTGACTTTACAAGAGGCTCATGGAAAACGAATGAACCGGTGGATATTACCTTGAGTAAGGGTGGGAATACGGAGGTGAAAATTTGATTTGTTGACAGTTGACAGTTGAATGGATAATTGAGCAAATTAGCATCCCGATAGCTATCGGGAGGAAAAGGACTTACGAAATCACATAGGTGATTATAAAGTCGATTTCGTCAGTCACGTTCCCTCTGGTCAGTGTTGTCACCGTACCATAGTACAATAAGTCCTTTTATATTTTTTGGTTCCCTCTGGTCGGTGTTGTCACCGCACCATAAGTCCTCTAATATCTTTTGGTTAATGAAACACCAGTAAGAGGGAAAACAGTATAGATATAATGAGGTCGTGGCCTCCGCCACGATGACAGCGCAACATTTAAAATAAAGGGGATTCCGGCGCGGGGGCCGGAATCGGAGGGGCAATAGGGGCTGCCGGAATTGTTATGTATGTCATTCAGAGGAGCCAGCCGAATTTCTCAACCCGATAGCAATCGGGTTAGTAGAATTGTGCGGCGACGAAGAATCTCATCACCAAGAGCACGAAATTTTGCTGAAGCAGGATTTATTTGCCGTTTCTTGCTACTCTTGAAATTTCATGTATAACATTAATGGAGCATTTTTAGGGCCTCACCCTTATTACTGAGCCGTTGATGCCATGATCATCCTGGCCCTCTCCGGAAGAGAGGGTTTAAAGATATTGCATGGATAATTTAGGATGTAATGAATTGTTTATTTGACAGTGAGGGTAAAGACTTGCGAAATCACCTGGCCGAGCGGAAAGTAGATTTCGTCAGTCACAATCCAAAAATGGCGACTGACGAATTTAACCGACATGGTGCCTAGGTAAATTCGCAACCCGATAGCTATCGGGTCTGAAAATACGACCTGGAAAATCACATGTGCGAGCAGAAAGTGATTTCGTCTTCGCGTCTTACTTCTTATCTCATTCAAAGGATCCAGAGGATATTCTCAGCTTAGTAAAATTATGTGGCGACGAAGAATCACATCCTATGACCAAGAAACTTGAAAATCTAATTTAAAATAAGTAGAGTAAATCTTCATGCAATTTGAGGGCCTCACCCTTCGTACGGAATTGCTGGTTTCAAGACTAGAGCTGCCCTCTCCGAGGGAGAGGGTTTAAAGATTTTGCAAGGATAAATTTTATCATCCGCCCTGGCGGAGCCAGATGATTTTTTGATTTGCTCAGATTGTGCGTCGACTAAGGAACTCATTCCCATACTGCTGCTGTGAACCTTATTGCATTGCTGTTGTAGGAAATATTCATTAAATTTGTTATTATGATTGCAGCAGAATTATCATTTACGCAGTTACTGGATGCAGTAAGGAAGTTAAGTCCATCAGAAAAACTGGAGCTAAACGAGATGATCTGGAAGGAAGATATATCTATTCCTGTTGAGCATCAAAAGCTCGTTTACGAAAGAATTAAGACAGCACGGTCTAATTCACAGGTTCTTCATGATTGGGATGCAGTTTCCAAAAAACTTAATTCCTGAATGCCGGACTATAAGATACGGATCCATTCTGAAGCTATTGACGATTTAAAAAAAGCTACGAAATGGTACGAAGATCAAGTGGATGGATTAGGCTCAAGGTTTGAGAAGCAGGTTGTAAAACAGATCAACAAGTTAAAAACTACTGCCGGAATCTATTCCATACGCTATAATGAGGTTCGATGTGTGGTAATTGAAAAATTTCCATTTATGATACATTTTACAATTGATGACCATCATCAATACGTCGATATTCTTGCACTGTTTCATACCAGCCGGAATCCTATGATTTGGGAAGGGCGGGAAAACAAGGAGTAAAATCAATCTGGAGTGCTTATTAGAGCCTCACGCTCTGTACGTAAAGCTGGTTTCAAGGCTAGAGCTGCCCTCTCCGAGGGAGAGGGTTTAAAGCTATTGCAAGGATAATTTAGGATGTAATGAATTGTTTATTTGACAGTGAGGGTAAAGACTTGCGAAATCACCTGGCCGAGCGGAAAGTAGATTTCGTCAGTCACAGTCCAAAAATGGCGACAGGCGAAAATGGCGACTGACGAATTTAACCGGCATGGTGCCTAGATAAATTCGCAACCCGATAGCTATCGGGTCTGAAAATACGACCTGGAAAATCACATGTGCGAGCAGAAAGTGATTTCGTCTTCGCAAATGGGAAGAATAATTTGTCGATGAGTTAATTTGCCAATTTGTCGATGGGGGTATTGAGCATTTTGTAACGATTGTCATTCAGAGGAGCCAGCCGAATTTCTCAACCCGATAGCAATCGGGTTAGTAGAATTGTGAGGCGACGAAGAATCTCATCCCATGAATATGAAATTTTGCAAAACCTCATTTACATTGCAGTCATACGCTTCCAGTATCGCCACCCAGCTATCAGTATTAACAGGCCAAGCAGAACCATAATGATTTTTGAAAATGCAATTCTGCTTTCCTTTTCCTTATTTTTTAAATCTGTATTATGTTCCATATTCCGACTAAATTCAATATTATCCTTTTCAAGGTTATGGACATCCTGAGATCGATTTGAACTGTCAATAAGACTCTTTACTATATTTTGTTTTCCTTTAATACTGATACTGAATGCTTTTCCTTTAAATCCATTTTTCGGTGAAAAACTAAATGTATCCAAAGGAAAAATATCTACCTGATAAGTATGGCCAAGAGAATCAGATAATCGGATAGTGCGGCTATCTTGTAACCTGGTCTGAAGCTCTGTAGTAATCATGATTTTCTGATCCTCTGCCATTTCCGTTTTGCTTTTCTGACGATTAAGAAATTTATCGATCTGGCATGATGTTAAAGTCATTGAAATGAACAAAGCACCCCCAAAAGTATATCCTAAAGTAATTTTATTGATTTTCATGATTGTTAAATTTTATTCCAAGGCTGGTGGCTGGTGCACGCGTGTCGCGTGTTCCAAAACAATGCCAACCTTATTAATCTTGCTCTGAACATTACAATTTGCTGCTTTTACCTTTCAGCTTTTACCTTTCAGCTTTCTACAGATACCTTGCCACCTGATAAACAGATTTAACCAACCTCCTTTTTCTATAGACCCCATCTCCCTCCCTGCCACCCGAAACATTCGTATTCCCCTCAACCGTAATCAGCCAGGTCCCGTCCCATTGATCAATAAAACCGGCATGGGCAATGCGGTTTTTATCGGGGAAGAATAGTCCAAAGATGTCACCGGTTTTAGGTGTTGTCTGTTGTCTGTTACCTGTTGTCTGGCTGGGCGGATAGATGTATGCTATGCGTGAGTGTCTTGACCCGATAGCTATCGGGTCCTGGCTCCCTGCCTGACCGGCAGGCAGGTTGGTTCCTGACTCACCTGACAAGCTTTTGGCTTTCAGCTTTCTGCTTTCAGCTCTATCCCAGATCAATTTATTACCCTTAAACAAGTCCGGTGACCAGCCCGAGCACGGATTCTCAATCCTTGCCTGCCCGAAAACCCAGCAGATAAAAGCCGCGCACCAGGGCTGGCCTTTTTTCAGGTTCACATATTTTAGATATTCTTCAACCTGCGTACCGGTATTAATGCCTTGTTCACGGATACCAATTTGGGAGTCATAGATTCTTTTGGTTGTTACCCGATAGTTATCTCGTTGCTGAAATCTGAGGTCGGTTATCTGTTGTCCGATGTTAGTTATCTGTTGTCTGTTATCAGTTGTCGGGATGCGAGATTTTACTCCTGAGAGAATTTGATCCTTATTCCTGACACCCGTTACCTGATGCCTTTTCTGAGCTGAGCCTTGAGCAATGGGTTTTGGGCTTTCATCTTTCTGTTTCCAAATCGGAGAATCAATCTCCTTCTGAACCAACCTTTTACTGACAACAGGCAACTGACAACTGACAACTATACTATCGCTGCAAGCGTAGCCACAAAGGCAAAGAGTACCAGCAAGTAGAATCCGAGGTAAATAATTACTTTTTGCCATGATTGTAAGGATTTAAAATTCCGTTCAAAATGTTCGTTTGAATATTCTGCAAACACCGGCCAGATGGCTGTGATGATCCACCAGGTTACAGATTTGAAGATCAGGATTGCCGATACAGCCAGAATAATTGCACTGAATATCCCGGGATCGATCGCGGCGGCCGTAACATCTATTGTGCGAATGATATATGGGAAAAACAGGAAGATCACAATGATCACAATGATCCCGGCTAATTCCTTTCTTAAAGGAAAATGCCAGGGGAGATAATATTTTTGAATAAGTTCCATGATTTTGATTTTAAGATGATTAATTAAGGTTAATAAGTGTTTCTGAAAAAGGAGTATCTGGTAAATTCACAGATCCCAGGTACTTACTGTCTGATACCGCTTTGCCATCCCCATTAATGAAATACATATAGGCCTCCACATGCTCGCCTGTAAAGCTGCATGGCAAACTAAGTATGCCCATGCTGTCATCCGATCTAAGTTCAAGGGTATCGGAAGCCCATTCCTTTCTAAGCGGATTGTAGGCCAGCATGACAAGCTTTCTTTCTAAATAGAAATCAGGGCTATCCGGACACCAGCGGAAGATCAGATCGTTTTCTATGGCATATACTGAATGACAGTGGCCAACAGAGAGTCTTCCGGAGCTGAGCTGAAGTGCAGCATAATTGAAGGAATATTCAGGGTAAGTTCCCTTTATAACTTCAGTTAATACTTTGCTCAGGCAGCAATTGAAAGCAGAAATCCTTCTTTTACCTTTCTCAGGCAATTGACTTAACTGATCCCGCAGGGGAGAGACTAAGGCCATGGAATGCTTAAATTTTTCCCTTTGCGCTATTTGTCTATTGCCCGGAGGCTTGATTGATTTACGCGGCATTTGCCGGATACAATACTGGTTTTTATACCTGTACCCAATAATGTTTCCAACTTTTCCGCTGAAACCTCCCAGGATACCATGATGTAATATAGCCATGACTGATAATATTAAGGGTTCTTAAAAGAGCCGGGAATTACCCGGCTCATGAATTTATGCAATCACTACTTCGCTGATATACAGACTGGTAGAAACCGTCTTTTTATCTGCTGATATAAAAGCAATCCAAACGTGGACGGTATCGCCCACAAAGTCGGCAGGTACATCCATACTGTCCGCCAAAATGCTGCGGTCCACACCATCGGTCGTAAATACATATTGCGACTTAAGGGGGTTATAAACCAGCAGCATCGCTTTATCCGTAGGCTTGGCCGTTCCTGAAGCAGAATTATCCTGCCAGGTAACATTTACTTTGCTTGCAGCAGAAGTGACAGCCGGCCCCCAGGGACCGGTCAGGTTACCCTTACTGATCAATACCTTTGGATAATCGATCATCAGATCAGGATAAATTCCGGTGATTGCCTCTGCAAGAAACTGGGAGGTAGCCACGTTGAAAGGAGTCTGCCGGATGGCAAGACCTTTATATCCTATGTTGATCAATGCGCTGATTGGCTGGAGAAAGCCGGTGGCCATCCCCAGTTTTGCCCGCTGGAGCATTTGCAGATCCGTTGGTGCTTTTCTTGATGGTTTAGGCAAACTGCGCATATACTCAATACCGTTCCAACTACTGCCCACTACTGTTCCGACCTTGCCGGAAAATGAGCCTAATATTCCTTTTTTATATGTTCCCATATCATTTAAAATTTAAAATGTTTAACAATCAGCACCCTTTAATTCGCACCGGTACGCTGTGCTGCTGAACGAAAGTAAGTACCGCCAGGGAGCCCTGAAATAGCTGAGCCTCTTTGAACCCGTTTTGACCTCCTTTGACCCCCTTTTTGAGGATTTGTTGTGCTCTTGTTCGGTCTTTGTTGAGCTTTTGTTGGGCTAAATGGCGTTTTGAAGCATTTGAGCACAACAATAGCTAAGGAAAGTATAAGGAAGAACCTGTGGAATTGTGTACCGATAGTTATCGGGTTAACAATTGAGTAAATGAGAAAATTAGCAACCCGATAGCTATCGGGTTAGCAAATGGGATGAGTAATTCATTTGAAGCTACGTGTCTTGTCTTTATTCATTGCTCTTTGTTCTTTGATCCATTTGATTTGTCTATTTGTCGATGGGTGGGGAAAGACTTACGAAATCACATAGGCGATTGGAAAGTAGATTCCGTCTTCACTTTTGCCGATTTTGTCTGAACTGTGATTTTTTTGATTAATGTGATTCTGATGAGTAGTACTTTAAAACAAAATTTGCTTTGAACTCAAATTTATAGGCATCACGCTATCCCCCTTCGGAGGGGGGTGTATCGGCTTGGTGCGGTTGCAGGGGGAGGTTAAAATCATAAATATTTTCCATCCTCTCCCTTTTCCCTCTGGTCGGTGTTATCACCGTACCATAGTATCACAAACCCTCTCACATCTCCTGATTGGTGCTCCCCAACCAAAGGATAATACTCTCGCTAAGACGCAGAGACGCGAAATGTAACTTTTAAAATGAATGATTTATATTGTAAGCCATTCCCTGTGGTCGGTGTTATCACCGTACCAGTTACCCTCTGTTCAGTGTACGAACTGTCCATCTCATTTCGACGGGTATGAAATTTTGCTGTAGTATGAGCTGCTTTTTAGGGGGCCTCACCCTGTGTACGGCACTGCTGGTTTCAAGTCTAGTGCTGCCCTCTCCAAAAGAGAGGGTTTAAAGATTCTGCAAGGATAAATTGTCTATTTGTGGATGGGGTCGTGGCCTCCGCCACGATGACAGCTCAACAAATAAAAATTAAGGAGATTCCGGCGCGGAGGCCGGAATCGGAAGGGCAATAAACAGTGTTGCAATTCCCTATGGTTGGTGTTACCTTACCATAGTACCAAAGTCCTCTCACATCTCCTGGTGTGGATAACACCAACCAGAGGAAAGACTTCCGAAATCACATAGGCGATTTCCCTCTGGTCGGTATTCCCTCTGGTCGGTGTTATCACCGTACCATTTACCCTCTGTTCAGTGTACAAACTGTCCATCTCATTTCGACGGGCAGGAAATTTTGCTGTAGTATGAACTGCTTTTTAGGGGGCCTCACCCTGTGTACGGCACTGCTGGTTTCAAGTCTAGTGCTGCCCTCTCCAAAAGAGAGGGTTTAAAGATTCTGCAAGGATGATTTGTCGATAGTTCGGAATATTTGATTGCTCATTTATTATAATAATCCCATAAATCATCTGAATCATGGTTCAGACATGGGTTAAAATTTTCTCTGATTGGTGTTAACGTACCACAAACCCTCTCACATCTCCTGGTTGTTGATAACAGCAAATAGAGGCACAAATCTCATAGATACAAGCATTTAGAGAACAAGCGATCTTTTAAATTTTGTATAGTCTTATGAATAAAACAATTAAATTATTGTATACTGTAACAAGCAAAATAGTTATATATTTGTATTCTTAATAGATCATTATGGAGAAATTATTTGAGAAATATCAAAAAAAATTACAAAATACGTCTATTCAATTTGTCCGGAGTTTTATTAATGATGTCAATTGGGAAGCCCGATTAATTGGGATTAAAGGGGCAAGAGGCGTAGGCAAAACAACATTGCTCTTGCAGTATATGAAGCTGAACTTTAGTAAAGAGTTAGAAAAATCACTATATGTAAGTTTAGATTCTATAGGATTTAGCAATACCACTTTGGTTGATTTGGCCGATGAATTTGTTAAAAAAGGGGGTAAGTATTTGTTTTTGGATGAGGTTCATAAATATGCCAACTGGGCACAGGAGCTCAAAAATATTTATGATGATTATCCGGAATTGAAAGTGGTTTTTACTGGTTCTTCTCTTTTGGAAATTTTAAATGCCCGATTTGATTTGAGTAGAAGAGCTATTGTATATCACCTTCAGGGACTTTCTTTTAGAGAATACATTTCGTTAGAAACAGGGATACATTTTGAGCGTTTGTCTTTAGAGCATATTCTGGAAGATCATTTATCGGAAGCGACTTTGATTAATGCTGAAATAAAACCTTATCAATATTTTGGAGCCTATTTGAAGTATGGTTATTATCCTTTCTATAAAGAGCAACCTGAATTGTATTGGCAACGTTTGGAAGAAGTGATCAATATGATGCTCGAAATTGAGCTGCCTTTGTTACGAGGCGTTGATTTGGGGTATATTCATAAAATAAAACAATTGTTGGCTATTATTTCTGAATCGGTACCGTTTATTCCTAATGTGAGCAATTTAAGTGCTAAAATTGGAATAAACCGATCGACTTTGATGAACTATTTACATTACTTAGAAGAAATTGGACTGACAACTAACCTATATAAAGAAGCTAAAGGCAATAGTAAATTACAAAAACCAGCCAAAATATACCTGGAAAATACCAATCTGATGTATGTTTTATCCCCTTCTAAAATTAATAGTGGTAATGTAAGGGAAACTTTTTTTTCCAATCAATTAGCATACCATAACAATTTAAGTTATCATGAAGCAACTGATTTTTTAGTAAATGAAAAGTATGCTTTTGAGATAGGAGGAAAAGACAAGTCTGGTAAGCAAATTAAGAACATTGAAAATGCTTTTATTGCAGCCGATGATATTGAATATGGATTTCAAAATAAAATACCATTGTGGATGTTTGGCTTTTTGTATTAGATAATATCCCAATGCCATTCCCTCTGGTCGGTGTTATCACCGTTCCAGTAACCCTCTGGTCGGTGTACAAATTCGACGGGTATGAAATTTGCAATAGTATGAACTGCTTTTTAGGGGGCCTCACCCTGTGTACGGCACTGCTGGTTTCAAGTTCGGTGCTGCCCTCTCCAAAAGAGAGGGTTTAAAGATTCTGCAAGTGTAATTCCAATTAATAGCTTTTCTTCAGAAAATATTAAACAGTTCAAAGCAGGATTTCTCAGGCAACAGACAACAGACAACTGGTAACACAATTCAGCTCGAACTTGTATCCGGGAAAAGAAGATAGTATACATCCTTTTCCCTGTAATAGTATTTATTTTTGATTTTGCGGAAAGGGAGTAATCCCTCGGCGCGGCGGCGTTTCAGGGTACTTTTACTCCAGCTTAGTTTAAACATCACTTCCTGATCATTAAATAAAACTTCGGGAATCCGGCCCTTAGTTTTGACGTTTTGTTCAGCTAGTGTACGGATATAGAAGAGAATCTTTCCCTGAGTCTCTTCTATACTTTCAAGTTTCCGGAGTAAAGGCCTGTTATCCATTGTTCATGTGCCTGATGTCTGTTGCCTGATGTCTGATGTCTGATGTCTGAAGTCTGATGTCTGATGTCTGAAGTCTGAAGTCTGTTGTCTGGGATTAGTGGTAAATGTCAAATTAGTTTCATCGTCCTGGTTTCTGGTTCTTTGGTCTGTTGCCGGGAAAGGCATCCTGAATCAAATGTAAATTACTGATTATCAATTTTCTTGAATCCGGCCAGCTCGACTTGATTTGTATTTTTTTTGACCCGATTGATCCCAGCTGACGTAAATGTTTGTGTGTAAATTTAATCCATAAGCATTTCAATATCTGATTTCCGGTAATAGTATTTGCCATTTATCCGGATGTAACTTATTGTTCCTTCAAGGCGGTGGCGCCTAAGGGTGCTTTGGCTCATGTGAAGCTTTTGCCTCAAGTCCTTATTATCCAGCCACTTTTCAGTAAAAGCAAGAGGAAGTCCGCTACGCTGATGCTCTTCAATAAGAATCGGCAGCTTAATCATTCGGAAAAGCCGGGTATTTATTTTAAGGATAAGCCTGAAAAAACGTAATAAGCCATGCATAAGCCTCAGGTTTTGCTCAGAGGATATAAAGAACCTTTAAACAGCAAGAGCGTAAAACATATCGAATTTAATTTTTTAACCAATGTCATACGGTGACATGTTAAATTCTTTCCTCATGCAGGTAAGGAATTCCATTTAAAAATATGAGCCATGTCACCACCCATTTCAAAAATTGCTATTAGATTTAATTAACTAACCTAAAAAACCTATGGAAATTGAATTTAACACCGCAAGTTTCAAAGACTTTGAAAATGTGGATGGACTGGATGCGTGGAAACGTGCCGGTTTATTTCAAAATTATCTTAATTACCTGGATGATAACGGACGCCTTAACTACCGTCTTGTTTCGTCAAGTGGTTGTGGGCCGGAGATGAATGTACTTACAAAAGATCATTCAAAGGCCCGTAAAATGGTAAGCTTTGTATCCAATGATTACCTGGGTTTTACTCAGCATCCTGAAATCAAGGCTGCTGTTATTGCTTCAATAGAGGAGTTTGGATCCGGCGCTGGCGCATCTCCTGCAATTGGAGGTCAATTCAGCTATCATGAAAACCTTGAGCAAAAGATCGCTGCTTTTTTTGGCAGGGAAAGCGCAATTATTTATACAACCGGCTATACGGCAAACAGCGCTACATTAATGAGTCTGCTGCAGAAAGAGGACATTGCAATTGTAGATATGGCAGTTCATGCAAGTGTATATGAAGGCTGTCAGCTTACAAACATGAAAGTATTCCTGCACAACAGGCTGGATCTTCTCGAACGAACATTGAAATTAAGCAGGGATGCCTACCGGACCAAGATGGTAATTGTAGACGGAGTTTATTCGCAAGACGGCGATATCGCACCGCTTGATAAGATCCTTGAATTATGCCGGCATTATGGCGCTTATTTAGCCGTTGACGATGCACATGGTGTGGGTGTAGTGGGGAATACCGGTAGAGGCGCCATGGAAATGTATGGGATATTACAGGAGGCGGATATTATAACCGGAACCTTCAGCAAGACTTTCGGTAATGTGGGCGGCTATGTTATAGCCTCTCCAGAATTGATCAATTTTCTCAAATATCAAAGCCGGCAGCACCTGTTTTCGGCCACCTCAACACCTGCCGCCGCCGGAATTATCCGCGGCATAGAGCTGCTTGACGAAGAACCCCATTGGAAAGATCAATTATGGGAGAACATCAATCACTTCAAAGACGGCCTCGATAGCCTGAGCTTCGATACTGGTCCCACGCAGTCTGCCATTATACCAATTAAAATAGGTGACGCATCTGTAACTGCTCAGATGGCGGCAATGTTAATGAAAGCCGGTATCTATACCAATCCTATTATTTACCCGGCAGTCAGTAAGAAAAATGCTCGAATTCGAACGAGTGTTATGGCTACTCATACCAAAGAGCAGTTGAATCAAGCCCTTAATGCATTTGAAGACGCAGGTAGAAAGCTAGGGATCATTCATAAAGATCCGCTTAAACGATAAGGTAATGGAATACAGCGGACAAGATCACCTGAGAAGACAGGCGGACCTGTCATTCCCGAAAATAAAAGATAAAGAACTTACTAAACGTAAACTCATTAATGCCGTAGGCGAGATAATCAGAACAGAAGGTTATACCGGATTGGGGGTTAACAAGATAGCCAGGCAGGCACAGGTTGATAAAAAACTGATTTACCGGTACTTCATCACAGTTGACAGGCTAATTGAAGAATATGTACTTGAAAAAGATTACTGGATGCTGGCTTCAGAGAAAATGAGCGACCAGGCGCTTAATGATGATCTTTCAGAAACGATATCCAACATTCTGGAAAATCAGTTTGATTTTTTTTATAGCCAGGCAGAGATGCAGCAGCTCATTATATGGGAAATTAGTGGCAGCAAATTAATGAAAAGCATATCTGTGGCAAGGGAACACCTCGGCGAGAAATTCATGGAGTTAACCGATGAGTATTTTGAGGGCAGCAATATAAATTTCAGAGCCATTGGATCACTCCTCTCAGCAGGCATATATTATATGACACTGCATGCGCCAGTTACTCCATATTGCGGTATCGACCTCAACATACCGGCTCACCGTGATGAGGTAAGGAAAACGATCCGGCAGATCATCCGCTATGCATTTGATGTAGCGAAAGCAAAGAAAAAGGCTAGGAATGGAAACTGATCTTATGGCAGAATTCCTGAACAGGATATATCCATTGGCATCAGGTACAGAAAACTATATTCGTGATATAGCCTATCGCGTTCAATACACCAAAGGCCAGATTCTCGCCAGCCCGGGAAAACGGGCAGACGAGATCTGGTATATGGTTAATGGCCTTGCTAAAGAGTATTATTACGAAGTTTCGGGAAAATGTATCATCACTTCATTCTGGAAGGAGAATGAGATTATGGTAATTCCTGAAAGCTTTTTTCGGAAAACTCCTTCTGACCGCTATATAGAACTGGTTGAAGATAGTGTACTGCTGGGTTTGAGCGGACGCCAGGTATTGCGGCTGCAACTGGCACATCCGGAGGTTCATTCACTAGGCTATGGAATACTTTCGCTTGCCAAACGAAAGAGCGACGAAAAAGGCTCTCTCTTATTTCATAGTGCTAAAGAACGTTATTCCTTGTTTTGTGAAAAATTTCCCTGGGAACGGATATCAGTTACAGATGCTGCATCTTATTTGGGATTAACTAGAGAGACACTCAGTTCCGTACGTGGTAAAATATGATAAGCCAGTCAATTTTTTAATAACCTGAGTTCGATAGGTCAGGGTAAAAAATGCGGTTATAATTAGTCAGATAAGGCTCTGGTGCACAATTATTAGATTTTGGAAAGCAATACCTGTGTATTACAGCTTAGTTCAGCCCTTTCCTCCGGTTAGCTCCGGTAAGAAATCGCGTTCAATTTCAAATTACCCAAAGCCGGAAGCTAATCCTCCGGTAAGGTTTATTTTACCCGGAGCTGTATTTCATTGGGAAGGGCAGCCAAGCACTGCTGGGTGCGCGCGCAATGTCTTTAAATTAAGGATTACGATCCTGACGATTTCTATGATCTCCTGCCCATAAAATAATGACATTGCGCTCGCGCTAGCAGAGCAAATGTATTCGATTATTCAACTTTTCGGGAATCAAATCCCTAAAAGTCTAAACTTTTCAGGAATCAAATCCCTAAATTTGTATATTAGAGTTTGTATCAGGCAAGATTATGGTAGTTAGAGAGATTGAAAAAATAATAAAAGAGCGACTAAATAAGGGCAAAGCCATTGTTATCTTAGGTGCCAGACAGGTGGGTAAAACCACATTGTTAAAGACACTTTTCGGTAATTCGAACGAAGTATTATGGTTGAATGGGGATGAAATGGATGTTCAATCATTATTTTCAGATGTTTCAGCAAGTCGCTTAAAAGCAATATTCGGGAATAAGAAAACAGTTATCATTGATGAGGCCCAACGTATTCAGGATATCGGTTTAAGAATGAAATTAGTAACAGATCAAATACCAGAAGTACAGTTAATTGCTACAGGAAGTTCTGCCTTTGAATTAGCCAACCATCTTAATGAACCATTGACCGGCAGGAAGTGGGAGTATAAGTTGTATCCAATATCATTTGGTGAAATGGTAGGTCACCATGGTTTACTTGAAGAGAGACGGCTGTTGCCGCATAGGATGGTTTTTGGATATTATCCTGAGGTGATAAATAATATTGGGTTTGAAAGGGAGATTTTAAAGCAATTATCTGATAGTTATTTATATAAGGATCTATTATTACTGGAAAATATCAAGAAACCCGAAGGACTTATAAAATTATTGCAGGGCTTAGCCTTTCAGATTGGTTCTCAGGTTTCTTATAATGAATTATCACAGCTATGTGGTTTGGATGCCAAAACAGTTGAAAAGTATATTGTTTTGCTGGAGCAGGCATTTATAGTTTTTCGCCTAGGGTCATTTAGCAGGAATCTTAGAACAGAATTAAAGAAAAGCAGGAAAATATATTTTTATGACAATGGGATCCGAAATGCATTACTAGCTAATTTTAATCTGATTGAGAATAGAGCTGATTCCGGAGCGTTGTGGGAAAATTTCTTAGTATCAGAGCGGATTAAGCATCTTGAATATAATCAAAAATGGGTGAATTATTGGTATTGGAGAACAAAAGAGCAGCAGGAGATTGATTTTATAGAAGAATCAGACGGACAACTTACAGCTTATGAGTTTAAATGGAATCCTAAAGCTAAAGTAAAAATCCCATCTTCTTTCCATCATACTTATCCTGATGCTAAGTTTAAGGTGATAGATAGAGATAATTTTGAAAACTTCCTGGGTCTCAATTTGGATTAATCCTAATCACCCCTATTTAACTTGAACTCGACATAATATTAAAAAACCACATAGAAACATAGCATTTTAAAGCTTCTAACCTACATTTTAGACACTGAGAGCCTTGAAGCTTCGCTTCAATCTATGTTTCCTTTTGAGCATAATAAATTCAATCTATGTGGTTAAATATTAATCTTTAGATAGCTTAATATCCAACTCATGTTAAATTATTTAAGGATTGACAAATATAAAAAGGGGGTCGCGGCATCCGCCACGATGGCCTCCGCCACGATGATTGCTCAATATAAAAAAATAAGGAGATTCGGCGCGGAGGCCGGAATCGTATTCTCATTCGTAATCATAGCGGGTTTAACCCACTACCTTTTTAATCAGCAAGATGTAATCCTTAAATAATGACATTACCTTTCCGGGTCAATTTACAATCCAAAAATTGTTAGAGCTGATGAAGATCCAGATAGTTATCGGGATGGGTACACGGCAGGTTGCAAACGCAGAGGATGCAGGTAAAATATGATAAGCCATTCAATTTTTTAATAATTATTACCTCATAAAATCATAATTATCATCACATAATGTACCTTCTTTAACACATTCTCCAGCGGTTCTCTACTGAACTTTAGGTTATGAATTCGCATGGTACAGGAAGTTATGATGATATACTCAACAGGATAGTAATTGCATTACTGATACTGCTTTGGATATACTCAGGGGTCAGTAAATTAATTGAATCTGAAGAGACGCAGCAGCAGATACTTAACCAGATAGTTCCAAAGGTCTTATCCCGGGCCATTTTATGGGGTATAAGTATTATTGAAATTCTGACTGCCCTCTTACTATCCTTCCGGACAACCCGCCCGACAGGTATTATTATTTCAGTAGCATTAATGGGGGTTTTTTGCTTGTATATAGGCGCAGTCGTTCTGGGACTGTTCAGGTATACTCCCTGTTCCTGCGGCGGCATAATAGCTAATTTAAGCTGGACACAGCACCTGATCTTTAATGCCTGCTTTCTGGCCATAGCGCTCTATGCTTTTTTCATCGATTTAAAAGAAAGGAGGTCGGGAAAAAACAATTGAAACAATCAAATTTGATGTCCGGCCCAGGGCACAGGATGTCTGATATAGAAAGGACAAGCCGAAAACCTTAAACAGAGTAGGCAATAGTTAAAAAAAATTATTATCATGAAAACCTTTAAAATTAATCTGAATGTTTTGGCCCTGGTATGTGGCTTGGCATTTGCTTTCAGCTCATTTGCTTTTTCAAATAAGAGCCTGAACAATAACAATTTATCAACCGGATGGTTTGCCACAGATCGAGATGGAATTCTGCTTGCATCCCCTTATGTCCCAATTGAAAATCCTGAAATTAGTTGCCTTGGCGGCGATGATTTTTGTGCTAAGGAATATACGCTTGATGTAAACGGAGATCCGGATACTGAAACACAATCTCAGCCTGTTATGCGACCAGAGGAATGATTTAAAAACAGCCCCGGTCCATGGGGCTGTTTTTAAATTAAAAAACTATCTAACTACAAGTATTTTAGTCTCCACTTGCTTAGGAATCAGATCAAATCCAAATTTCTTTAGTTCTTCTCTCATTTCATGAACATTTTCTCTTCCTTTAAAGTGTAGCAGTAACCTTTCTTTGAAATTGGTTTCATCCACAATGATATCATTTCTCAATTTTCCTTCTAATGACTTAATAAGTTGTTTTACCAATTGATTTTCTATAGTTGTGATTCCACTTTTCTGATTGTACAGTGTTAAACTTCTTCCTTTTCCGGAGGACAATGGGATCTTATTTTTGTCGCTTATTATTAAAGCGTATCCATCCACTATTCTTGTTTCTTCATTTATACTGACATTAAAAAAGCGTTGAAGGTCTTCCTGCATCATTTTCGGCAGCCTATCAGCATTTTCAGGCAATACCTTAATTTCATAACAATAGGTATTGTTCCATTCCCATTCAATTAATTCGTTATTGTCTTTTGGTATGAAGAATCTTTCAGGGTCCTCTTTCTCATAAATCACCCTCCTGTCGTCAGATAATGCTCCATATTTTTCTCCTGAGCCGAAACTGTCATAAGCCAGCTTGATCAGATTTTTAACTGACATGTTATAGTAAGCTCTTCTGATTACTTGTTTTGTGATCGGGTCAATGGTGTTTCCGGCTTTCTGGTTTATTCCATTTATGTATCGGGTATAGTAAGAAAACTGTTCAAGATTATTCAAAAAAGACATTTTGGCTTGCATGAACAAGGGTTGGGCAGGATTGAAATTCTGGAAATGATCCATTGGTAAAAGATTCAAACCTTCATTTTGAATTAGTTTTTTTACATTTTTAACCGTGAAATTCTGCGGATTGGCAATTGCCCTGATTATTCCTTTATTATCAACCCATACCTGATGAGGTAATTCAATGGGAAAGAATTCTCTTAAAGTTGAGTCTGAGTAAACAAGCGGTAATTTTGAATTGGAAGCGATTTCAGATCGGACAAACAATTTTCTGAGATCCAGATCCGTTTGCCTGGTAACACGAATAATTTCCAGATCTTTTGTAAAAAGCTGTTGGATACTATCGAGTTCCTTAAAGGTTTTAACAGAATAACTACAATAAGGACTCCAAAAATCAATGATCAGATGTTTTTCGGTATTATCCTGTATTTTTCTCACAGCCTTAGTACTATTCAGGATCTTGCTGATATGGATTGCCGGAAGGTGGTCTCCTATTGATAAAGCCTTGTTGCTTTTAGTTTGTGACCCTGCAGGCAAATAAGATAGCATACTGAAAATCATCAGTATGAGCTTGGAGGTGTATTTGCTTTTCATAATTATCTTGGATTTTGCGTGATGCCTGTAGCATCAATTATATAATTGGGAATTGGAAACACATAGCGGGAATCATTGGCAGGAAGTACATAAGTCTGGCCGTTTATTACCCTGCTGAGGTCTGTAGCAAATTTGGGCTCCAGATTGAGCCTCCGGAGATCTTGCCACCTCATTCCACGATAAACTAATTCCTTTCTTCGCTCTTTTAATATTATACTTAAGGCTGCTTCGGCACTGCTAGCTGTTAATGGAATGAACGTACCTGTTTTAAATCTTTTTACAAGAAGGGTATTTAAAGATTTCATAGCATCAACAGTGTTTCCCTTCCGCGAATAACATTCTGCCTGAATCAGATATAACTCGTTGCTTGAAAAGCCACCAAAGGGCAAAATACTTCCCGTATAGCTCCCTTTAAAAGAATAAGTACCATTGGTATTCAGTTTGAAAAAGACGGATTTCCGCAGGTCGTTGCTTGAATAGGTATTGATTAATTCCGGGCTGATGTTCGCATTCACCAGTATGGTTATCAGGGCCTGTATTGCATAATAGGAAGTTTCCTGGTTGAATGCAGTGAATGAGTTGGCTGCTGCCGGATTTATGGTATTATAATCAATTAGTGTATTAAACAAGCTGAGACTCTGACCCGCATAAGTTAATGCATCTTCAAATTCGCCCATTGATAAACTTAGCCTCGCAAGTAATGCCAGAGCTGCCACTTTGGATGGATCTGTTCCAACTTTGGGTAAGGGATACAAAAGATTGACAGCTTCTTTGAGGTCGGTTTTGATTTGATCATAACCTTCCTTCACGCTGGATCTGACAGTTTTGGTATTAATGTCTGAATTTAGCCTGATTGAAATACCCGGGTCATTTGCAGCAGTCTGCAAATTATATGGCCTGGAAAATACGATATGGAGGTCGTAAAAAGCTTTGGCCCGATGAAAAAGTGCCTGACCCCGGGTGTTATTCCATTCGGCTTGCCGGTTTGCATTCACCTTCAATTTTTCCAGCCCTTCCAATACCACATTGCTGATAAAAACCTGGTTGTAGCAGTTGTTCCACTGGAGCACTTGCGTTGTCCCAACAAAGACTTCTGGCTGCCATGAATAAATATTTCGATCCAGTAGCGGTAAAGAGCTAAAAACTGAATTGCTGACAAAAATATCGTCAGAAGAAGCTTCTCCTATTGCTGTATAATTGGAATTTAAAACGGAGTTGTTTAAAAGCAGTTTCATGTCCTCGAGTGTTTGAGGAACAATTGTTGAACTATCAGATTTGGCATCCAGCCAGTCTTTTTTGCAAGCGGAAGTCAATAGAATGATTCCGGCAATAAGCGGATAAATATGTTTTTTCATTTGTTTATTTTTTATAATTTAAATGGTACTTTATTAAGAATGTTAATACTTCTGTTTTTATAAGGTTGTCCTGAGTCCGAAAGCGATGGATCGGCTGAGCTTCATATTCGGATAATCAGGGTCAATTCCTTGCTTATTTGCTGTCCATACTAAGCCTCCATTATTGAGATAGATAAACATAGACAGTTTTCTAAAGGGCATTTTGGTCCACTGCTTATTTGTCAAATCATAGCTCAGGTTGATATCCTGAAGCCTAATATTGTCACCTTTTTCAACCAGAATCTCAGCATTTCGGTAAAAGTTGTCTCTTGCACTATTATTATCTGCCGGAAAAGCGGGAACAGAAGTAAAGGCTTCATCTCCGGCTTTTTGCCAGCGTAAAGCATAATCGCTATGGCTTCGACCGGTAGAAAATAAGGTGCTGTATTCAATTGAACGCCTTTTAAAATAATAGCCAAAGCGGTAGGTGATATTTGCCGAGATGGTAAATCCTTTTAAACTAAATGAATTTCTTAAGGCACCAAAAACAGGTGGCAAAGCTCTTCCGTGAAATACAAGGCTATCGACGGTTTGTCCGGACGAGGAGTTCAATAATGAATAATTCGTACTTGGAACTCCCTGGACATATCCCATCGGATTTCCTGTGTTAGGATCTAATCCTGCCCACTGTTTACTATAAATTCCAAATAGAGGCTTGCCGGGGGTAGGAGAGAAGGAAGACTGACTTCCTGTGAGACTGGCATCAGCCATATATGAGGCAAAAACCGGACTGATGGCATAGCTTGTAACCACATCAGTAGCATAACTGAATAGCATGTTGCTTTCCCATCTGAGCTTTCCATCGCTATTTAAACTACGCAACTCAAGATCTATCCCGCTGCTTTTCATATTGGCTACATTACCCCGGAACGATGTTTGACCGGAAGTTGGATCAAGCGGGTTTTGACCTATCAGATCTATTCCTTTTTTGCTATAGTACTCTAAATTTCCGTTTAGCCTTCCATTTTTACTGCCAAATTCAATACCTAAATTCAATATGCCGGTTTTTTCCCATCTCAGGTTCGGATTAGGTGGGTTATTAATATTTGCTGCAGGCAAGCCATTTTGGCTGTTTCGGGTAAAATTTGCTGTGGTTAAGGCTGTCACTGTTTTATCAATATTTCCATTATAACCATAAGTAACTTTTAACCTTAGAGTTGGCAGAAAATCAAGTTTGTAAAATTCCTCAGATGCCAGATCCCATTTTAGGCCGGCTGACCATAATGGTACGGCTCTTTGATTGCTGCTGACCCCAAAATGGTTTGACTGATCGATTCTGCCACTTGCTGAAAAGATGTATTTGTTATTTAAGGTATATGCAACATTAGTAAAATACGACCTAAACCGATTAAGTGTCTCAGAGATAGAGGGATCAGCTAAAATCAATCCGTTGCCATTAGGGGAAAGTGGAAATGAAGTGGTAGGATTTATCGCAACAGAAGATCCCAGATTCGGATCATAACCAAATACCCGATTACTGTTAGATGCAGTCTCAATCTCCCTTATTTCTATTCCAGCCAATGCATTGATAGAATGTTGTTTGAAATTATGATTGTAATTTAGTTGCGCCCGTCCATTATGGCTATCAAGATTTGATCGGCTAAGATCGAGTATGCCTCCGACAGGAATATTCCTGATTATGTCATTACCACTTTTACTGGTATACCGGTTAATCAGGTTCCGGGTATAGTAAGAATCGATGCTATTCAGGGAATTGCCATTTTCCCATTGACGCTGATATTGATACTTGATATCTGTACTAAATAATTTCCCGAGTTGATATCTGAGCCCGGTTAAGAACCTGATATCATTACTCTGCACTCGCTGGCCAGGCAATTCCAATTCCTCCAATGGGCGAAATTGCCAGTCCAGGTAACCTTGCCCGAAAGCTTCCTCCTTGTAGGAATTACGGTAATCTTTGGTAATGCTCAGCGGATTTCCATTTTCATCAATCAGACGGGTATAAGGATATAGAACCCTGCCCGATGGGCCTCCGGTTACGAGTTCCTGTAGCGTGTTATTTTTATTATAATTAGTCTGGCTAAAGTTTAATGAGGCGTTAAGCTGCAAGCCTTTTACCGGCCGAAAGATCTGGCTGGTATTCAAAGTCAGACGTGAAAAATCATTAGCAATTGCATTAGATAAATTATTATCGAAACCTGCCGAGTAATAATAAGTATGATCCTCAGCCCCTCCCTTCAAACTGAGTGCGCTCTGAATGTTGGTGCCTTTGCGATACATCAACTCAGCAAGATCGTTCCGCAGATCATACCCTCTGAGTACATTTATCCTGCTTTCCATATCTGAATTGCTTATAAGTCCCTTTTTGTTACGATCCAGTAGGTCTACAACTTCAGATATTGGCGGGCGAGTAGTGGAATTATTCAAATCAGCGTTATAAAACCCCCGCTGAAACATGAGAATCTCTGTATTAATAAAATCGGAGGTAGTAATTCGTGGCTGATAGAACTGGTCAGGCTGCTGCATCCGGGTAAGGTTGGAATGAAATTCTGTTGTTAAGGGCTGGCTGAGGCTTCCTTTTTTCGTATTGATCACTATAACACCATTACCGGCTCTTGCACCCCAGATAGAGGCAGCAGCAGCATCCCTTAAAATGCTGATATTTTCAATATCATTCGGATTAATGTTATTGATATCGCCTTCATACGGAAAGTTGTCCAGTACAATCAGTGGCTGGTCATTCGCAAAGATGGTACTTCTACCCCTGATGCTCAGTTTGGTAGATCCGCTTCTTTCATCAAACAGCAATGAAGGAGTAATTCCTTTCAGCCGGCTGACCACATCAGTCGAAACCTGACGGTTAAACAATTCTTTGCTGATGCTTGCAAAAGATCCTGTTGCCCGTTCCAGCGGAATCTCCTGATATCCGGTGCTCACGATCACTTCTTCCAGTTGCGCTGCATCCGGTAGCAGAGTGACATTGATTTCATTTCCTTTACCGGCTACCGGAATTTCCTGTGGCAGGTAACCTATAAAGCTTATCAGGAGTATCGCGTTTGGAGGTACTTGGCTGAGTCTGAAATGGCCATTTGCATCGCTTATTCCGGCAATTTTACTGTCTTTTACTCTGATGGATGCTCCCTGTAGCCTATCTCCTTTTTCATTCGTTATTTTTCCGGAAATTATAATTACAGGTTTTGCAGCAGGAATTTCCTGGGCAAAACTGTTCAATACAGACCAAAGCGTGGCCAGTACGATAGTTAGTATCGTTTTTTTCATTAGTATTTAAATTGCTTTTTATGTCCCGCACTTGCGGGATTGCATGAGCTTATATTCTTTTCCTTGTGTGAGCGGTAAGCTCATGCAGGTTTCATTTAATTAACTGGTTAGTTGTTTTCCGGCATGCGCCGGGATGACAGCCGGGATCGCCAAGACTATTGTTGTCATTGCGGCGATCCCGGCGAAGGCCGGGACCCAATCACTCCGGGTGCCTCTTAAATGAAGCGAAGAGATCATTAGTTGACACCTGGTCCTGGTAGGTATCCTCCTTGCCGTCCTGGTTCTGAACATGCTTCAACTTTTCCTGCAATTCATAAAGTGCGGGCAGCACTTCTTCCAAAGCTTCGAAATAATCGAGCAGACGTTTTTTGGCCAAATTACTTAGAGTGGAATAGTTCTCGCCAATTAGAACTGCCAACATACAGCAAAGGAGTTCATCAGTCTCTTTCAGGGTGTAGTTATGGCAGAAATGAGCCACCTTCTGGGGAGCTGTTTTAGTGGCAGAGGAACTGCGAATTGGTTTACTCATAGATAATTATTTTAGGTTCTATGAGCCTTAGAGGGAGAGTTCCACCTATAATTAGTACGGCCGGGACCCACCTATCTATGTCGCAAGGCTCTGACAAGCCCCCATCCGTTTCAGAATGGATCCCAACTATAGACATAAGCGAGCCCCGGCCCTACTATATAGGGTTACGGGGTGCATCACTTACTCTCGCTGGGAATAAATTGTCAGATTTAGCGGCGAGGCTTATGAGCAGTCTCTCAATTATTTTAGAAGTACTGCAATAATAGTATTCTTAAATCATATCATTAAACGAATATAAAAACAAATTTGTTTAATAGCAAATTTGCTATTAATTATTAAATATACTAAATGTCTATTTGTTCCTGTGGGATATTTAAAAGATCAGGAATTTATAGGTAAGTTCGGAAAGCAACTTAAAAAAGTCCGGGAGGGAAGAGGATTGTCTCAAGAAGAATTGGCACTAAAATCTAATATTTCACAAAGCCAGATTGCTCGTACAGAATTAGGATCAGTGAATACAAGTATTAGTCATGTGAATGCTTATGCTAAAGCTTTAGGTATAGATGTTAAAGAGTTATTCGATTTTTGATCACTCTAATTTTCTCATTTCTATAAACAGTAATACACCATATACAACTATCGTAAAGTTTAGCTTCGGTGTGAGCTTTCAATTATACTTAGGCTATTGTCTAGCTCACTTTTTATGATGTTCATATATGGTCGGAAGCAACTCTTCAAGTGCTTCTAAAAAATCCAACACTTGGTCTTTTTTACCGTTGTCAATAGCACTAAAATGTATGCCTTCAATATGGTTGTATACCTGGCTTAGCATTTCTGTACTTTCCTGGAGAGTATAGGAGGATAGAAAGTTATTCAGACGGCGTGTAGCTTCTTCTTTTATCATGGCTATATTTTTTGATCGTTTATATTTTTCTCATATTAAACATCCTTTATTAAAATAGAAAAGAGAATGAGGGAATGGTAGGCTTAAATTCCGGATTGCTATTTCAGCAAACATTAAAAATTTCGCTTAAGCTTATTTTGACTTAGCAGAAGCTGAATTTCATTTAGACTATAAAATTCCTTTCGCCGAATATAAATGGGGTGTATACAGCCATCTTTCTTCAGCCGATAAATGGTCGAATCACTGATGTGGTACTTCTGCATTATATCATAGCGGTCTAAGAGTTGATCTTTTTGCTCTTCAACTCGGGCGTACCATGCAAGCTGTTCATCCCGCATTTGTTTCAAAATACTGCAGCTTTCTTTAAGTTGTTCCAGGATTGTTGATTCAAAAGAAGTAAGCTCTGATCTTCTCATGGCAAAAAAGAATGTCAGCTAATTTCCTTTATTCATTTCAAACAAGTGGTGACATTGTATTTTTCCTTCGATAAAGTCTGATGGAGAATGCTAAACCTAAAATCTCAGCAGTTTGGGATGGGTTATCTAAAATATACAACAAACGGAATTGATAAGAAGGCCTCGAACCCTCTTATCAATTCCGTTTGTTAACTATGGGACAGTATCAGTTAGATCCCAGCTTCCACTGCAGCCGCGACACTCTTTTAACTTTTCTTTCACTCTTTTATCCGGGCATGGAAGATCGTCTTTTGTACAACTGCTAAATAGTATTATAATCACTATGGCTATGCCAAGTTTAGCTTTAAGCACCATTCTTGACGGCGCATAAAAATTCCTACCGAGACTTCTACTGAAGCCAATTTTTAATCGTTTCATTTTCCTGATTTTTAAGATGAATACTAATTACCGGCCAGAAGGATAGCGCTATTTTCCTGCCCTCTTTCGATAAAAATATAGTAGATCTTTACATTTAAGGAGTGCTGACGGGGATAGATCGCATTTGACGGATGTATGAAGGAAATTGACGGGTTAAGCTCCATTAGACTAATAATTATAAGGCATAAATCTGGTGTTCAATGTTCTGCAAGGCATGTTTCAGTAGGCGCCGGGAGAATTTGAAAATGAGCAAATTGGGAGGATTTGTCGATGGACTATTGAGCTCGTTTGTGATGGTTGTCATTCAGAGGAGCGGATTAGTTTCTGATTTTGTAGAAAATGGGAGGCGACGAAGAATCTCATCACTAGGAGTATGAAATTTTGCTGAAGAAGGATTTATTTGCCGTTTCTTACGTACTACAATTAAGATCCTAATGTATAATATTAATGGAATGGTTTCAGCATTTTTAGAGACTCACCCTTATTACTGAGCCGTTGATTCAAGGATCATCTTGGCCCTCCGCCCTGAGCGGAGAGGGATTAAAGATATTGCAAAGATCCAATCTGCAGCTTTTCTTCAGAAAATATTCAATTAGCAGAAATGATTGTTGATGGAGTAAGTTCAGTTCAATATTTTGGATAGAAGGCCTATTCTGATTTCATATTTACTTTTGTAAAGCAATATTTGGCCTTGATTAAGACCAATTGGAAAACTTGGTAATGAGTAGAATAAAATTCCTCATATTGAATTGCATTCTCTGAACCCTTTGCAATCAAGATAAAATATTGTCTTTTTAGATACAAAAGGTATCACGATTTTGTAACCAAAGATATTTCAAATATTTATTGATTTTTATAATAAAAAGAGGCCTGATAACATACAAAAGTTAGTGATAGTGAACTGAAGTTTAAAATAATTGCAGTTATTTGTTCTGCTTAAATCAGCCTTAAACGATACACACATAATTCATTTAATATGTTTTTTATTCTATCAAAAACCCTTGATTTTCTGCTTTCACCATTATTATGGGTAATTCTAATTTTCTTTTCTGTTTTTTTTTGTAAAAAGCCATCAGCAAAGAAAAAAGTGTTTTTAACTGGAATTATATTGCTATTGTTTTTCAGCAATAGTTTTATTGTGAATGAAGCATTCTTAGCATGGGAAGATAAGCCTATCCAGTTAAGCGGATTAAAAAAATATGAAACTGCAATTGTTTTGACCGGGGTGGCCAGTAACCGGAAAGGGATTACTGACCGGGTGTTTTTCGGTAAAGGTGCCGACCGGGTTCTTCATACAGTGCAATTGTATAAATCCGGAAAAATTCAAAGAATTCTCATCAGCGGGGGTTCTGGAGCGGTTCTAGGAGTAAAAATAGCAGAAGCTGGTGAGCTTAGGAAAGTATTCCTGTATTGTGGCGTGCCCGATTCCTCAATAATATTGGAAGAAAAATCCAGAAACACGACAGAAAGTGCTAGATTTTCAAAAAAAGTGATAGACAGCCTGAAATTAGGTAAGGATTTTTTGCTCGTCACTTCGTCCTTCCATATTCCGCGTTCAATTGGATGTTTTACAAAGGCAGGTATAAGTGTGATAGCCTACCCCGTTGATTTCTATTCACGTGACAGAAATTTGGATCTTGAGACTATATTACTTCCTTCGGAGAGTGCAATAGGACAATGGGCAATTCTTATGCATGAGATCGTGGGCTATTTATTTTATAAACTAATGGGATACAGTTAAAACCTTAAATAATTTAATGATTATTCCAGTATGTATAACTGTCTTTTGTTCTCCAAATACCATTACTTTTATTATTTTCGCTCCCATATTAAAATTTGATATGAAAACTAGTCTATATCACTAATATTTTGGTGGTTACAATATTTATACAAATCATTTTTTTTTATTTGATGATAAGTTAAATTATAAAGATTGTTTTATTGATAGCATAGGTATAAACCTGGCAACTCAAATTTTATATTAATAATCCCTCAGCGAAAGAAAAATGAATGAATTAAAAAAGATCTCAAAAATATATGTAGCTGGGCACAGAGGAATGGTGGGTTCAGCAATTTTTAGAAAGCTAGAGAATGAAGGTTTTTCTAACCTGGTAGTGAGGTCCTCCTCTGAACTGGATCTTAGAAATCAAGCAGAAGTTACAGATTTTTTTAAAAAGGAAAAACCTGACTTTGTATTCTTAGCTGCAGCTAAAGTTGGAGGTATCATTGCCAATAATACCTACCGCGCAGATTTTTTATATGAGAATCTTGCTATCCAAAATAATGTGATTCACAACTCTTATGTCACTGGTGTAAAGAAACTTTTGTTCCTTGGTTCTAGTTGTATTTATCCTAAACTGGCTTCCCAGCCTTTAAAGGAGGAATATCTTTTGACGGGTTTATTGGAATATACAAATGAACCTTATGCAATTGCAAAGATTGCTGGAATTAAGTTGTGTGAAGCTTATCGTGATCAGTTTGGTTGTAATTTCATATCTGTAATGCCGACCAATCTTTATGGCTATAATGATAATTATCATCCTGAGAATTCACATGTTTTGCCTGCTTTGCTTGGGAGATTGCATGAGGCAAAAATGAATAAAGCAGCTGAAGTTAGCATTTGGGGTTCAGGCTCACCCAGACGGGAATTTTTATTTGCGGATGATTTGGCTGATGCATGTTTTTTTCTGATGCAAAATTATAACGATACAGAGCTGATAAATATAGGTACAGGTCAAGATCTGACAATAGGTGAACTCGCTCATTTAGTAAAAGAAGTGGTTGGGTTTAAAGGCGATCTGGTATATGATTTCAGTAAGCCGGATGGTACGCCCAGAAAATTATTGGATGTAACTAAATTGCATAATCTGGGTTGGAAACATACAACATTTCTGGAGGATGGGCTTAAACTGGCTTATGCAGATTATTTGAGGAATAGGTCTAATTAGGTTAATTGTTTCAACTAAACAGCAAATGTATAGTAGTAAGTATTGATTATCAAGATGTAATCCTGATTGGACCGAAGAATTATTACTTTGACATTAAAAGATTCTTAAATTCAAATAATACACCGCACTATGGCAATTCATCAAATCTTTCTTGCCATTCTAAAAATATGTATTACTTTTGAGTTATATAATGAGTACTAATTATACTCAATATCATGCTCGAAAGCCTTATCACTTCTAAAACGAGAATTAAGTTATTGCTTAAATTCTTTTTAAACATCAATAATCAGGGTTATTTAAGAAGCCTTGAGACTGAGTTTAATGAGAGTACTAATGGTATCAGGCAGGAGCTTAATCGCTTTGAACAAGCCGGGCTATTGTTGGCTGAATCAGATGGCAATAAGAAACTTTATCGGGCAAATACGCTTCATCCCTTGTTCAAGGATCTGAATAGCATTATCAGAAAGTTTATTGGTATAGAAGAAGTTATTGAGAAGGTAATTGACCGATTGGGAAATGTGCATCGTGTATACCTTGAAGGAATGATTGCACGTGGACTTGATTCGGATATCATTGATCTGATGATAATAGGGGACAATATTGACCGGAACTACCTGAGTAGTCTGGTGGAAAAAGCTGAACCACTTATTGGAAGGAAGATAAGGTATCTGGTCTTTGAAGAAGTGGATGCAGAGGTATATGTTGAGAAGCATAGTAAGGAAATGGTTTTAATATTTGATCACCTGGCATGAACTGGTATGTGATCTATACAAAATCGCGGTATGAGAAGGCCGTTGCAGATAAATTGGCTTTATCACGAATAGAGGTATATTGTCCGCTTTTAAAAAGAAAGAAACTCTGGAGCGACCGGTGGAAATGGGTGGAGGAGCCTCTGTTCAGATCGTATTGTTTTGTTAGTCTGGATGATCAGGATCGGGATAGGGTTTTTTCAGTCCCGGGGGTGGTTCGTTACGTTTATCACTGCGGTAAACCTGCTGTTATAAGGGATAAGGAAATGGATCTTCTTAAAAGCTGGTTGATGCAATATGATCATGATAGCATAGTAGCAGAAAATCTGAATGTGAGTGACAGGATCAGAATACGTTCAGGTGCATTGATGGATAAGGAGGCTGAGGTTTTGGAGAGTAAGGGTAATTATGCGCTTTTACTTTTAGAGGATCTTGGCCTGCAGGTGAAGGTTGATCTGAGAAAGAATATAGTTGAGAAGATACGGGTTTCTTAAGGGAATCCTGAGTTTTTAATTTATCAGATGTCATATTGGAAAATGTGACTGAAGGGGCGGAGCCGTGGGTGGGTCGATTTGAAGATTTGATAATTTGAAGATTTGAAAAATCAGTTTAATTACCTCGAAGTTTGGCCATTATGACCATGCCTGTCCAGAGTTGCATTTTTCTGATTTAAAATAAATTTTGTGCAAAAATGAATCAAGCAAAAATATTGATGGAAACAAGCTTTTCCGGATTAAACTATTCTATCTCAATACTCAATACTAACTACTCAATACTCTATTCATGAAGACAGCATTAATAACGGGCATTACCGGTCAAGATGGAGCTTATTTGACTGAATTTCTGTTAAATAAGGGATATTTTGTCCATGGTATCAAGAGAAGAAGTTCTTTATTTAATACGGATCGGATAGATCATCTATATCAGGATCCCCATGAGAGTAATCTAAGGTTGAAACTACATTATGGTGATCTGACAGATTCTACCAACTTAATTCGTATCATTCAGGAAACTCAACCGGATGAGATTTATAATCTCGCTGCGATGAGCCATGTACAGGTGAGCTTTGAAACTCCTGAATATACAGCAAATGCAGATGGAATTGGAACCTTAAGGATCCTTGAGGCAGTTCGTACATTAGGTTTGGAAAAAAAAACAAGGATATATCAGGCCTCTACCTCTGAACTTTATGGGTTGGTACAGGAAGTGCCACAGAGTGAGAAAACACCATTCTATCCACGTTCTCCTTATGCGGTTGCGAAAATGTATGCTTACTGGATTACGGTTAATTATCGGGAAGCTTATAATATGTTTGCCTGCAATGGTATATTGTTTAATCATGAAAGTCCGGTTAGGGGGGAAACTTTTGTAACCCGTAAAATTACCAGGGCGGCGGCTAAGATTGCACTTGGACTGCAGAATTGTTTATATCTAGGTAATTTATCAGCTCAACGCGATTGGGGACATGCAAAGGATTATGTGGAGGCCATGTGGCTGATCCTGCAACAGGATAAAGCGGAAGACTTTGTGATTGCCACAGGGGTAACCACAACAGTTCGTGATTTTGTAAAAATGAGCTTTGCAGAATTAGGAATTGAAGTAGAGTTTAGCGGAAAAGATGAACATGAAAGAGGGGTGATCATTGATATCGATGAGGCTAAAGTAGCGAGCTTAAAGCTTAAAGCGGAAAGCTTAAAGCCAGGGACTACGGTAGTAAAAGTGGATCCTAAGTATTTCAGGCCGACTGAAGTGGATTTATTGATTGGTGATCCGACTAAATCAAATACGAAGCTAGGCTGGAAACCGAAATATGATCTGGGTGCATTAATTAAAGAGATGGTCTTATCTGACCTTCAGCTAATGCAAAAAGATGAATATCTTAAAAAAGGTGGATTTATCACATTGAATTATTTTGAATAGTGGGTATCTCCCACATTGAATAATCTGGTTTGTCCGAATGAGTCTAGGGATATTAAATACCCTATTTAAGTGTATATATAAACTAAAGATTAATTAGCTTTGCGCGGAATTAATTTAGATATGAGAATAAAGCATACATTAAGCTATCTGGCTTTCCTCTTCCTTTTAGTTGTCAGCATACCTGCGTTAGCTCAGGTAAATCCCCAAAACATGGGAAATGTCCGCGTGGATGAGTTGAGTGATGATCAGGTCAGGTCATTTATGAGGCAGGCTGAAGCCAATGGTATGGGTGATGCCCAGTTGGAACAGATAGCTCAGGCTCGTGGAATGCGCCCTGAAGAGATAAAAAAGTTGCGTGATCGGGTTGAAAAAATAAAAAAAGGAGACAAGAACCAGTCAGATCAGGCAGATCCGAATAAGGTTCAGCCGAAGGCTGGTGTAGATGGCAGGCAACTGAATTATGAAACAGATAGTTTGGCAAAGCAAAAGAATCCGGAGACGGAAGCCGAAAAAGCTTTAATGGAACTTCGTTCCAAAATATTCGGTGCAGATTTGTTCAAAAATTCCAACCTGACTTTTGAGCCCAACTTGAATATGGCTACTCCGCAGAACTATGTTATTGGCCCAAATGATGAAATTCTTATCGATATTTACGGTAATTCGGAAGTTTCTTATAATTTAAAAGTAAGCCCTGAAGGAACAATCAATGTTCAATATGTAGGAATAATTCCTGTTTCCGGCCTAACAATAGAAGCTGCAACAACCAGAATTCGCTCCAGAATGACTTCAGTTTACGGAGGTCTTCGTAACGGCAGTACAAATCTCAATGTTGCTATCGGTAATATCCGCAGTATCAAAGTAATTCTGACCGGGGAGGTTGTTAAGCCAGGAACTTATACCCTGCCTTCTCTTGCTAATGTATTCAATGCCCTTTATTCTTCAGGAGGCCCTACAGAAAATGGATCTTTTAGAGCTATTGAGCTCATTCGTGGGGGGAAAAAGATAGCAGTTATAGATGTCTATGATTTTCTGATGCGAGGTGAGATTGCTAATAATTTAAGACTTCAAGATCAGGATATAATTCGTTTACCTGTTTATCAATCCCGGATTGAAATCGTTGGTGAGGTAAAACGTCCGGGAATTTTTGAATTACGTCCGGGAGAGTCTTTCAAGGATCTTCTTAGTTTTGCAGGTGATTTCACGGAAAATGCATTTAAGTCAAGAGTTAAGGTATTAAAAAATACGGATACGGAACGGAGGATTGCTGACATCAGTTCTGACGCTTTTTCTGAATATAAACCATCAACTGGAGATAAGTATTTTGTCGACCGTGTATTGGAACGATTTGCAAACCGGGTTAGTATAGAAGGAGCAATTTTCAGACCCGGGCAATATGAACTTGAACCGGGCTTGAAGCTTTCCCAATTGATTAAAAAGGCTGAAGGTTTAAAGGAAGATGCTTTTATGCAAAGGGGGTACATAACCCGTTTAAAGCCCGACAATCAGATAGAAGTACTGTCATTTAATGTTGGAGGAGTAATAAATGGAACTTCTCCAGACATCCAGTTGTTAAGGGAAGATCTGATCAATATATCTTCCATCTTTGATTTAAGGGAGGAGTATACCTTAAGTATAGATGGTGAAGTCAGGATGCCCGGGCGTTTCCCATTTGCAGAAAATATTACCCTTGAAGAACTTATTATACAAGCGGGAGGTTTTACCGAAGGTGCAAGTGCCCGTCGTGTTGAGGTTTCAAGAAGGGTTAAAAATAGCGATGTGTTATCACAGTCTGCTGTTACTGCCGAGGTCTTTCAGGTAGATATAGACAGAGATCTTAAATTCAGCAGGGAAGCTTTTGTATTGCAGCCTTTTGATATCGTTTCTGTCAGAAATTCATCCGGTTATGAAGTTCAGCGACAAGTCAAGATCCAAGGTGAAGTATTATACCCTGGTACATATACTATATTAAATAAAGATGAACGTATTTCAGATATCGTGAAAAGAGCAGGAGGCTTGACTGCTCTTGCATACACTCCCGGAGCTTCTTTAAAGAGACCAGGTGTCCCGGATGCTGATGCAGATAGTGCGGCTTTAGCAAAAGAGAAATTGAGTAAGATCAAACGACTTCAGGCTACTTTCGGAGATTCAACGAATGTTGACGATCAGGCGGAAGAGGCGGTAAAAAATACTAACGTTGGAATTAATCTTGAAAGGATACTCGCATCGCCCAGATCTGGATATGATCTAATCATGGAAGAAGGGGATATAATTACTATACCTAAACAATTACAAACGATTAAAGTGAGTGGAGAAGTCCTTTCACCTGTGACAATAATTTATGAAAAAGGTAGAGGGTTTAAAAATTATATTTCTCAGTCGGGAGGATTTTCAGACCGTTCATTAAAGAGGCGATCTTACATATTATATGCTAATGGTGCGGTTAAGAGTACAAGGAAAATATTTTTTTTTAATAATTACCCTCAAGTGAGTCCGGGTGCTGAGATTTTTGTTCCAAAGAAAGTAGACAAGAGACCTATGTCAGCTGCTGAAATTGTTGGTATTTCGAGTGGATTGGCTTCTTTGGCAGTAATTATTTTGAATTTAGTTAAATAATTATGGAGAAATTTGATAAGGACAAGTTTCCTGAATCTACTCCTCCTGGATTGGTTCCTAATGAGCGACTTGATACAGGTAGTCGTAAGAATCATGGTGATTTAGATTCACAACCCAAAGGATCTTACTTTAGCGAAAGCAGTATCAGTACGGACGATATCTCATTAAAGGAAATTGTCCTGAAGGTTCAGGAACTTTCGGGTTTTCTTCTTTCTAAATGGAGTACTATTCTCATTGCTGGACTTTTAGGTGGAATTTTGGGGTTTATATATACTTACTCCCAAAAGCCTGCTTATAAGGCTGAATTAAGTTTTGCTTTAGAAGAAGAAAAATCTGGTGGGATGGGGGGCGCGTTGGGTATTGCCAGCCAATTTGGATTCGACTTAGGTGGAGGTGGTGGAGGAGCATTTGCAGGAGATAATCTATTTCAATTGATGAAGTCACGTTCTATGGTTGAGAAAGTTTTATTGTCAACAGTGACTATAGAGGGTAAGAATCAAACTCTTGCAGAATTCTACATTTCATTTAATAAGCTTCGTGAAGGCTGGAAAGGTAAGGCTGAATTGGATGATATACTATATTTGCCGAATGCTGATCGTTCTAAATTTACTTTAAAGCAAGATAGTGTATTGGGACAATTTTATAGAACAATAATATCAGGACCTCTTACTGTAGATAAACTTGATAAAAAGTCAAGTATAATTCTAGTACGTTTTATTTCTGAAAATGAACTTTTTGCAAAATATTTTACTGAAAAACTTGCTAAGGAAGTATCTGACTTTTATGTGGATACCAAGACAAAGAAGTCGGTTCAAAATCTGAAGATATTACAGCACCAAACTGACTCTGTTAGAAGAGCTTTATACTCAGCTTTAGGTGGTATGGCTTCTTCTATAGATGCTAATCCTAATGTAAACCCAGCCCGACAGAAATTACTTGTGCCCTCACAAACAAGGCAAGTAGATGTTGAGGCCAATACTGTAATATTGGGTGAGTTAGTTAAAAATTTGGAAATTTCTAAAGTCTCTTTGAGAAGGGAAACACCATTGATCCAAATTATTGATACACCTATTTTACCTTTGCCCCAAGAGAAGATGAGTAAAAGAAATGGAATAATATTTACTGGTTTAGCATTTGGTATTGTTTCAATTATTTACCTATTGTTAGCACGTTTCTTAAAGGAGATATTGTAGGATTGTGAGAGGGGTAATTTTTGATCGTGACGGGACACTCATAAAATACAAACCTTATCTACATAAAGCTGAAGATGTTGAACTTATTAATGGAGTAAGGGAGTGCTTAGAGGAATTAATAGAAAATGATATTTTAATTTTTTTGCATACTAATCAATCAGGGGTTGGCCGAGGTTATTTTACTTTAGATGATGTTGAGAAAGTTAATAATGAAATGCTTTTACAAATTGGACTGGATAATCTACAATTTCAAGAAGTTTGTATTGCTACAGATTTGGACGAGTCTGAGAACTCTCTGAGAAAACCCTCTCCCAAATTTGCTCGATATTTAATGGATAAATATAATATCCCTTGTCAAAATTTATTTATGGTAGGAGATAACATCAGTGATATTCAAACAGCTATTTCAGCAAATTGCTTTTCTATTTGGTTCTCGTCCGAGTGGAGTATCAAATCTGAAGATTCCAATATTTCGTATAGTAAATTGAATTGTGTAGATAACTACAAAGATTTAACTAACATAATCTTAGGACATCGTGGAAATTAGAAGGCTTATAATCCTGGCTGGCGGGTTTGGAACTAGATTAAGCTCTATCATTAATGATGTACCTAAGCCATTAGCTCCAATTAATGGAAAACCATTTTTGTATTATATTCTCGAGAAATGGATTGAAAATGGTATAACAGAAATTATTTTTCTCTTGCATCATCGGGCCGAACAAATTATCACGTTTGTAAATTCTGAGAAAGAATTTGGTGTATTGGCGAATTGTGACATTCAGTTTATAGTTGAGAACAAGCCCTTAGGAACCGGTGGGTCGATTGCAAATGCGGTAATGAAATTGAAGTTAACCGATTCTTTTATAGTTACGAATGCTGACACATGGTTGAGTTCAGGTTATGGCGAAATTGTGAAGTCACCAATTAACAGTATTGGTATTACAAAAATTAACAATGCTGCTAGATTTGGAACCGTAAAAGTATTGGAAGAAAAAGTAGTGGGTTTTAAGGAAAAGACTGATGTTGCGAAGCCTGGCTGGATCAATGCCGGGATCTATCATCTCAATTCGGAAATTTTTGTTGGTCAAGAAGGATACTTTTCTTTAGAGACTGATATTTTCCCGAAACTAATAAGAGACAATAAACTAAAGGCAATCTCGATAGATACAGAATTTATTGATATTGGAATACCTGATGATTACCAAAGATTTTGTGATTGGATTAATGAGGGTAAATCTTATAAATTAAAGTAAAGAAACAAGAACGTCAAGAGATAATATGGTTAACAAAACACTATCAATAATTGCTTCGTCAATAAGTTTAAAACAAAATATCTTAAATGATTCCGACCTAATATGTAAAATCGTGGCCGCAGTTGGAACTATTTCAGGGGCATTTAAAAATGGAAATAAGGTTTTGTTTTGTGGCAATGGTGGAAGTGCTGCTGATGCTCAACATTTAGCTGCGGAGTTCTCCGGGAGATTTTACAAGGACCGAAGATCTTTACCAGCAGAGGCATTGCATTGTAACACGTCCTATTTGACAGCAGTTGCTAATGATTATGGCTATGAATATGTTTATTCCAGAATTGTCGACGGAATTGGTGCAAAAGGAGATGTACTGGTTGGAATTAGTACTTCAGGTAATTCGAAAAATATAATAAAAGCATTCGAAGTTGCCAAAGGTAAAGGAATGAATATTATTTCCTTGACGGGTAATAATGGCGGCGGCATGAAAGAACATTCTGATATTCTGTTAGATATTCCTTCAACGGATACTCCGCGAATTCAGGAATGTCACATTTTAATAGGTCATATCATCTGTGAATTGGTAGAAGAGGAGTTATTTAAATCTGTTTAGATAAATTAGCGAAGCTTAGATACATAAAAATAGATTGCTGCAGATTAGATATTATGAGTTTAACTAAGAATTATTAAAACACTGCAAGGTTAGGAATGGAAAGGGGTAACCTAAGGAGATTAATACAGCGTCTTTGGAAACATATAGATGGGCGTAGACGAGTACAATTGAATATTCTGTTCATTCTAATTATCTTTTCGTCTTTTGCGGAGGTTATAAGCATTAGTGCTGTTCTTCCATTTTTAGGTGTGTTAACTTCTCCTGAAGTTATATTTAATCATCATTTCGCAAAGCCGTTCGTGACTTTTTTCAATATTTCGACACCAAAGGAATTGCTACTGCCTCTTACCATTGCTTTCTCAATAGCTATACTTTTTTCTGCGGCTATGCGACTAATTGCTTTGTGGATTCAAACCCGGCTCAGCTATGCGGTAGGGGCCGATTTGAGTTTGAGCATTTACAGGCGTACACTTTTTCAGCCATATTCGGTACATGTTTCAAGGAATAGTAGCGAGGTAATTTCAAGCATTTCGAGTAAAGTGAATAGTGTGATATCTAATATACTGATGTCTATACTTACTATTCTGAATTCTATACTGATGGTATTAATGATATTAGCTGTTCTGCTGACTATAAACCCAACAATAGCACTTTCTGCTTTCGCTGGTTTTGGTGTAATTTATATCTTGGTTATTCAAATTACTAAGAGGCGACTACGCCGACATAGTGCAAGGATTAATCAGGAATCTAATCATGTTATCAAAGCATTGCAGGAAGGTTTGGGTGGTATTCGGGACATGCTTATTGATGGCACTCAGTCAGTTTATTGTGAGGTTTATCAAAAAGCAGATGGCCCATTACGTCGGGCACAGGCAAACGTTGTTATTATAGCCAATACACCTCGCTTTGGAATAGAAGCTCTTGGAATGGTATTGATTGCGGTATTGGCTTTTTCACTTGCCGGTGGCAAAAATGGCCTCGTTACTGCAATTCCTGTTTTAGGCGCTCTCGCACTGGGTGCTCAGCGTATGTTGCCAATTATGCAACAGGCTTATAGTAGCTGGACCGCAATGCGTGGCACAGAGGAATTATTACGTGACACTTTGGATCTGCTTGATCAGGAACTACCAAATTTTGCTAATTCAGCATTTACCGAGCCAATTTCATTTAAATCTGATATCAAACTTGATAACCTTTCGTTCAGGTATGATACGGGAGCTCCATGGGTTCTGCGGGATTTTAACCTAACTATTCCCAAGGGTGCCCGCATAGGGTTCATCGGTTCCACAGGAAGTGGAAAAAGTACTTTGTTAGATATTGTGATGGGGTTATTACAGCCTACTACAGGAAGCTTATTGATTGATGATGAGATTATTTGTCAAGAAAATTGCAGGAATTGGCAGGCACATATTGCACATGTACCGCAAGCTATTTTTCTGGCAGATAGTACAATTGCAGAGAACATTGCGTTTGGTGTACCTGAAAAACTAATTGATCATGCCCGAGTGCGAGAAGCGGCGTCAAAGGCACAGATTGCTGTAACTATCGAATCTTGGGACAAAAAGTATGATACATTTGTTGGTGAACGGGGGGTTCGCCTTTCGGGCGGGCAACGGCAGCGAATAGGCATAGCTAGAGCGCTATACAAGAACGCTGATGTTATTGTATTTGACGAAGCAACTAGTGCCCTGGATAATGAAACAGAGCAAAATGTAATGGAAGCGATAGAAAGCCTCGGTAGCGAACTAACTATTCTCATTGTTGCGCATAGGCTTTCAACGCTAAGAAAATGCACAGATATTGTAGAGTTAGCAAACGGAAATATTATCCGTACAGGCACTTATGAAGAAATTGTGAATCCCTAAACAAAAAAGTTATTCTCAATTTGACAAACTTCTTTAATCTGTCAATTAAAAGCAAACTTCTTCTAACTTAGAATTTTATAATCCGAGATCGAAATGCTCACAACAATTACTGTCACAAAGAGTAGACATATTTACAAAAGTTCGGATGGTTTACTAGTTAGTGCCCAGCTATAGAATGAATTAAAAAGTTAAAAACGAAAAAAATGATATCTTCGATACCATACGGTCGGCAGGACATTAGTCAGCAGGATATAGACAGCGTAGTTGACGTGTTGCACTCAGATTACCTAACGCAGGGTCCAGCCTTACCAGCGTTCGAAAAGGCAATCGCAAATTATTGTAATGCAGAACACGCCATTGCTTTAAGTAGTGCAACTGCAGCACTACATCTCGCTTGTCTGGCACTTGATCTAGGGCCAGGCGATTTGTTGTGGACCAGTCCTATTACCTTCGTAGCCTCAGCTAATTGCGCGATTTATTGTGGTGCTTCAGTAGACTTTGTCGATATAAATCCACACACTTACAATATGGACGTTGAGAAACTCTCTGAAAAGTTAGTCGCAGCAGAAAAGGTAGGTAAGCTTCCTAAGATCGTGATGCCTGTACATTTAGCAGGCCAGTCATGTGAAATGACTGCCATACACACACTGTCGAAGAAATATGGGTTTAGAATAATTGAAGATGCTTCTCATGCAATTGGGGGTAAATACAAAGGGGATCCGGTTGGTAATTGCCGTTACAGTGACATCACCATATTTAGCTTTCATCCGGTTAAAATAATTACTACAGGAGAAGGAGGGTTGATAACCACAAATGACTCGAAACTATCGAAGAGACTACAACGGCTCCGTAGTCACGGTATCACCAGTGACCAAGATGAAATGCAATCAAGGCCCTCAGACGAAATCTGGAATTATCAGCAAATTACCCTAGGCTACAACTACAGGATGACAGATATCCATGCAGCATTAGGGTTAAGCCAATTGACCAGATTAAATCAATTTGTGAAGGAGCGTCAAAGGATTGCGCAGCTGTATGATAATGAACTGAAGAATTTACCAGTTGTAACTCCCTGGCAGAATCCTGATACATACTCAAGTTATCACCTGTATCCAATTCGAATTAACGTTAAGGCAACCCATAAGAGCCAAAGAGAGGTTTATGATCGATTTCAAGAGGCAGGAATAAATGTGAATCTTCACTATATCCCAGTATATAGGCAACCATATTATGAAAGTATGGGTTTCCAAATTGGATATTGCGAAGAAGCCGAAAAATATTTTAAAAGTGCCATTAGTATTCCGGTTTTTTCGTCATTGACTAATGATCAACAGTCAAAAGTCATTGAGGTTTTGAAAAGTATTTTTAATTAGAAGAACCCGTTAAGCCACTGTATAAAATTCATAAAAGATATTATCACACTGAACGTACAAATACTAGAGGTCGTAGGTTATCAACCTGGGAAATTCATTTAAGCATCTATGATAGACAAATTAGCCTTAGGAACTGCGCAGTTTGGGTTAAATTATGGCATTGCTAACAATAAGGGCCAAGTTAAGCTGTCGGAAATTGATTGCATTCTGAATTACGCCAATAGTCAAGGTATAAACACCATCGACACAGCAATAGCTTATGGCGATAGTGAAGCCCAACTGGGTAAAGTGGGTATAAATGGATGGAGAGTTATATCAAAACTCCCCCCATTGTCGAATCAATGCCCCAACATTAGGCAATGGGTTTATCAATCAGTAGAAGCTTCATTGGAAAGGTTGAAAATTCCTTGTTTATATGGTTTATTGCTTCACAAACCTAATCAATTAAATGAAGATAGAGGTGCGGAATTATACGAAGCACTGACAGAAATGGAATCCTCGTCTATGGTTGAACAAACGGGTATTTCTGTTTATGAAACAGATGAATTAAGCTTAATAGATGAACTTACTGGATTGAGTATTGTCCAAGTTCCTTTTAATTTGATAGACACGCGCTTCGAGAACTTTTTTAAAAAATTAAAGGAGAATGGCAACCAGGTTCATGTAAGGTCGGCATTTCTACAGGGTCTATTGTTGATGGAACGAGAAGAACGTCCTAAAAAATTCAGCCGATGGGAATCTATCTGGGACAGCTATGAGGAATTTCTTAAACAGTCAGGAACCACCAGATTAGAAGCCTGTATTAATTATGTGTTGTCATTCATAGAGGTGGATAATGTTATTGTAGGAGTTGACAGTTTGGAACAGCTTAAAGAAATATGTGCCGCCGCAGATAAAAAAAATATTGTTTATCCTGATTTTTTTAAAAATCAAGATGCTGAGCTAATTAATCCGGCACTTTGGTCTACATTTGAATGATTAATATTTGTAAAAATGAAAGTTGAAATAATTGCAGAATTAGCTCAAGGTTTTGAGGGGAAACCAGAACAGGCACGTTTACTTATAAGGGCAGCAGCAAATTCAGGAGCGGATGCTGCAAAGTTCCAATTGGTGTATGCCGATGAGCTTGCTACACCTGATTATAAATACTACGATCTTTTTAGATCCCTGGAGATGCCAGATCAGGTATGGAAAGAATTAGTTGACTATGCTCATTCGTTAAACATTGATCTTTATCTGGATATTTTTGGTACAAGAAGCTTAATTCTGGCAGAATCGATCGGTGTACAAACTATAAAACTTCATGGGACAGATATTTCGAATATTGGACTTCTCAATATGGTTTGTCAGAGTTCAATTCCTTATGTACTTCTTGGAGCTGGAGGTGCTTATGCATCAGAGCTTCGCACCGCATTGGAAATTCTTGAAAGTAAGAAGGTTTGCGTTTTTGCAGGATTTCAGGGATACCCGACCTCGACAGAAAGTAATCAGATTTCCAGGATTGGTGTATATGTGAAATCGCTGGGTAAAATTCACCCTAACGTTAAAATAGGCTTCGCGGATCACACAGATCCAATAGACCCTTTGCGATTTGCGATACCTGCAGTGGCTTTGGGGGCTGGGGCAACAGTATTTGAAAAGCATTTAACTTTGGGTAAGAATATGAAGCTTGAAGACTTTGAAGCGGCATTAAACCCGGATGAGTTTCAAGAGTTTACCAGGATCCTGAGAGACTGCTACTATGCATTAGGCGTTTCTGCAGAAAGTGAGGACTATGGTATGAGTGAATCAGAAATAGGATACAGAAAAATGATTAGACGACATGTTGTTACTTCAAATAGTTTGGAGAGTGGTAAGGTGTTGGAACCTCAGGATCTGGTACTTAAACGAACCTCGTCGGAAAATTTTATAACAGATATAAATTCAGTTTATAATAAAAGGCTTGCTAATAGCATATCACGAAATGCTGCGGTTACACCTTCGGATATTGTTTAATAATTATGGAAAGACGTCTCGTATCTGCTATCGCGTGTCGGAATCAAGGATCACGACTTTATGGGAAACCGCTTCAAAACCTGGATGTTGATCAGGGAACGCGTATACTGGATAATATTATCAACTGCCTTCAAACGATACCTTGTATTGATGAGATCGTTTTGGGAATTTCCACTGGTATTGAAAACGAGGTCTTTAAGCATCTTGCTGAAGAAAAAGGGCTGCGTTATGTTGTCGGTGACGAGCATGATGTTTTGTCTAGACTGGTTGAGTGCGGCAAGCTTGCAAAGGCGACAGATATTTTCAGGGTGACAAGCGAATCTCCTTTTCTTTATTATGAACCTGTTGAATATTTATGGAAAAAACATGTTGATGAAGGGTTGGATGCAACTTTTTTGGATGAAATTATAGATGGAACAGGATTCGAAATTATGTCGCAATCTGCCATGGAAATATCTCATGATAAAGGAGATGCTCGTCATCAATCTGAGCATTGTTCTTTATATATCAGAGAAAATAAAAACGATTTCAAGATTTCAAAGGTGATATGTCCGGACAGTCTTAACCGTAAGGATTTGCGTTTAACTGTTGATAATCCGGAGGATCTCGCGGTGTGCAGAATATTGTTCCGGGAATTTAAGGAAGATGCGCCAAGGTTTTCCATTCAGGCTATGGTGGACTATTTGGACTCCCATCCATCGCTGAAGGATTTGATCGCACCGTTTACAGAGATCGGATACTCTACAATGAACAGATAACACCAGATCGACAAGAACATCTCAGCTTTAACTATTATGGTAAGTACATTTAATGGAGTTAAACTTCGAAACATTACTAATTTTCATAAATCGAACGCATACAAAAAAGCGATTCACAATCTGATTCCTGGGGGAGCCCATACTTATTCAAAAGGCGATGACCAGTTTCCCCAATTAGCACCTGCAGCTATTTCCCATGGTAAAGGCTCTCATATTTGGGATATCGATGGGAACGAGTACCTGGATTGCCCAATGGGGCTTACATCTGTAAGTTTAGGCCACGCATATCAATCTATACTTCAAGCGATTCAAGATGAGTTGGGCAATGGAGTGAATTTTCAAAGACCATCGGTTCTTGAAAAAGAAATGGCAGAGAAATTTTTGTCCCTGGTGCCTGCCCATGATCGAATTAAATTTGCCAAGAACGGTTCCATTGTGACAACAGCTGCTGTTAAGCTGGCAAGGGCAAAGACAGGGCGAAATCTTGTTGCGTTTCCTAAAGATCACCCATTTTATAGTTATGATGATTGGTTCATAGGAACAACACTCTGTAACAAAGGTATTCCTGAAGAAATTACAAAGCTTTCGGTAACATTCCAGTCATACGATATTGCTTCTGTAAAAGCAATGTTCGAGACTTACCCGGGTCAGATTGCCTGCATCATAACCGAACCTGAAAAAAGTGACAATAGAAGCGACACTGAGAAGGAAACTTATATCAGAGAACTAATCGCGCTTACCCATCAAAACGGAGCTCTTTTTATCATGGATGAAATGGTTACTGGTTTTAAAACGAGTTTCCCAGGTTCTATCTCTAAATGGAATCTCGATCCCGATATGGCAACCTGGGGCAAAGGGATTGCTAATGGTTTTTCATTTTGCGCTCTTACTGGAAAGAACGATGTAATGGATCTGGGCGGTATTACCAAAGAAGGTGAAGAGAAGGTTTTTTTGATATCCACAACTCACGGCGGGGAAACTCACACGATGTCGGCAGCTATTGCTACTATTGATGAGTTTCAGCAATATAATGTCATTGAACATAATCATGCCATAGGCGACAAGCTAATTTCGATGTGCAATCAAATCATAAATGATCACGGTCTTTCCAAATGTATTAAAATAAGCTCTACCAACTGGCTTATTGGTTATAGCTTTTATGATTCCCTCAACGAGGTTTCTAACGGAATGAGAACACTTGTCATGCAGGAAATGATTAAAAGAGGTGTTCTTTTCCAAGGTGCATTTGTGCCATGCTTTTCTCATTCAGAAGAAGATGTGCTGTATTTTGCAAAGGCTTTTGATGAAGTATTGCCATTATATAAACAGGCCTTAGAAAATGGTTTTGAAAGTTTATTGATCGGTGCACCGGCAAAACCCGTATTCAGGAAAGTTCTTTGAGAGAAAAGATTTACATCAGAACAGATGGAAGCCTGAGCATCGGTTTGGGCCATTTGATGCGCTGTATCGCTTTGGCTCAGATGCTGAATTCGGAATTTGAGCCTATTTTTGTTTGCCGGCACATCCCTGAAAGTATTAAGGATGATCTCAACAAGGCAGGGTTTGAAGTAATTTTTATCGAGAGCGAGGATGATTTCTATTCACTCATATCGGATAAGGACATGGTTGTGCTGGATGGTTACTCGTTCGATATTGAGTATCAAAAGAAAGTTAAATCCCTTTCCGGAAAATTGATCTATATTGATGATCTGCACGAAACAGAGTTCGTTGCAGATCTCATAATTAACCACGCTCCGGGAGTTTCTCAAAGTGACTACCGGGCGACAAAATCAACACAATTTGCACTTGGACTGGATTACGTTCTGCTAAGGCCCGCATTTTTAGAGCAGGCTCAAAAAAAAAGGAGAATCTCAACAATACAATCGGCAATGATCTGTTTTGGGGGTGGGGATTACAAAAATCTGACCCTCTCGACCACCAAAGCAATAATTCCATTTGAACAATTCCGGGAGATTGTGGTAATAACAGGTCCTGCATATGATCAAATGGAAAGCCTCAAAAGTCTTGTAGGCAAGGATATCAGGATAAAACATCATCATTCTATAAATGAGGATGAGATGTTAGCGCTAATGTTGAGATCAGAACTTGCCATAGTGCCATCAAGCGGGATACTTTTTGAAGCCCTTGCTGCTGGTTGCATTGTAATTTCGGGAACTTATGCCGAAAATCAGCGTATAATTTTTGAAAGGTTCCTTCAATCGGGAGCTTTTGAAAATGCAGCAAATTTTTTAGAAAAGGATATCGCGAGGGCTGTGAAATCTGTTTTGAGTAATTCTGGAGGTAATAAGAGGCTGATAGACGGAAAATCAAGCAAGAGAATATTAGGAAAAATTCTCGGGTTGACAATCAGTCTGAGAGATGTAAAATCTGAAGATTGTAAGCTTTTGTTTTCCTGGGCAAATGAGCCTGCTGTTCGAATGAATGCAGTAAATAACAATAAAATAGAATGGAAAGAGCATATCGCTTGGTTCAGTAAGATACTATCCGGAGGCAACTCCAGGATATTTATTTTAGAAAGGAGTGGCAAACCGGTCGGGCAAGTGAGATTTGACCTGAAAGGCGATCATTTTATAATTGATTATTCAGTCGACAAAGATTTCCGAAGCAAGGGCCTAGGTAAGCTGATGTTAAAGAAATCGATTGATCGCATTGGCAAAGGGAGTTTTAAGGCTATCGTAAAAGCTGAAAATATCAGCTCAGTAGCTGTTTTTAAGTCGCTTAGTTTCGAGGAAGCGGGAGATTACGTGAATAACAGTATAAAATATAAAGTCTTCCGATTAAATTATTATTGAATTGTAAACAATGTTGAAAAATCGCATATCGAGATGAAAGGAATTAAGACGCTGTATCGGACTATATCCAATGAATCCCCATGTTACATTATTTCAGAAATTGGAAGTAATCATAATGGCAGTTTTGATCTTGCCTGCGAATTAATAGAAAAAGCAGCCGGTGCGGGTGTAGATGCAGTAAAATTTCAAACTTTTAAAGCGAAAAATCATTATTCCAAAAATACTCCCAAAATGGGGATGTATAAAGAAGATATTTACTCATTAATTGAAAAGCTTGAGATCGACCGTTCTTGGCATGCTAGATTATCAGAGATATGTAAAAGGCAACAAGTTGATTTTCTTGACTCTCCCTGTGATTCGGAAGCAATTCAAATAGCGGTGGGGGTCGATATGCCAATTATAAAAGTTGCATCATTTGATATGGTTGATGTTAGGCTGATAGACGAGATTAGCAAAACAGGGAAGGCTGTGATGTTTTCAGCAGGGATGTGTAAATTATCTGAGATCGAAAACGCAGTGAATATTTGTAGGGGAAATGGTAACGATAATCTGATAGTTTTACAATGCACCTCGGTGTATCCTGCCCCGCCCCACCTCTCTAACCTAAATGCAATGGATACGATCAGGAAGGCATTTAATGTAATCACAGGTTATTCTGACCATACGATGGGCGATCATATTGCTTGCGCAGCAGTTGCACTTGGTGCTAAAGTGATTGAAAAACATTACACCCTAAGCCGCAAAATGGAAGGGCCAGATCATGCTTTTGCAATTGAACCTCATGAGCTTGCGGATATGGTGAGGAAGATTCGGGACATTGAGTCTGGACTCGGAGATGGGATGAAAAATGGGCCACGGGACGAGGAGATGGAATTCTATAAGAACGCTCGTAGAAGTATCTTATCTGCTAGAAGTATCTCCAAAGGAGAAATTATTCAGGATCAGGATATCGTAATAAAAAGACCGGGATATGGAATTCAGCCGTCAATGATAAACATGATCATTGGAAGAGCCGCAACTAGAGATATTGAAGCCGATAACCCAATAACATGGGATATGATATAATTTATAACCTAAAACGCAAAAAATGAAGTTCGAAAAAATTGACAAAAAGTATTTAACTGAACGTAAGAAGTTTAGTTTAAAATATGGGAAAAGAGATATTTGGGAGGTTATGGATCATTGGCCGCTTTATGTTGGAAATGTTAATTTACAACGGGTATTATCTATTTACGAGCTATTGAAAACCACAATTAAAGTTCCTGGACATATAGCCGAATTTGGTTCATGGAAGGGTTCCAATGTAATGTTTATGGCAAAGGTGCTAAATATGATAGATCCATATTCAAATAAATTAGTTTACTCATTTGATAGTTTTGAGGGTTTGACTGAATTTGATGAAAAGGATAATGAAGCTGTAAGTTTAAAGGGGGCATATAGGGGTAACTTGGAAGAGTTAACGGACCTTATGGCGCTAAATAGCCTTGAGGATAATATAAATATTCAAAAGGGATATATCGAGGATACTTTACCTGCGTTGTTAGCGGCTGATCCTTCACTTTCCTTTTCATTGGTGTACTGCGATACCGACCTTTATGCCTCGACTAAAATCATTCTGGATTCTTTGCATTCAAGACTTATGAAGGGAGGTCTTTTTGTTTTCGATGAATGGAATCACCCTACTTGGCCAGGCGAGACGACCGCAGCAAGAGAATTCCTGAATGAGCATGGTGATAAATATGAAGTGCTACATATTACAAACACCAGGCAACCAACACTTGCCTTAAAAAAGAACGGTGAATAAGAAATGAGGAAGCTGCTGATTTCTGGACTGGGAGGATCTTTATTCCCATATTTACATGATAGACTTAGTTCTGACTACGAAATTCATTATGTGGATGCTGACCCTCAGTTAAAGTTCCTATACCCTGACTTAAATTTCCATGTCAGTCCCTTGATTTCTGACGAAAGCTATTGGATTTTGATTAAGGAATTGATAGAAAACTTGAAAATAGATTTTTACATTCCTCTTATTGATGAGGAAATCGTAGAAGCGAAACGAAATATTGAAGATTTCGGGGATGTTAAAGTAATTAGCCCTGCAGCAGATTTTTCTGAACTTTGTTTGAACAAGTTTGTATTGATGCAACGCTTAAAAGAAGCGAATATATCAGACGTTATTTCTTACACTGGTGATTTTTATAATTCCGAGCTTGGTTTTCCTATTTTTATTAAACCAATCTCAGGCCGTGGCAGCCGTGGCATAATGAAAATAAAGGATGCTGACCAACTGGATGCCTATTACAAGTTGGAAGGATATACTCCCGAGGAAATCTTAATTCAACCAATGCTCACAGGTGTTGAGTATACTGTTGGTGCATTAACAAATAATCGAAACGATCTTTTGAGCATTAGCAGTAAACGAATAATCAAGAAAAAGGGTATAACTCAAATTGCTATAACCGAAAATAATCAAGCGATCGATCAAATTGTTAAAAAGATTGTTGAAGAATTTAAACCTTGCGGTCCATTCAATGTACAGTTGATACTGACCCCATCTGGAGACATTAAAGTATTTGAAATTAATCCCAGGTTTTCGACAACAACCATAATGGAAATAGAGGGAGGAGCCGATCCTATAAGAGCTTATCTGGAATACTTTGATAAGGACTACAAGGGCCCTTTCAAAAGCCCTGTAGAAAATATGTATTTGCACAGGCGCTGGGAAAATATCTTCTATAATGCTTAAAAAAATTCTTCTTGTTGGCGCTACTGGTTATCTGGGTAGGCATCTATGCACTTATTTAGATAAAATAGGTTCGGAGGTTTTCATAACAGGTTCGCGCATTTCTAAGCAACCGAATTATTTTCAGATAGATTTTGAAGATCCTAAGAGCTACAATTCGTTGAAGTCCTATAAATTCGATCTTATTATTGTGCTTGCCGCAAAGTTGAGTTCGATATCCTCAACCAACCTCAGTCATCCTGACTTGGCTGTGAATACCATAGGTTATGCTTCTTTTCTTCAATATCTGAAGGATCATGATATAACCCAAAAGGTGATTTATATTTCATCGATGACGGTGTATGCTCCTGTGGAACAACCTCCGGTATGCGAAGAGGATAAGATCGGTCCGGTAAGTACTTATGGGCTTAGCAAATATATGGGCGAGTGCATAACGACGTTCTTTGGTCAAAGTTCTGCAGTTGTTTGTGTGATCCTGCGTTTGCCTGGTATTTATGGAGGGGACAAGAAAAGCGGGTTTATTTACAATATGATATATAAGCTGAAAAATAATATTCCAATTCAGCTTTCCACCAAGAACTTAATTTACTGGGAGACCATTCATATTGATGATCTGTGTGAGATGATCGGTTCTTTCATCGAACGGTACGCATGGAAGGAAAGGACAAACATATTCAATGTTTGTTATGGTATGGAAACAGATTTCTATAACACTTTTGAATTCATAAAAGCACAGACCTTGAGTAACAAGGGCGAGTTATATGAAGAAAAAAAAGGCTATGAACCATTCTTTCTTTCAAATAAAAAATTGAAAGGATTAATTCCAGTTAAAGAGGATTACTACGGAAAATTGGCAGCCTACATCAAAAGTGTATGAGGTTTGTAATTGGTGACGTTCATGGAGAAATAAGTAAGCTTACATCATTGATGAATTATATATTCATCTATGATAAGAACCCTGAGCTGATTTTTATCGGAGATTATCTGGATAAAGGGGATAATCCACGAGCTGTATTAGATTTTATCATCAATCTAAGTAAGAACATGGATTGTACTTTTCTTCTTGGTAATCATGAGCATTGCTGGATGAAACTGGAAGCAGAAGACATAAAGACAAAAGAATATCTAGCAAAGTACGGAGGAATTGCCACTCTTAAATCTTTAGGACTAACTGATTTTTACGAAGGGAAGAAAATTCTGATGTCTGAATATGGCGATTTTTTTGCAAGTTTGAAGCCCTATTGGAAAAGCGACTCTTTTATCGCAGTTCATAGCGGAATTAAACCTGAGAATTACTCCATTAAAATTGAAAATATTAGAGTTGAGGAACTGCTTTTCAACAGATATGATTTTATAAGTCATGAAGAACTTTACATGCAGAGCTACCGCGTGATTTTTGGGCACACAGGTTTTTTCACGCCGTTTGTGTCAAAATCAAAGATCGGTATTGATACCGCCGCGTGTTTTCTTGCCGACCAACCCATTAGTTCATTTTGCATCGACAAAATGGCGATCTTAAATTCAGATGGAGTCATTAGAGACCTTGATGATTTCAATGAAAATTTATGCCCTAATATAATAAGAACAAGCCCCTGGAGATATGATAATTAACCTTTTAAGAAATAAAAGAATTATGGTGGTGGTCGCACATCCAGACGACGAGGTTTTGGGCTTGGGTGGCACAATGAATAAATTGATTTCAGAATTTAATGTTGCCGCACACGTCATTATACTTGGGGAAGGTATAACATCCCGATCAAACAACCGCGATCCAGAACTATGGAAAAAGGAGCTGGTCATTCATAATGCAAATATTAGGGCAGCTCAAAAATCAATTGGCTACCAAAGTGTAAGGACTTACGACCTTCCCGATAATAGGTTTGATAGTATTGCTTTATTGGATATTATTAAAATTGTGGAGGCCGAAAAGCAATCGTTTTCACCTGAAGTTATCTTTACACATCATGGGGGAGATGTGAATGTTGATCACCAAAGATGTTTTGAAGCTGTTATTACTGCTTGTCGTCCAATGTCGCATGAATCAGTCAAAACAATTATTACATTTGAAACACCATCCGGTACAGAGTGGAGATCGCCAACAGACCCGAGACATTTTTTGCCGAACTTATTTTTTAGCATTTCAGAAGATAATCTAAATGCAAAAATTACGGGCATGGAGATGTATGATTTTGAGAAACGTGATTTCCCACATCCACGGTCCCCCGAAGCATTGAAAATACAAGCTCAGCGTTGGGGGGTAGCTGTCGGGTGTCCGCTCGCAGAGGCATTTACCCTTGTAAGATGTATTCAGGCTTAATTAAGGAATGATCAGGCGGTTTTTGGAATTTATTTTGAAAGACTTTTGTATTAGGTCATGATAAAGAACGGCAAAGAGACATATCCGGGTCGGGATTTTTTCCATTCTACATTTCGTTTTAAAGTACCCTCTCGCCACCCGCCTATCCCTCTTTTTCACAATGCTGACTGGGAGAGTTGGGATCTGCATACTTAGTATATATGTTATTTATTCACAGGAGTTTGAAATTTCAGTTACTTCATTTAGCAGTGAGTGCATTTATTTGAAATGAAGAACAGTAAACGAATAGTATCTAAAATTAGAAAATAATCAAATTATTTATGAAGATTGCTTTATGTTTTTTTGACAAACAAGTTAGTCATCTATATGAGGATAATGAAAATGTTGTGCTATTTGGCAATCATGGATGGTCAATACTAATTGATGGAGTTAGAAGGAGTATAGCGATTGATCATTTTCAACCGCTAGATTATACAAAAGAATTTAGCCAAATTATAGATACGCTACGGGCTAATATGCCGACAATTAGTCGATGGAATTCACGTGGTGATACATATGAACTACTGTTAAGGAGAGCCGCTAGACAAGTCCTTTGTATAGCGACAGGTCTAAAGTACTATGGTATAAGTAAATGTATGATGAGTACTAGTGTATATCACCACCTTGATTCAACGATTTTGGACCTCGCAGGAAGATTGGCTTCAGTTCCCAGAATATATCTAGCCTTCAATATTATAACGGGACATTTATTGCCCTTAAATCAAATTGAAGATATAGTAACCAGAAAAGTGTTGAATTATGAAATTTCCGAATATGATGCTAGTGCTGATGTTCAAGCATTCTCCCAAAGATCAAAGGAGAACCATGCGCCAAAAATCGGACAGGATGTTATTGCTTCTAATGAGAACAATTATATTAAAGCGATTTTCTTCTCTCTATATCACGACCTTCGCTCAGTTTTTCGATTTACTAGGAATATATTGATAAGCCGGAAATCTGCAGATAATAACGATTTCGCTTATACAACTGACAGCTATCCGTTTCAAAATCTAAATCAAGTAATAGCCCAAAGAAAGGCACTTTTATACTGTGAAAAAAAACTAACTGGGGTACCTCTTCCTGTTAATCCTAGAGTGAACTTAATTATAATGGCTCACTTCCAACCTGAGGCAAGTTCTTTTCCTGAAGGTGGAAAATTGTGTAATCATATAGATATAATATACAAACTGCGGTCGTTAGGATATGGAGACAAGCTATATTATAAGGAACATTTTGCAAGTTCATTTTACTTCACATCGGTTGGAGCAACACAAGTTGGAGCTTACAGAAATATAGATTACTATAAGCACTTAGAGTCGTTAAATTGCCTTTTTGTTAAAGATGTAGCGGGAGAAAAATACGGAGGTGCGAGATGCCGGAAATATTTACCTGTAACTATTACTGGAACTGTGGCTGTTGAACGTGCCCTGAATGGTCTGCATACGATTGTGACTGGGTTTCCATGGTATAAAGGCCTCCCAGGAGTTATTCATATTGACGATTTGGCGGATTTAAGTAGCCTTTCTTCTGACTTACTACTATTTAATGAAACAATAGCCCGAGAATCGCATGAATTTTTAGTATCCTTATTGTCTAATAAAACCCTAACAAATGCCAGTGGTATTGGTTTGACGGGAAAGCTTGATGATACCTTAGTTGGGAAATTTAAGTGTGAGTTTGATAAACTATTAGAAATATTTTAAACTTCACATTAAGGTGAAAGAATCCTTATTTTTTAAATATCAAATCAAAAGCTCATGATTTGTACCTTACAGAATCAGGCAAATTATTTTAAATTGCTTAACTAATGATCAAATAATAAATATGAATTTGAACTTGCTCCAGCTGGCTTTTAGCGCCTCATTGAAAGAAGGTCTGGAAAAAATAGAAGCTAATCACTTTGGAATAATATTTGGAACGGATAGCAACGGTTGCGTAACAGGACTTGCAACCGACGGAGATATTCGCAGGAAAATACTTTCAGGTGTTTCTTTAAACGAGAAATTAGAGGACTGCTTAAATACAGATTTTGTATCCGCCGATAAATTTACATCGAGAGAAACACTTTTAAAAAAATTAGACCATAAAATTCGCATCATTCCAATTCTCGATGAGAATAGAAGGCTATTGGATATTATTACTCACACTTACTTTCCCACACAACTAGAGGATTCCATTTACGTTCGTGCGAGATCACCAGTACGGATTAGTTTTGGTGGCGGAGGGTCGGATCTGACTCACTATTTTGTAGACGAGCCGGGAGCAGTGATAAATGCAACGATTAACATTTATGCCCACGCTCTGTTAAAGGTAAGAAACGATGAATCTATAAGAATTGTTTCCAGTGATTTAGATCAAAGTATTGAAGCTGAGAATTTAGAAGAACTTTTAGGAAAAGAGTCGTCTTTCGGATTAATTCAATCTACAATTAAAGCGATCCAGCCCGCTTTTGGATTTGAATTGTACTTAAATTCAGATTTTCCCATGAAATCCGGATTAGGTGGTTCTGCGGTTGTATCAGCAACGGTTTTGGGGTGCTTTAACCAGTTGAGGAATGATAAATTCGATTCTTACGAGCTGGCTGAATTAGCTTATCAGGCAGAACGGGTTTACCAGGGTATTGCAGGAGGGTGGCAAGATCAGTACGCCACGATTTTTGGCGGTATCAACTTCATGGAATTTAAATATGAAAAAAATCAAGTTTATCCGCTGAGAGTTCATAACGATATAGTTTCCGAGCTTGAAGAGAATTTAATTTTGTGTTATACCGGAGTGAATCATGATTCCGGGGATATTCATGTAAACCAAAAAAAGGAAATGAGTAAATCCAACGTGAAGGAGCTTGTGAAACAAAATGTAGCCCTTACATACGAAATTCGTGACCAGCTACTACGAGGGAAATTGTTTGAGTTTGGAAATTCATTGCACCAGGCTTGGGAGTTGAAAAAGCAGTTTGGAGAGAATATCTCGAGTAAGCAGTTTGACGATATCTATGATTTTGCCCGCAATAATGGGGCTATTGGGGGTAAAATACTTGGGGCAGGTGGAGGAGGTTACTTCCTTTTCTACTGCCATCCATTTAGAAAGCAAACTCTTGTCAAAGCGTTGAGGGAACGTGGTCACGAAGTTAGAAATTTCAAGTTCGAAGGAGAGGGCCTAAAAACATGGTCAATCAGAGAAAGTTTGGCAAATAAATCAAATTAGGATGAAAATACAGATAGACAAGTTTTTGGTTGGCGAAAAAAGGACCTTTATAATCGCAGAGATCGGCAATAATCACAATGGTGATTTTGAACGAGCCAAATTTATGATTGATAAAGCCCTTGAAATGGGAGCCGATTGTGCTAAGTTTCAGATGAGGCATATTAAAGAGGTGTACCGTTCCAGAAGCTTAGAAAAATCCGGAGAAGATCTTGGTACTGAGTATATAATTGATCTGTTGAATAAATTTGAACTAACAGTCGACCAACAACGCAAATTGTCTGAGTACTGCAGAACCAAAGGGATCTTATATTTATGTACTCCCTGGGATATTACTAGTGTAGATATACTTGAATCGTTCAACGTTGCTGCATTTAAAGTCGCATCAGCTGATTTAACAAATTTACCATTGCTGGATAGATTGTCACAGACTAAAAAGCCTCTGATTCTATCTACCGGAATGAGTACATCAGAAGAGGTAAAATTCACTGTAGATTTTCTAAATAAAAGAAAAGCTCCATTCGTATTATTGCATTGTAATAGTACATATCCAGCTCCATTGCATGATATTAACCTAAACTGGATGCAATCATTGAAGGAAATTCATCCACTAATTGGATACTCCGGACACGAAAGGGGAATTAATGTAACTTTAGCCGCGGTCGCTTTGGGAGCTAAAGTTATAGAGCGTCATTTCACTTTAGACAGGAAAATGGAGGGGCCAGATCACGCGGCAAGCCTTGAATTTGAAGAGTTCAAGAGTATGGTCAACGGCTGCAGAGAAATAGAGATGGCATTAGGTGAAGCGGGAAGCCGAAAATTGAGTCAGGGGGAGATGATAAACAGGGAGAATCTAGGTAAAAGCCTGGTAGCGGCTCGGGATTTAAAAAAGGGAGCAATCGTAAATCCGGAAGATGTAAAAGTTCTTAGTCCCGGACAAGGCTTATCGCCTCAAAACTACGAGGACTTAATTGGTCTGAAGCTAAACCGTGACATGGATTTTGAAGATTTCTTTTTCAAAACGGATTTAAGCGATGAAGAAGAGATTATAAAGAATTATACTTTCAAGCATCCATGGGGAGTTCCGGTTCGATATCACGATTTCGGGAAATATGTTGAAATGATTAAGCCCGACATGTTTGAGTTCCACCTCTCCTATTCGGACATGGACTTAAATATTAACGATTTTTTAAGGGGGACATATGATTTTGGTTTTGTAGTTCATGCACCTGAACTCTTTAAAGGCAGTCATTTAATGGATCTTGCATCGCCAGACGCTGAATATCGGAAAATTTCCATGATAGAAACGCAAAAGGTTATTGATATAACCCGGAAGTTGAAGGCATTTTTTCCGAAGGAAGCCAAACCACAGATCGTTGCAAATATTGGCGGATTCAGTATGGATGCTCCTTTTCCGGAGAGCATAAAAAAATCATATTACGAGCGTTTTTTTGAAAGCCTGGCAGAACTGGACACTGAAGGTGTTGAGATTATTCCTCAGACAATGGCCCCTTTTCCATGGCATTTCGGCGGGCAGCGCTACCAGAATATTTTTGTTCATGTGGACGAGATTATAGAATACTGTAAGCAGTATAACTTGCGAATGTGTTTTGATGTGTCACATAGTATGCTGACCTGTAATTATTTTAAGTATGATTTCTATGATTTTGCCGAGAAAATTGCTCCATTTACAGCACACATTCATATGGGTGATGCTAAAGGGTTAAATGGCGAGGGCTTGCAAATAGGTGAGGGTGACATGGATTTTGTGAGACTTGGTAAAATATTAAATGAGGGGTGTCCAAATGCTACGTTTATTCCTGAAATATGGCAGGGCCACAAAAATAATGGAGAAGGCTTTTGGATAGCACTCGAAAAACTACAGAAACTGATGTAGATGAAAATATCATTTATTATCCTGAGTGTAACCGGGATCTGCAGTTCCCTTCAGATTTGTACAATTAGATAATCAAATTTATAGATTGCCCGGGCATGCCAGGTAACCAAAAAATAAAAGAAATATAATATGGTTTGTTACTTATGTGATAAAAGTGATTTCGTAGATAGACCTGGAAAAGTCAGAGACATAGAAGAAATTAAAGTAATTGAATGTACTAATTGCGGTTTGGTTACACTTTCCCGTACTGATCACATTTCAGAACGACACTACGAGGAAGGCAAAATGCACTCCACAGAAATTTCAATCAGTGATTGGCTTAAATCGACTGAGACAGATGACTTACGTAGATTTGAGATGTTTAAACCGAAATTAATTGGTAAAAATGTCTTGGATTTTGGATGTGGAAATGGCGGATTTCTTATCAAATCGAAATTATTTTCCAATAAGTCGGATGGTGTAGAGCTTGAAGAAAGAATGCAGCCCTTTTTTGCTGAACAAGGCCTTAAAGTTTGGAAGTCCTTAAGTGAAGCATTAGCTAATTCGACTTCCCGATACGATCTTATTACTTCATTCCATGTGTTTGAACACCTCTCGGATCCAGCTTCAGTTTTAGTCGAACTATCAAAATTGTTGAATGTGAATGGAGAAATTATTATCGAAGTTCCTAGTAGCGATGATGCATTGCTGACCTTGTATAAGAACGAAGCTTTTTCAAATTTTACATATTGGAGCCAACATCTTTTTTTGTTTAACCAACACACAATGGTTGACTTAATTAGGAAAAGCGGCCTAAAATTAAACTGGGTGAAACAAGTCCAAAGATACGGACTGTCGAATCACCTTCATTGGCTTTCCAATGATAGGCCAGGGGGACACGCAAATTGGTCGTTTTTAAGTTCCAAAGAACTTGACAACGCTTATGCTCAGCAATTGGCATCAATAGGAAAGGCTGACACAATTGTAGCTAGTATAAGCCTTAAATAATTTATTGTTATGAATGAGATCAACTCTACAGACTATCATGATTATGTTATTAAGGATGGTAAGTTAATTGCTCAATTTGAGCAAATGTATAAAAATGCCAGTGACATCCCATGGCGCCAAAATCAACAAGAAAGCTGGATCGATGTAAGATTGACTAAGGAACTTTTGGCAGATGAAAAGAACATCAGCAGGATCATCGACTATGGCTGTGGCACAGGCCATTATCTGGATATTTTAGTAAGGGGTCTAGGCGGTAACGGATTAGGTTTCGATATTTCAGAAACGGCTATTGTAAAAGCTCAAAACAATTTTCCGAACTATAGCTTTAAGACCGGGGATCTGATGAACCCGAACAGCTTCGACGTGGCATCAATAAACGAAGAGTCCATTCATGTAATCAGAGGTACGTTGTGGTATGTTTTTCCAAAATTATCAGTGGTAATCAAAAATATATTTGATCAAATGTCTTCGGGTGACACCTTATTAGTTGTACAGAACTTTCCCCCGTTAAGTTCAAATTTTGTAGGGAAAGATGTCATTCCAGATCCGCAGACTTTAATTAGTTTAATAGATAAAAGCACATTATCTCTTCAGAAGTCCATCTGGTATGAGCAATTTAAGGACAACGCTAACGATTCTTGGTTTATAGGTAAATTCAAAAAATAGATATGAGTAACAGTAGATTAATATGGATGAACGGGAAGCTTATTCCCGAAATTGAAGCGAAGATTTCCGTTTATGATTCTGCGCTAATGTTTGGAGACATGGTATTTGAAATGACACGGTCTTTTAACAAAAAGCAGTTTAAATTAAGGGAGCACCTGGAACGGCTTTATTACGGACTGAAAATCTTGAGAATTCCTCTTGACATGACTATAGAACAAATGGAGAAACATTGCTATGAGACAATCGAGGCTAATGACCATCTGTTTGGTGCTGACGATGAACATCGTTTGATGATTGATGTTTCAAGGGGCACACTCGGCATATATCAAAGAATTGAAGGCTTACATAAGGGTCCCAATGTAGTTATTGCCGACTTCCCGCTAAGATGGACAGTAGCTGGTATGGGTCATTTATTTGAGAAAGGTATAAATGCGGTTATTACTTCACAGCGCGCAATCCCTGCAAGTTTGCTGGATCCAAAGATCAAAAATAGAAGCAGAATTTTCTATCTCATGGCTAATATTGAAGCCTCACAATTTGCGGGCGATGATAATTGGGCTCTTCTCCTTGATACAGCGGGTTATATTTCTGAAGGAACTGGAGATAATTTTTTTATAATCAAAGATAATACAATCATAAGCCCTGAAGGTCGTGATATACTCCGAGGAATTTCCAGAGAGTATGTTATGAAGGAATTATGCCCACAATTAGGGTTGAAAGTATTAGAGAAAAACATTGATCCTTATGATGTTCATACAGCAGATGAGGCTTTTATGACTGGTACTCCGTTCTGTATGCTTCCAGTAACCAGACTGAATGGCTTGCCAATAGGAGATGGTAAAGTTGGCGGCGTTTTCAATTCCCTGTTGAAAGCATGGTCAGAAAACACAGGTGTTGATATATCTAAACAGATCCAAACCTGGAATAATACAGACGGAGCGGGTTCTTCAGATGCCCCGACTCCGTACCGTTTCAAATCAAAATAGCATTACAAGCACAAAATGGTTAGCAATAAGATAGGAATAATGCAGGGTAGGCTTTTACCTAAACTTAATGGCCGATTCCAGGCACACCCTCTTGGATACTGGGATAAGGAATTTCCTATAGCAGCAGAATTGGGATTAGATTGTATTGAATTCATATTTGATCATAACGACTATATACTGAACCCATTATACTCCAGAAAGGGACTAGACCAGATTCAGCACAGCATTGATACAACAGGTGTTTTCGTGAGTTCGATTTGTGCAGATTATTTTATGGAAGCTCCATTACACCATTCGGATCAAAAAGTAGTTGAAAACAGCCAGTTGGTGATGATCAACTTGCTGAAAAATGCCAGCATGCTGGACATTAAAGACATAGTTATCCCTTGTGTAGATCAATCGTCGTTAAAAGGTGATGGCTCAACCGAGCGATTTATTGATAATATACAAATCTTAATTGAGGAAGCAGAAAAACAGAATGTGAATCTAAGTCTGGAAACAGACTTAGGGCCGAAAGACTTCTATGAACTGTTATCCGAATTGCCGTCATCTAGAGTTACTGTTAACTATGATACTGGAAATAGTGCCTCTTTTGGTTTTAACATAATCGAGGAATTTGAAGCCTATGGTTCCCGAATTTCTGATATTCATATCAAGGATCGAAAACTTAACGGAGGATCAGTTGAGCTGGGTTCGGGCGACACTGATTTCGACAATTTTCTAATTGCGCTAAATAAAATTAGCTATAAAGCGCCTTTTATTATGCAGGTATACCGGGACGATGAAGGTGTGGAGATATTTAAAAAGCAACTAAAATATTTTAAAGAAAAATTGTTACAAAATTAAATGAATACGGTATCTATAATTTTAGCTAGAGGCGGGTCAAAGGGCTTGCCCAAGAAAAACATAATTGATTTTTGTGGGCAGCCTTTGATCGCCTGGACAATTCAAAATTGCCTGGAAGGAGGTGCAAATTCTGCGTGGGTAAGTTCGGACTCGGATGAAATTTTAGAAACTGCGGCGAAGTATGGAGCTAAAACAATAAAGCGACCAGATGACATTTCTGGGGACTTTGCTACATCTGAAGAAGCATGGATTCATGGTATTGATTACATATCCAAAATTGAAGACGAAAAAATTGATTGGGTGCTAGCTCCTCAGGTTACTTCTCCTTTAAGAGAAGCAGCCGACGTGGCTAGAGGTATTAAGCTGGCGCAATCCGGGGAATTCGATTCCTTTTTTTCTTGTAGTATTGCGGAAGATCTGTTTTTCTGGCAAAGGAACGATACGGGAATTTTAGAAAGCGTAAACTACGATTGGAGAAATAGAAAACGCCGCCAGGATATTCCGAAACAATATATTGAGAATGGATCTTTTTACCTCTTTAAACCAGAAGTTCTTATCAATGGTAATAATAGATTTGGTGATAGGATTGGCCTTGTTGAAATGGATTTTTGGAAAATGTTTGAGATTGATTCGTCGGAAGATTTAAAAATGTGCTCTGCCTTAATGAAAGAGTTTTTAATAAAGTAACCAATGGAGCTGGAATTAGACAATAAAACCATAGTGGTAATTGGGGGTACTAATGGAATAGGTCTTTCAATAGTCAAGAGCTTTCTATTAGAGCGAGCTGTTGTACACGTTGTATCCAGGAATTCAAAGACAGAGGTTGAAGTAGCATTAAACGAACAGTATGAGAACCGGGTTTTTTTTTATAACGCTGATGCAAAAATCGAGTCGGAACTTGAAAATTGTTTGGTGAAAATTTCGAAAACACTAAAAGGAAACAGATCCATCGATGTGGTTATCTCAAATGTTGGAAATGGACAAAGTCTAAATAATGCAATAAACGGAAAGGACTTATGGAAAAATTCATGGGCTACAAACTTTGATACAGCTGTAAATACCGCCAGGGTATTCAGTCGATCGGTAAAAGAAGGGGCTTTTGTTTTTGTTTCCTCGATTGCTGGAATCGAATATATAGGCGCTCCAACTGATTACAGTGTGGCTAAGTCAGCACTGATATCATTTTCAAAAATCTTGTCCCACAAGCTAGCGCCTCACATCAGAGTTAATGTTGTAGCGCCCGGAAATATCTGGGTAGAAAATGGTACATGGGGGAAAAAAATGAATGACAATTCAGAAGCGGTATTGAAAATGCTTAATGAAAAAGTACCCTTGAAACGATTTGGTCAGCCCGAAGAAGTAGCGAATTTAGTTCTTTTTTTAAGTTCTCCAAAAGCATCGTTTATAACCGGTTCTTGTTTTATTATTGATGGTGGACAAACAATAACTTTTTAAACAACATGGACCTATTTTCATTAAAAGACAAAATTGTCATTGTAACTGGCGCATCTGGCTTATTAGGCAGGGAACATGTCGCTGCTATCGCAGATGCCGGCGGGACACCGGTATTGTTAGATTTAAACGAAGAGATATTAAATAAGCAGGTTTCAGACTTAAATAGCAAATATGAGATCGATGCAAGTGCATTTTCGGTTGATATTACCGACGAGGACCAAATTGACAAAAGCTGTAAGGCCATAATAGCTAAATATGGAAAAATTGATGGACTAGTTAATAATGCGGCAAATAATCCAAAAGTGGAAAATACGACGGATATTAATTTTTCGCGACTTGAAAATTTCCCTTCAAATGTTTGGCACATGGATTTGGATGTTGCCTTAAAAGGAACTTTTCTTTGCATAAAGTATTATGGATTTGAAATTTCCAAGAACGTGGATGGTGGTAGTATTGTTAATATTTCTTCGGATCTCGGTCTCATATCGCCTGATCAAAGGTTGTATCGGGTAGATGGGGTTGAGGAGTCTATGCAACCCGTGAAACCTATCACTTACTCTGTGGTTAAGACTGGCATAATAGGCATAACTAAATATGTTTCCACCTACTGGGCGCATCGTAATGTCAGATGCAATGTTGTTTGTCCCGGCGGTGTGGAAAATAATCAAAATGAAGAGTTCGTCAGTGAGCTAATTAAACGAATTCCAATGAATAGAATGGCTCATAAAACTGAATATCATGGTGTCATAATCTTTTTGTTAAGCCTTGCTTCAAGTTATATAAATGGAGCAACGATTTCAGCTGATGGCGGCAGAACTGCCTGGTAATAGTTCCTACAGTAAAATTAATTTAATCTTATAAAAAAAATGAAAAAGATCTTAAAGTCAGTACAAGACATTATTAGAAGGCAGATAAATGCTTTTAAAAACAATGATAGACCAGAACCAATTTTTACAAAGGTGAACAGCCCGGGATTGAAAGTACACATAGGAACCGGTGAGATAAATTTGCAAGGTTGGGTTAATGTTGATGCTAGAAATTTTGATCATGTTCATATCGTTTCAAATAATATGCAATTGGACGAATTTACAGAGGGTAGCATCGGTGAAATATATTTATGCCATGTATTGGAACATATTTCGTTCCAAGAAGCCCAATCTTTTATAAAGCTGGTGTTTAGTAAATTAAAAATAGGAGGAACTTTGAGGATCTCAGTTCCATCATTCGATTCAATTATTAAGATATACGGTAACAATGACAACAATTTGGAAACTGTCAAGTATGCGCTAATGGGTGGACAAGACTATGATTATAATTTTCATCGCTCAATTTATAATTTGTCACTGCTATCTGAATTATTAATTTCTAACGGTTTCGTCTCCGTTTGTGAGTGGACCACTGCAGAGGATTTTGGTCAATCTATTGGAGACTGGTCAGACCGTGATTTTATTTCAAAAATTGGTCCTGTACCCATAAGTTTAAATGTCAAAGGATTGAAAAGCTAAAATGGGTAATATAGCATTCGTTGCATCTACATTACCTGTTCCGCTACTTAAAGCCAAATCGGGAGAGTGGGATATTTGTGAGATTGTTATGACTGGGGTAAGTTTACAGCAATCTTATGAATACTTTGTTAAGGACAAGCCTCATATAAAATTGTCTGTCGTTCCCAAGCAACATATAGCGGGTTGGTTTTTTATTATTAGAAAATTACTTTCTGTAAAGCTTTCTAATACTAAAGTATATTTTTTCCATGAGTGTTGCTGGTTTAATTTCGATGTAGTTATCGACATAATTAGGGCCAAAGGTGAGTTCTACCCTCAAGTTACATTAAATTCTTTTCGCAAAGTAGAGGGTGTTCCGATAAGCTCAATCTACCATCGAAAACTGGTTCATTTTCTTGGGATGTCCAGGGATTTTGTCGAATACGAAGTGCCACATGACAACAATGCTGGTTCATATTACGTCTTGTCTAAGGTTAGTTACGGGAATAACATTCTTCATCATAGGATCGAAGATTCTATCTCTGCTCGACGGGCCTTTTCGACTTCGCTAAAGAAATCAACGTCTAATATCCTTATTATTTTAGCCAGTGAAACTGTTAGTGATGAAGCCTTAATCTCAACTTATCGGAGCCTGACAGACGAACTCACACTTCGTGGATTCCAAATATTTACTAAGAACCATCCCAGGGAAGAGGGAAAACTTCCGCTACCGAGCCACCTTTTGTTTAATGAAATACCTAACCATATACCAATAGAACTGGTTGATCAGGATTTTGTAGCTGTTATCGGTTGTGCCTCCACAGCATTAGTTAGCTTCGGTTCAAAAGCCTTTTCGGTAATTAAGTTTTGTGGGATGACGGAAGATTTGGTAAAGCGTAGAATTGATCATTTGGGCCACTTACCCGGTGAAATACAGATAAATTTCCCTACATCTCTTAGCGATCTGATTCTGTCAATAGAAAACCTTCGGAAGAACGCGAAGATTTTACTCACTAATAAAATGAACTGAAGTACAACTTTCTTGTATCATTTTATTCACCTTTATCGCAAGGCCAGCTGGGCTAACTAATGTCTATAATCCGCATTACGGATTACAGTGGCCTTTTTTATAGTCAGAATGAGAGCGGCTTCCATTAAATATTTAGAATAGATATCGTAAGACCAAGAGTAGATTCAAAAGAAAAGATGCCAAAAGAAATAATTTGTTTAGACCCTTCTGCCAGTACAACTCGAATGTTGACAGCCCAAAAGCCTGATTATGATCGGGTATTGGACACTGCATCCGAAATTGATTTGTTCTTGCCCCAAGGCGAAAAAGGAGGGCTAAGAACCAAGGGTTATTTTAAAACAAGTTTGCCAGGAAAAAGCTTAATTACTGTAGTGACTGTTGTTTATAATGGTGAACAATTCATTGAAAAAACCATTCAAAACGTATTAAGTCAAACTTATGACAATGTTGAGTATATTGTTATAGACGGTGGCTCAACTGATGGTACATTGGATATTATAATGAAGTATGAGACTACAATAGATTACATAATAAGCGATATAGATGATGGAATATACGATGCTATGAATAAAGGTATCAAACTTGCTTCTGGGGACTGGATTAATTTCATGAATGCAGGTGATTCATATTTCACTTCGACCACGCTGGAAACGATATTTGATAAAAATGTAAATGATGGCGATATTATTTATGGAAACGTAGACATACGATATAATGGTTTTTCCAGAGCTCAATCTGCTGGTTCCCCTGCTAAATTGTGGAAAGGGATGCAGTTTTCGCACCAATCAACTTTCATCTCTTTGAAATACCATAAGAGAAACTTGTACAATAGACTGAACAAGATAGTTGCCGACATGGAATTTTTTTATCAAGCTTACTCCGATGGTGTAACTTTCAATTATAAAGACGTTATTATATCGAGTGTGATTTCCGGTGGTTTGTCCGATTCTAATCGCCTGGAAACTGTTCGGGCCTCACGAAAAGTTGCTTTAAATCATGGTTCTTTCCCTCTTGTTTCAGCTTATTATTCATTTATTATTGCGGATACCTTTTTTAGAGGTATACTGAAAAAAATACTTCCTGCTTCGTGGGTGAAAAGAATTATCATGGCAAAATGAGCTTTATTCAAGTTTTATCGTCCAGAAATAAAATATCAATTGAATTGCTGATTCGTAATACCATTACAATTCTGGTTTTACTTTTAAGCTTGTTCTTTTCTCCATTTTATTTTGAAGGTGACCAGGTGCCTTATAATAATGCATATGATGGTATAAAAGGCGTGAATGTATTACAAGGTTACCTTCAATATCATCTTTATATAACTTCTGACGAACCGATCCATTTTCTGATTCTGTGGATATTTTCAAATTTGGGGATCCCAAAAGATGTTGTAATGGCATTTGCTAATGCTATTTTAGCTAATGTCCTGACTCGTCTTTTTTTTAAATGGCGGGTTTCTATAGGCATTATCGTTTTTATTATCTTCACGAATTTTTATCTGCTTGTGTTGTATTTTTCTGCAGAGCGACTCAAATTCGCGTTTATCTTCTTCTTTATAGCAGTTCTATTATCTCTCCGTGTCAAAAAAACGTACCTCTTCATAGTATTGTCCATCCTTACTCACGTACAGATGCTAATATTAGTTTTGAGTCGATTTTTTGCAATGGTAATGCAGTCCGTGGTATCATTTTTTTTAACCTTAAAGTTTAAGCTGAAGTTTACGAAAGTTGTTTTTATAATTATTCTTTTTATTCCTATAATATTTCTAAGTGAACACATTTTGTATAAGCTTAATGCATATTCCGATAATAGTGCGTCGAAAGGGTTACTTTTAAACACATTCCAGCCATTAATATTCTTGGTTCTCTCACTCTTTTATTCCCGCGAGAAAATGGCAACGTTCTTCATTTTCTTTATTATTATTATATCATCGTCCATTGTCGGACCAGAACGAGTTACCATGATGGCTTACTTATATTTCATGTTTTACGCCCTCAGAATTAATAAGGGAATTAATTTTGGAGTTGTAGTCACATCGTTTTATTATTTTGCCAAATCAATAATTTTTGTTTCGAATGTACTGAAAAACGGACACGGTTTTTGAAAGATGGTTAGACTCAATAATTTGAAATAACAGACTCCCATTAAGAATCCTTAATATCTTAGCCCTAATACGCCACGCGGTAGAGTCTGATTAAATATATACCATGGTTGAAAAAATAATAGTTGTAAATGCTTCAGCTCTGAGATCGGGAGGTGCATTAACAATTTTACATCAGTTTATAAATGCGATACCTGACGATAATATAACATATTTAGTGTTTGTTGACAGGTCTGTTGTTATAACTCACTCAAAAAAGAATCTTCGTTTAGTTCATGTAAATGTTACCTCATTCTTAAATCGAATCATGTGGGATGCATTCGGCGTCAAAAAATGGTTGAAAATTAACAATGTCAATCCTGCAATTACTGTTTCACTTCAAAATACTAATTTTCAAGTTGGTTATAAAATTCCAAATTATATTTATTATCATCAACCGATTCCCCTATTTTCAAATAAATGGAATTTATTTAAAAAGGGAGAACGTTCTCTATGGTTTTATAAATATATTTATCCCTTTTTTGTGAAGATATTCATGAATTCACGGACTGAAATATTTGTGCAACTGGAATTTATAAAGACAGAATTTGTGAAAAAATTCGATTTTAATGAAACTAAAGTTCATGTAATATTTCCAGATTTGGAAATACCACAAACCGCTGAAATATCAAGAGTTCAACTTGAGCAAAAAAAAATAAATCTATTTTACCCTGCAGCACCATATATATATAAAGACCATGCGCTAATTTTTCAAGCGTTTAAGTTAATTGATACGCTTTTAACGAATAAGATTGTTTTATATCTAACAACTGTGAAAGATGAAATTGAGTTACAGCCTAATTATGAAAACATTGACATCGTTTTTTTAGACAAAATTTCTCATGGAGAAGTAATTTGGCTATTTAATAATGTGGATGCTCTTATATTCCCAAGTTATATTGAAACATTAGGGCTACCATTAATTGAAGCTGCTTCTTTCGGTTTGCCAATTATTGTTGCTGATTTACCTTATTCAAGAGAAGTATTAGATGGTTATAGTGGTGTTAAATATTTGAATTATCAAGATGTTGGTGCTTGGGGGGATGCAATAATTGAATTGTGTTTAGCAAAGGGGAAAAAATACGAGTCTTATACAAAAGGAAACACAAAATCTTGGAAAGATTTTTTTAGAATAATCAAAAAAACATTGTAATATGTTACAAGCAACGTTTATTAGTTGTTGATGGTGCTAGTCCATATCCGGCAATGGCCTTTTAAAAAGAATTCCGCATACAGATGAAAGAGAATTCATATTTTCATTCGGGATGAGAAATGATTTAGTCTTCGTGCTATTGGAAGAACACGGCCTCTCCTGAACGGAAAAATAAAACTATATGATATCGAATAATTGTGACTGCAAATTGAAGTTTTAGTCGTAAAATTCTAAATATTTAACTGTTCTTAAGATTTAACTGTAAGTGAGGGTAACTGTTTTACCGGCAAGGGTGCCATAAAAGTACGATAAACCTTATTTGTTAATGATGTTTATGGCAATCTGATTTCAGATTGTGTGATTGATGGTGTAGATTTGTAAAAAATCAGCCTGCTTTTAATAATAGGAAGTTTTCTTTAAGCGTTACTGGCGGAATGAAATTTGTAATAAAATGACTATAAATATGTATGAAAACAAAATTCTACTAATAACAGGTGGTACTGGATCATTTGGTAATGCAGTTTTGCAAAAATTCCTTAATTCCGATCTTAAAGAAATAAGAATATTTAGTCGGGATGAGAAGAAGCAAAACGACATGCGTGAAAAATTCCAAGATGAAAAATTGAAATTTTATATTGGTGATGTACGGGATTATAATAGCATTAGATCAGCGATGATTGGTGTTGACTTCATTTTTCATGCGGCAGCTTTGAAACAGGTACCGTCCTGTGAGTTTTATCCGATGGAGGCTGTAAAGACGAATGTTTTAGGAACAGAAAATGTATTAAATGCTGCAATTCACGAGGGTGTCGAAAAAGTAATTTGTTTAAGTACTGATAAGGCAGCTTATCCAATCAATGCAATGGGGATCTCAAAAGCATTAATGGAAAAAGTTGCGATCGCTACTGCAAGAAATATTATTAATAACACAACGACGGTCTGCTTAACACGTTATGGAAACGTTATGGGATCACGCGGTTCTGTAATTCCTTTATTTTTAAAACAGATTAAGGAAGGGAAGAGTCTTACCATCACAGATCCTAAAATGACAAGATTTCTCATGTCCCTTGATGAAGCAGTAGACCTTGTTTTATTTGCTTTTGAACACGGGGAGCAGGGAGACCTTTTCGTAAATAAAGCTTCCGCAAGTACGATAGGTGATTTGGCAAAGGCCCTTAAGGAACTCTGTAATGCTGATAATACTATAAAGATCATTGGAACCCGTCATGGCGAGAAATTATACGAGACGTTATGTACGAGAGAGGAAATGGCGAAAGCTCAGGATATGGGCGATTTTTACAGAATTCCAGCAGATAATAGAAATTTGAATTATAATCAGTATTTTACTGACGGTGAAATTGACGTGTCAAAAATTGAAGACTATCATTCTCACAATACCCGCCAACTTGACGTAATAGGTATAAAGCAGATCCTGAGTGATTTGCCGTTAATTAAGTATGAAATTTTTGGGGATGCTAAGGCCGCGCAATATTTAGTTTGATCAACTCACAGAGACTTTATCTAAGACATATAAGTCTATATTTTAAATTCATATATAAGCTTCTAAATATATCTCTATATAATAGGCATTCTTATAACGTAGATTTGGTCTGAATTTCTATTCATTCAGCTAGCGTTAGATGCAGAGAAACAAAGAAGGTCAGTAAAAACAGTTGCATGAAATTAAATGTTGGTATAACTGGTCAGGAGGGTTTTGTAGGACAGCATCTCTATAACACGCTTGGCCTTTTTCCTTATGAGTTCGAGATAGTTGAATATCATTCTGATTTTTTCAAGAATCCTCCTCAACTTACGGAGTTTGTAGGCAAGTGTGATATTATTGTTCATCTCGCTGCGATGAATAGGCATCCGGACCCCGAAGTTTTATACAAAACCAATGTAGAGTTGGTTGAAAAACTAGTAGAAGCTTTAGAAAAATCTAAAAGCAAGGCACACGTATTGTTTTCCTCTTCTTCTCAAGAGGAGCAGGATAACTTGTATGGTAAAAGTAAAAGAGAAGGGCGACAATTGCTGGAAAGATGGTCCAAAAATGCGGGAGGGAAATTTACAGGTCTGCTAATGCCAAATATTTTTGGACCCTTTGGTAAACCATATTACAATTCATTTATTGCTACCTTTTGCTATCAACTAACTCATAATGAACAACCCGAAATTATGCAGGATGCATCTGTGAAGCTTATTTACGTCAGCGATCTAATAAAATTGATTTTAAATGAGATAAGGTGCGGTATGGGGCATGAGTTGCACCATATATCCCATAGTGACGAATACAAAGTTTCTGAAATTCTTTCGCTTCTGGAATGCTTCAAAAATGAGTATCTCGTGCTTGGAGTAATCCCTAAATTAAATAACTCTTTTGAACTAAATCTTTTCAATACTTTTAGAAGTTATATAGATTTTAAAACCCACTATCCTGTTAACTATGTAAAGAACTCTGATGCCAGGGGAAGTTTTGTTGAAGTAATCCGTCTCAATATTGGTGGACAAGTTTCGTTTTCTATGACGAAACCTGGAATAACCCGGGGAAATCATTTTCATACCAGAAAAATCGAAAGATTTGCAGTGATCAAAGGAAAGGCGTTAGTTAAGTTAAGAAGAGTTGGGTATGAGGAGATACTTGCGTTTTATCTCGACGGAGATGAACCTGCATTTTTAGATATGCCGATTTGGTATGCGCATAATATACAGAATATAGGTGATGATGATTTATATATGAATTTTTGGATTAATGAGTTTTATGACCCAAATGATCCTGATACATATTCAGAAGCGGTTTAATAAGAGATTAAAATGGAATCTAAACTTACGGTAATGACCGTAGTGGGTACGCGCCCCGAGATAATACGACTGTCAAGAGTGATTGCCGCTCTGGACGAATCCACGGCTATTAACCATGTTATTGTTCATACGGGCCAAAATTATGATTATGAATTAAATCAAATATTCTTTGCCGACCTAGGTTTACGCGAACCAGACTTTTTTTTAGATGCCGCTGGTAGTAGCGCGGTGGAGACTATTGGTAATATTTTAATTAAAATCGACTCTTTGCTTGAAAACGAAAAACCCGATGCATTTTTGGTTTTAGGGGATACTAATTCATGCTTATGTGCGATTCCGGCAAAGAAACGCCATATTCCTATATTTCACATGGAAGCGGGTAATAGATGTTTTGATCAGCGGGTTCCGGAAGAAACAAATCGGAAGATAGTTGACCATATTTCTGATGTAAACCTAACGTATAGTGATATTGCGCGTGAGTATTTACTTAGGGAGGGATTGCCTGCGGATCGGATTATTAAAACTGGTTCACCAATGTTTGAGGTATTGAATCATTACCGCCCTCAGATTGACTCATCTGATGTATTAGAACGTCTTGATTTGAAAGAGGGTAATTACTTCGTAGTTTCCTCGCATCGTGAAGAAAATATAAGTAGTGAAGAGAATTTCTCAGGTTTGATGGAAAGTCTCAATCTAATTGCTAAAACATATGGTCACCCAATTATTGTAAGCACGCATCCACGTACCCGTAAGATGATAGAATTGAAGGATATTAAGATGGATCCTCTTGTTCACTTTCTAAAACCTCTGAGTTTCAGCGATTACAATGCTTTACAGATGAAATCTTTGGCTGTGCTATCCGATAGTGGAACTATTTCAGAAGAATCTTCTATTCTTAATTTCCCCGCTTTAAACCTTAGAGATGCGCATGAACGGCCTGAAGCAATGGAAGAAGCTACAGTGATGATGGTCGGAATGAATGGAGCCCGTATTATGCAGGGTTTAAGGGTTTTATCCGGATCAATTCGGGAGGAAAGAAAGTTCCAGCAGGTTAAAGACTATAGCATGCCTAATGTCAGTGGAAAGATTGTTCGGATTATCATTAGCTACGTTGATTATGTGAAAAGAGTTGTCTGGTCTGAAAAGTAAATGAATATCCTTTTTTTAAGTATTGTTCGTTTTTCCAATATTGATGATCGGGGAATCTATATGGATTTGATACGAAAATTCATGTCAGAAAATCATAGCGTTTACGTTGTTTATCCGTCCGAGCGACGAAATAAGGAAAAAACCGGACTCACTTCAGCGGGACATTTGAAACTCCTGAAGGTGAGAACCATGAATTTCCAGAAAACGGGATTTATTGAAAAAGGTCTTGCTACTTTGATGCTAGAAAGGCAGTTTTTGCATCAAATCAAAAGGTATTTTAAGGATGTTCACTTTGATTTGGTACTTTATTCTACACCCCCAATAACCTTTACAAAGGCGGTTTCCTACATTAAGAATAGGGATAATGCAACAACCTATTTGCTTTTAAAAGATATATTTCCTCAAAATGCTGTCGATTTAGGCCTGTTTAAGAAAAATGGGCTTCTTCATAAGTTTTTTTTGAAGAAGGAAAGAGAATTATACGAAGTTTCAGATTTCATAGGCTGCATGTCGCCTGCGAATGTTGACTTTGTGATTAAACAAAACCCTCAGATTGATGAATATAAAGTAGAAATAAATCCTAATAGTATAGAACCTCTTTTGGCCTTGATATGCGAAGAAGAACGAAACTTGGTAAGACGACAATATGGTATCCCGGATGAGGTTGCCGCGTTTATTTACGGAGGTAATCTCGGTAAACCTCAGGGAGTAAACTTCCTTATAGAAGTATTAATTTCAAATAAGGAAAACAGAAGTGTTTTTTTTGTTATTGTAGGAGATGGCACAGAATATTCAGCAATTAATAAAGCAGTACGTCTGCATCAAATTGGCAATGTTATTCTGATGAAAAGCCTTATCAAACCAGAATATGATAAGTTACTACAGGCTTGTGATGTTGGATTGATATTTTTGGATAGGCGATTTACCGTTCCGAATTATCCTTCGAGGTTGTTATCTTATTTAGAAGTGAGAATGCCTGTTTTATCAGCTATTGATCTAAGTACTGATCTGGGCACAATTATGGAACGCAATAAATATGGATATTGGGTCGAAAGTGGTGATTTTAAAGCTTTCAATTATTACTTAGACATGCTTGCATCGGACAAGGATAAATGTAAAGTAATGGGAGAAAATGGATATCAGTTTCTACTTGAAAATTACCTGGTAGAGCATTCTTACAATAAAATTATGAGCAAGTTTCCAAATGTATAAGCATTATTTCAAGAGAATATTTGATTTTATTTTTGCTCTTTTTGGATTTTTGACACTTCTGCCACTATTTGTTGTAATTACGATTTCATTGTACGTGGCTAATCAGGGTAAACCGTTTTTCAGTCAAAAAAGACCCGGCAAGAACGCAAAAATTTTCAAGATCGTGAAGTTTAGAACTATGAATGATCGAAAAGATAAAGCCGGACAGTTACTACCTGATGTAGAACGTTTGACTCTTTTAGGTCGGTTGGTTCGTAGAACCTCTTTAGATGAGATGCCTCAGTTGTTAAATGTAATCATTGGAGATATGAGTTTAATTGGACCCAGACCACTCCTCCCTGAATATTTACCCTTATATAATGAAAAACAGCAGCGTCGTCATGAAATAAGGCCTGGAATTACAGGTTGGGCACAAGTGAATGGACGAAACACAATATCATGGAAAGAAAAGTTCGAACTTGATGTTTGGTATGTCGACAATATCAGTTTCATTATTGATTTAAAGATACTATTATTAACTCTTGTAAAGGTTTTTAAATCTGAAGGGGTCAGCCCTAATGATTCGATACTGATGGAAGTATTTAAAGGGAACGAAAGTAATAAGTAAAATGAGAAAAATATTAGTTACAGGTGCAGGCGCGGTTTTGGGACAGGGGATTCTTCGATGTTTAAGAGAAGATAAAGATAAGTATCAGATACACACGGCAGATCCAGATGTGCGATCGACCGGCCATTGGCTTGGAGACAAGGCGCATACAATTTTGGTTGCAAATGACCCTCAGTTTATAAACTCTATTGAGGAAATCATCATCGCTGAAAATATAGATGCTATACTGGTTGGTACAGATGCAGAACTTCCAATCTTTTCGAAGCAAAAGGCCTACCTTGAATCTAAGTATCAATTGAGTGTAGTCGTATCGGATGAGAGGGTTATTGAGATTGCAAATGATAAATGGCTCACTGCTAATTACTTGAAAGCGAATAACTTTCCCTTTCCTCTATCGTATATGTCTAACGATATCGAAGGAATCAAACATTTAAAAGAACTCAATCAATACCCCTACATAGCTAAGCCTGTTGATGGCGCAAGGTCTAAGGGTTTATTAATGATTAATACAGAGCGGGATTTAGATCAAATTGCTTCGTATGCCAACAATTTAGTAGTACAAGAATATATTTCTGAAGATGAAGGTGAATTCACTTCGGGCTGTCTTGTATTTGGTGGTGAATGTAAGGTCGTGGTTACTTTAAAACGAGATCTTCGAGATGGTAATACCTACCGTGCCTACTATGATAAAACCTACGAGAAGTATGGAAAATTTATTGCTCAGATATCCGAGAGTCTTAATATTTTTGGACCAAGCAATTTTCAATTTAGAGTAAAGAATGGAGTGCCGATTATTTTTGAAATTAATTCAAGGTTTAGCGGTACTACGCCAATCCGAAGTTTTTTCGGTTTTAATGAAGTAGTTGCCACACTTGACTATCTTTTTGAGAGTAAGAATGTCGTTCAGCCAAAGCTAAAAAATGGAGTTATAATGAGAGCATGGGCAGATATCTTTGTCGAAGAAAAAGAGATGGAGGTTTTTAAAAGCAACAATTCGCTACAGAACCCAACATGCGTGTATCATCCATTTTTTAAATAGTATGAGAACTATTGCTGTAGTTGGAGCTAATGGCTTTTTAGGATCTGAATTGGTAAGGAGATTCTTAGATTTAAAGGTTAATGTAACGGCTGTTTATAATCAAAGAAAAGACAATATAGACAAACGGGCTACTATAATGACATCGGATGAGCTATTAGAGTCGGATATGAATCCCCAGTGTATATTTTTTGCAATCGGTAACTATACGTGCTCTCACAAGGAATTGTTGAGTATTAATGAGCTTCTATCCGCTATCACTGGAAAATTCGTAAATGCCAGATGTGTGTATATATCCAGCTCAAATGTTTATGGCTCTCACAGCGACATCATAAATGAAACGAGCTCTTTCAATAACCCAACCTTGTACGCTCTTTCAAAATTAGCTGCAGAATTTATTGTTACCTCCTTGAGTAATTTCTCGGTTATTCGTTTTACCTACATATATGGACCAGGAATAACTAATCAGTCTTTTATTCCAAAACTTATTAAGAGCGCAAAGGAAAACGGAAAAATTATGTTATTTGGGAATGGGGGAAGAAAACAGGATTATATTTATATCAACGATGCGGTAGACTTCTGTGTTAGAGTATGGGAAACCGAATCGAATGATATTTATTTAGGTGCTACCGGTATCTCAATAAGCAATAGAGAAGTTGCTGAGGAAATAGCAAAGATTTCCAAATGTGAAGTTCAATATACCGGTATAGAAATGGGGGATTCCTACCGATTCGATCCAACCTTATCATTCCAAAAGCTGCAATGGGCACCAAAAGTAGCATTCACCGATGGAATAAGGCAGATGATGAAATGAGAGTACTAATCTTCGGAGATGTCCATGGGAATTTACCTGCCCTTGAAATTGCGCTAAGTAGGGAACATGGCAATTTCGACCGATTAGTTTGCCATGGGGATGTAGTTAATTACGGTCCCTGGAGCAACGAATGCGTTCAACTACTTGCAGGACTGGATGAAATTACATTGCTGAAAGGGAATCATGAAGAATATTTTCTTTCCGGGATTTACTCTGGTCAGAATGAGGTGGCTCGTGCATTTTTTGATTTTTGCTATCCCTTCTTTTATCATCAGGAATCGATATTAAATTATGCTTCGTCTCTGGTGTGTGTTGACTACACCGTGCAGCATACAATTCAGAATCGTTATATCTTTCCTGATACTCCACTCTTATCAATTGATAAAAATTATATAATAGGTCACTCACATCATCAGTTTAAACGTATAGTAGATAATTTTTCTTTGATTAATACTGGGAGTCTTGGGCAAAATAGAAAATGGATAAATGTTATCCAGTATCTGATATATGATACCGATTCTAACACTATTAGTTTAAAAAATGTTGTATATGATCATTTCATTATAATAAATGAAATGAAATTAAGGAAGTATCCGGAAATTTGTGTTAATTACTATTTAAATAAAAGTATTTGTAATGGATGATAAAATATGGCTTTCTTCACCGCACATGGGTGGAAATGAAATGCAATATGTACAGGAGGCTTTCGTTACTAATTGGGTCGCACCTTTGGGCCCCAATGTTACAGGTTTTGAAGTAGATTTAAAGTTATACTTAAATGCAGATTCAAATGTTGTAGCTTTGTGTTCAGGCACAGCAGCAATACACCTGGCTTTAATTCTTTTGGGTGTTTCTCCGGGCGATGAGGTTATTTGTCAAAGTATGACCTTCTCAGCTTCAGCTAATCCAATAGCTTATTTAGGGGCGACTCCAGTATTTATTGATTCAGAGCCTGATACTTGGAATATGTCCCCCGAATTCCTCGAGATGGCAATTAGAGATCGGATTTCCAAAGGTAGGAAGCCAAAGGCGATTATACCTGTCCATCTATATGGTATGCCCGCAAAAATGTCTGATATCATGGCTATTGCTGAAAAATATGGCATTCCGGTACTTGAAGATGCAGCAGAGGCCTTAGGTTCAGAAATTAATGGCAAACATTGTGGCACTTTTGGCGAAATGGCTTGTCTTTCCTTTAATGGAAATAAAATAATTACAACCTCTGGGGGGGGGGCATTAGTCGCAAAAGAGAAGAGGAATACAGACCGTGCTATTTTTTTAGCAACTCAGGCGAGGGATACTGCACCGCATTATCAGCATTCTCAGATCGGCTATAATTATCGGATGAGTAATATATGTGCAGGAATCGGCAGGGGGCAAATGGAGGTTTTGGATAGGCATATTGCCTTAAGAAGAGCAAACTTTGAATTCTATAAAAAAGCATTTTTGGGGGTAAGTTCTATATCTTTTTTAGAGGAGCCCAAAGGGTATTTTTCCAATCGTTGGCTTTCAGCTATTCTGGTTAATCCAGAAAATGGTATTACAAGAGAAACAATACGTTTGGCACTGGAAGCTGAGAATATAGAATCCAGACCACTATGGAAACCTATGCATTTACAACCTGTTTTTAGTAGTTCTCCATTTTATGGTGGAAAAATGAGCGAGGAATTGTTTAATAACGGATTGTGTTTACCTTCAGGATCAAACCTTAAAGAAGAGGAACTGGAACGGACTGTAAATGTTATACTTAGGGTTTTTCAGAAAGCTGAGGTTTGATATTACATTTAATATAATTTAACAATTCAGGGATTTGTGGTACAGAAGGGATTTCGTTTAATTTCTTCTAACGGTTTAATTATAGATTTTTAGAGAAAATGGTAAGAGATTGTTTTTTCAATGAGTTTTTTTTAGTTAATGAGATAACAGTGTTCGAAAATCAAAATTCTAATGCAGCTATTTCCCCACTGAAACTAGGTGAATGAAACTCAAGGAGACTAATAACAAGATGTCAAAGTGAGATTGCTTCTACATCTTAGATGATTTACAAAGGAATGACTCTTTTTATTAGTCCGGATAATATCCCATTATGAAAGTGTTCATAATAGAATCTTTAATCCTTGATCACTCGGTAAGGAGGGTCTAACTGAACCGAATGCTGTTCAGTTCATAGGGGTGAGTCTCCCAAACATCAATCACTCCATAAAACCCCAAAATAAGTTCGCTTGTCTTTCCTCTGACCTCCTAATCGAAGAACCTATTTAGCAGAATTCTTTGAATTGCCACGGTCAATTATTCAAATCAATTTTCTATTCAATTATTTTGAATAGAATTTATACTATATTTGCTAATAAACTAAGAAAACAGCTTTGTTTAATCATATCAACATTGTACCGCGCTGGATTATTTTCTGCTTAGATCTTTTTGTCTGCGCATTTTCCCTCAGTTTTGCTTATTTTCTGAAATATAATTTTAATGCAGAGGAAATTAATGCCAATGAGCTGAGCCGGAATATTCTGGTATTCACTATATTAAATAGTTTTGTTTTCCTGATTATCAAGACCTATGCAGGGATTATCCGCTATACGAGTGCGCAGGATTCCTTCCGTATATTATTCTCAGTTCTGATCAGTAATGGCCTATTTGTCCTCGTTAATTTAGTTCTGGTCAGTTTTAAAAAGGAGCCTTATATTTCCAATGTTATTCTGGTGATTAATGGATTAACAGGATTCTTATTACTGATCACTTATAGGGTGATGGTGAAATACTTCTTTATGTATGTAAAGAATTTCAGAATGGATAAACGCCGGGTTATTATTTACGGTGCAGGGGAAGCAGGGATTGCGGCCAAAAGGACTCTGGATCATGATAATAAGGTTAATATGCTTTTAACAGCCTTTATTGATGATGATGAGCGTAAAACAGGTAAAGCTATAGACGGGATCAAGATCTTTCATACCCGGGAGTTTCTGAGTCTGATACGGGACGACAAAATTGATGATCTGATTATTGCCTCTCAAAACATCCATCCCGACCGGAAAAACAGGATTGTAGATCTTTGCCTTGAGAATGATATAAAAGTATTGACCCTGCCTCCTGTACGTTCCTGGATTAACGGACAGCTATCGAGTAAGCAATTGCAGAATATCAAGATTGAGGATTTGCTTGAAAGAGAGCCTATTGAGATTCATAATGATATCATCTCCGAGCAAATCAAAGGGAAGAGGGTGTTAGTTACAGGCGCGGCAGGTTCTATCGGTTCTGAGATCGTTCGTCAAATCGCCCAGTTTGCACCTCAGATGATCATTCTGAATGATCAGAGTGAGACCCCATTGCATGAACTCCATCTTGAGCTTCAGGAAAATAATCTGGAAAATAATTTTCATTCTTTTATCGGGGATGTGAGGGATCGTTGCCGTATGGAGCTGCTGTTCCAGACTTTCAAACCCCATTATGTATACCATGCCGCAGCATATAAACATGTCCCCCTGATGGAACATAATCCGGGAGAGGCAGTACGGACCAATGTGATGGGAACCAAGGTTGTCGCTGATCTGTCTGTGAAGTATGGGGTGAATAAATTTGTAATGATCTCAACGGATAAGGCTGTTAACCCGACCAATGTGATGGGAGCTTCCAAACGAATTGCAGAAATCTATGTACAATCCTTATTTAATTCATTTAAGTATATAGAGCCTACAATTTATACAAATGGTCTGAGCCATCTCAATGAGAAGAGTCGTTCCAGTGTAAACACACTCTTTATTACCACCCGTTTCGGTAATGTGCTCGGCTCAAATGGTTCTGTAATCCCAAGATTTAAAGCACAGATCCAGAAAGGGGGCCCGATTACTGTGACTCATCCGGATATTACGCGTTATTTTATGACCATACCTGAAGCCTGCCGTTTGGTTCTGGAAGCTGGATCAATGGGTGAAGGGGGCGAAATCTTTATCTTCGACATGGGTAAATCGGTTAAAATAATTGAACTGGCGAAGAAAATGATTCGTTTGTCGGGTCTGGTGCCTCATCAGGATATCACGATTGAATTTTCAGGACTCAGACCGGGTGAAAAACTTTATGAAGAATTATTAAATGATCTGGAGAATACCATGCCTACCCATCATGAAAAGATCATGGTCGCACAGGTAAGGGAATATCATTTTCAAACCATCAGTAAGCATATATCAGAGCTGATCAAATTAAGCTGCGAATATAAGGACAGGCAGGTTGTTATTAAGATGAAGGAAATTGTGCCGGAATTTAAAAGTAATAATTCTATTTACGAGGAGCTTGACAGCCCCGTAGAAATACCTGACAAATCCCTATCTGATCTATAATCCGTAGAGCTGAAGATATAATTGAAATTTGTGATCAGATCTAATTCAGTACTTTTAGGATTAAACATGAGAATTGGAGGAAAGTATTTTATTCTTTTCCTTACCTTATTATTTAGTTGTGAATTGGGTTTTACACAAAGCCTACCTCCCGGTACAATTGCTTTGGAAAATTATTTACAAAGAAAGCAGTTAATTGGGGATCTGGACTCGAGCATTTCGTTTACAGTACGTCCCATTTCTCCTTTTTCGATTGAGGGTGAAAGCGGAAGGGCAGCAGATACCTTATTAGATTTTGGTAAACAGCTCTATCGCTCAGCTTCCGGCAAAAACAAAATTCTTATTCTACCTTTTTCCTGGCAACAGCGATATAATGGGCATCCGGCTTACAGCCGGAATGACGGTGCAATGATCCCTGGCAAGGGATACCAGAGCCTGTTAAGTGCGGGTTTCTTTGCAAAAGCAGGGCCGCTTAGTGTTCAAATCAGACCTGAATACGTCTTTGCAGGTAATGGAGAATTCAGGGAGTTTAGCTCTCATTATGGCTCTGCAGATCTTCCGGTACGTTTTGGTCAGGATCCCTATTCGAGGCTATCCTGGGGGCAAAGCAGTATACGTCTAAATTTTGACCCGGTTTCTTTCGGCCTTTCCAATGAGAACCTCTGGTGGGGTCCCGGAAAGCAAAATTCGATTCTGATGAGCAATACAGCTCCTGGATTTAAACATCTTACTCTAAATACCAGTCGACCGGTAAAGACTCCAGTTGGATCTATAGAAGCTCAGATCATTTCAGGCCGTTTAGAAGGATCCGGTTTTACTGTGGGCATGCCTGATGACTGGCGGTATTTATCAGGAATGGTAATGAGCTATCAGCCCCGTTGGGTTCCGGGTCTGTTCCTTGGCCTGACCAGAGGTTTTCAGACCTATCATGAGGACATGGATGATAGTTTTGCTGATTACCTGCCCCTTTTTCAGGCTTTTCAGAAAAAAAATACAAACGAAGATGCTAAAAGAAGGGATCAGCTTACTTCAGTATTCGCTCGCTGGCTTTTGACCGGATCCAGAGCAGAGCTTTATTTTGAATATGGTAAAAATGACCATGCTTATAATACCCGCGATTTCCTGATGAGTCCTGAACATTCGAGAGCATATACTCTGGGGATGAGTAAACTTATTCCTTATAAAGGCAGGAAGGATGAGTACATTCAATTGGGTATAGAACTTACTCATATGGAACAGTCCATTGACCGGATAGTTAGGGATGCTGGTGAATGGTATACTCATGGTCTGGTATTACATGGCTATACGAATCGCGGAGAAGTTTTGGGTTCAGGTATAGGCCCGGGGGGAAATTTTCAGTCAGTGAATGCTTTTTGGGTAAAAGGTTTGAAGCAAATCGGTCTGCAATTGGAGCGCTATGAGCATAATGGAGATCTTGCAAATGTATATGGTTATGGCCCATGGATAGATTTCAGCGCCGCCGTTGTTGGCAATTGGACCTATAAGAAATTTATTTTGAATGCTAAATTACAGGCGATAGAGTCGGTGAATTATCAGTGGCTCTCGGGATCTTATGGTTCTGCTAATAAAAATGTTTTTCATGTGAATGGGGAGGTGGGGGTGATGTATAGGTTTTAGTTAGTTGAGAGTGGAGAGTTGAGAATTGAGAATGGAAAGACTTACGAAAACACATGGGCGAGCGGAAGAGAGATTTCGTCTTCACATGTTCCGGTTTAAATGAGGGGTAGGGAATTAGCAAATTAGATAATTAGCAAATGAGCAAATGGTCTCATCATTTCGATGAGCGAATGGGATTGTTGAATGGATAGGAAGTAGTAACGCGAAGAGAAATCTGTTAATGAGTTAATTAGCAAATTAGATAATCACTATGTCCGGGGAAAGCTTGAAATGGAATTTCGTGAGTTTAGGAGGTTCCAGCCTTCGCTGGAATGACAATCCGAGGGGTGGAATAGGGAGATTCCGGCCTTCGCCGGAATCTGAGTGGTATCGTTACAGGTGCTTTTTGGGGCAAGCGATCCTGGCGAAGGCCAGAACCTCCTGTCTCTTAAATAATAACATTGGGTGAAAGCTGGAACCTGTTCCATCCCGCCCAGACGGAGAAGAGTGATTGTAATTCAAACTCCTTCAGACGAAGCGCACAGGGATTTTTGAAAGGATAGAAAGGATTAACGCGAAGAGAAATCTATTAATGAGTTAATTAGCAAATTAGATAATTAGCAAATAGTAATAAAATGTACCATTACAATAATTGAAGTGAAATGGCAGAAAATCCCTTCTATTTCGGCCTGCCTGCGGCTAGGCAGGAATGACAGTACTAAGACGGATATTTTAAATGAAGCACAATTTAATCTCAATACTCATTACTCAATACTCAATACTCAATACTCAATACTCATTACTCAATACTCCACCAATGCAAAATAGATTTCAACATATACTTGTAATTATCCTTATAATCTCATTTGCATCCTGCAAAGGCTTGCAAAAGGATACTATAATTTACAAGAATGATTTTGAGGGCGGTAATTTGTCGGGGATTATTGATGGTAAAATTGAGGATTATAATGGGTCAAAGGTTATCGGGAGGTATTCTCAAAATGGGTTTCTCTTAAAATTAGATAGTTTACCAAAGCATAATATGGTTCAAATTAGTTTTGACCTCTATATACATGATACCTGGGATGGGAATGCGGCAAAGCCCGAAGGTCCCGATATCTGGATCATGAATATAGATGGCTGGAGTGCAATCTATTCAACCTTTGCGAATGGTTTGTGTACAAATTGTTCACAGGCTTTTCCGGTACTGCAGCCATCCCATGTTAATGGAGGATTTGTTTTCTTTAATAATAAGCCAAATAGTAATGCCATTAAAACCGATCTGCCGGGAGCCTGTATATTAAAGGATACCAAAGGAGGAACGTCTATGTACAAGATATTATACACGTTTGAGCATACCCAAAGCACTCTGGATATAGGCTGCTATGCACAGCTTGAAGATCCTGATCCAGCCAATAAGAATTGTAATGAAAGCTGGTCGGTTGATAATATGATGGTTAAGACGATTGAATTCAGATGATATGATGCGGAAAAAGGCCTTATTATTTATCCTCTTGCAAATCCTGATTTTTTCAGGAATAAGCATTGCTCAGACACTGCCGGTAGGTATGCCTGTTCTTGAAGATACTTATCGCAGGGAGCAATTGTTGGGTAGTAAGGATTCACTCATTTCTTTTACAATCAGACCACTGTTTGCCGGGGATCAATTGAGATCCGGAATTGATACCCTTTCAGCTGAAAACCGACTTTTTAAGTTCAACAGCCGTTTTAGCCTTGAAGGAGATAAGGCATACCTTCAACTACTTCCTCTTAATTTGCAGCATCAGTACAATTCTCTTCTTCCTTACGACTGGAATGATGGAGCCATGATTCCTGCAAAAGGGAATCAGACTCAATTGAGTTTTGGAGCGTTCTTTAAATACGGACCTTTAAGTATTCAATTAAAACCGGAATATGTTTATGCAGAGAATGCAGAATTTGAGGGCTTTCCATCGGAACAGTATGATGTGGTTTGGGCGAGGTATTATAATAATTATTTTAATGTGTCTGATATCACGGAACGTTATGGAGAAGATCCCTATTCAAAATTGTTCTGGGGACAAAGCAGCGTCCGTTTAACTTTCGACCCAATTTCTGTGGGAATTTCTAATGAAAATCTCTGGTGGGGGCCGGGGAGAAGGAGTTCCCTGCTGATGAGTAATAATGCACCCGGGTTTAAACATATCACACTAAATACCAGTCGACCGGTTCAAACACCGATAGGATCCTTTGAGGCTCAGTTAATTGCCGGACGTCTGGAGAACTCCGGAATTTTACCTCCACAGGAGAACAGGGTTTACGAAGGCCAATCGCTTTATATCCCCAAAAGGGATGATTGGCGTTATCTTTCGGGATTTGTTTTAACGTATAATCCAAAAGGAGTTCCGGGACTGTTTATTGGTGCAAGTCAGGTTTCCCAGATGTATAATCAGGATGCAGGAAAGAGGCCTTCAGATTTTCTGCCCTTGTTGCTGCCCTTTGAAAGTAAGGAAGCCGCATCTATTAGAGACAGGTATTCCAGTCTGTTTTTTCGTTGGGTCATGCAGGAAGCAAAGGCTGAAATCTATGGGGAATACGGACACCAGGGGAAACATAGTATAACTGCATTTTTAAGAGAACCCGACAGGTCAGCAGCTTATTTGCTTGGATTTAGAAAAATTCTGCCTTTGAATAAACGGCCGGGTGAATATATTCAGGCCTCATTGGAGTTTACCGAGCTTCAGCAAACCCATCTTCCTGAAAAAGGTGGCTGGTATACAAGTTCTGTTGTCAGGCAGGGCTATACGCAGATGGGTCAGGTTCTGGGAGCGGGTATTGGTCCCGGAAGTAATCTTCAGTCGCTGGATATCAGCTGGTTTAAGGGTTTGAAAAGAATAGGGCTTCAATTTGAACGATATCTTCATAATAACGATTTTTATTATCAGATGTACATAGACCCTCCTGATTTCAGGAAACATTATGTGGATATGAGTGCTGCGGTTTCGGCCGACTGGGATTATAAAAATCTGGTATTTAGTGCTAAGGGTGCTATGATCCGTTCACTTAATTATCAATATGTGCTCTATAACCGACCACCTGAGTATTTTGTTACGGGCTGGGACAGGTTGAATTATCAGGTGAAGGTGGGGGTGATGTATAGGTTTTAGTTAATTGAGAGTGGAGAATTGAGAATTGAGAATTAGCAAATTTGAGAATTAGCAAATTTGAAAATGGAAAGAGTACTTCATTGTACAATTGTAGTATATGGTGGAATTAGGTTAGTTGACACCCGATAGTACTATCGGGTTGGCAGTTGATAATTGACAGTGAAGTAAAGACTTACGAAATCACCTAGCCGAGCGGAAAGTGATTTCGTCAGTCACATACTATTAAGGGGCGACTGACGAATTTAAATGCATGACGCCCAGGTAAATTCGTAACCCGATAGCTATCGGGTCTGATTTCCCGACTTAAATCAAATAGACGAGCAGAAAGTAGATTTCGTCTTCATATCATACTTCATTGCCAGGTTTAATACTTATGTCGGTGCATGTGAGCCAACCATGAGATCAGCAGGCTTTTTCTAAGCAACCAGGATTAAATAATCAAACATACTTATTGTTTACTAACAAACAATTTTGTTTGCTATGAAAGTATAAAATTGTACATTTATATCAAACATCTTTATTATGTTGCTTAAATCAACTATTTTCCGGATCATAGATGCTCAAAAAGCAAATCTTTCCATTCAGGAAACCGGCTTGAAACGAGAAGCATTAAGCTCACTTCCTGATCTGTCTTCACACGTATTGATTGTTTCCGGAATACGCAGATGCGGGAAAAGTACCTTACTTTTCCAATTGTTGAAAGATAAATACCAGGATGCTTTATATCTTAATTTTGAAGATCCAAGACTATATGAGTTTGAGCCTAATGATTTTTTGCGGCTGGATGAGGTGATTAAAGATTCGGAAACTAAAGTATTGCTTTTTGATGAAATCCAAATTATACCCGAATGGGAAAAGTATGTGCGCCAGAAGTTAGATGAGGGGTATAAATTAGTTGTTACAGGGTCTAATGCTTCTTTATTGAGCCGGGAGTTAGGAACAAAATTGACTGGAAGACATATAACCAAAGAGTTATTTCCCTTTTCCTATCACGAATTCAAGTTATTTAACAAACTAAAATCAAATGAAGATTCTATATTAAAGTATCTGGATACCGGAGGCTTCCCCGAATATGTGAAACATGAGAAAGATGAGATCCTTCAGCATTTATTTGAGGATATCCTCATAAGAGACATTGCCATAAGGTATGGAATAAGAGATGTAAAAAATTTGCAGCGGCTGGCATTGTATCTTGTTTCTAATGTAGGAAAGCTAATCACCGGTAATCGCTTGAAAAGTATGTTTGATATTGCCTCTACCAGTACGATAATGGAATATTTATCGCATTTGGAATATGCATATTTAATACAGCTTGTCCCCAAATTCAGCTATTCTATCAGAAAACAATTGGTTAATCCCCGGAAAGTATATGCTATTGATACGGGTATGGTAAGTGTAAATTCAGGTTCTTTTACTGATGATAAAGGACACAAATTTGAGAATCTCATTTATTTACATTTAAGAAGACATTATAAAGAAATCTATTATTTCTCAGAGAAAGGAGAATGTGATTTTATTGTATTTAGTAAAGGAGCTATAGTTCAGGCAGTACAGGTATGTTATCATTTAGATCAGGACAATCTTGATCGTGAGCTGAATGGAATGATTGAAGCTATGGAGTTTTTCAAACTAAAACGAGGGACAATTGTTACCCTGAATCAAAATGACCGTTTAGAAAGGAAAGGACTTGCTGTGGATGTGATATCTTGTAATGAATGGATGAAATTATAAGGTTTTGGTTTTTATCAGGCATTATTTAAGAGGCAGGGGGTTCTGGCCTTCGCCAGATCCGATACCTATCGGATGACAATGCATTTTTTTAGTATTGGGGAGATCCTGACCTTCGTCAGGATCGTTTGCCTGAAAAATTCCTTCATTAAAACTAGAAATTGATACCAATCAGATTCCGGCGAAGGCCGGAATCTCCTTCATCCCCCCCATGCTTGTCATTCTCGCGAAAGCGAAAACCTCCTCAATCCTTCAAACAACGCCGGTCATTCCAGCGAAGGCTGGAACCTCCTAACGCTCATGAAATTCCATTTCAAGCTTTCCCCGGAGACAGATGGTTGATAATTGAGAGTTGACAGGCAAGGACAGTTGACAATGAAAAGACTTACCGAAATCACATGGGCGAGCGGAAAGTGATTTCGTAAGTCACATCCTACTGAGCAAATGACGGACACCCATCCCGTCATTTCAATGACGGATCTCCACCCGAAAGCTAAGGTGTCTCAATTCCCTTCCAATATATTACCGCAGAACCCAGTATCAGTATTTCACAAATAATAGTAGCCATTGCCGCACCTTTTGCTCCGTAAACCGGGATAAGAAAGAAATTCAATGCAACATTTAGAACAATCATAATCAGGTTCAGGTATACCAGAAATTGAACCTTGTTTTTGGCCACCAGGCTATTACTGATCGGTCCGTAAATGAAAACAATAGCGAGGTACCAAACCAGTATTTTAAACACTGGGATCGAATTATCGTATTTATCTCCAAAAAATAATTGAAAGATCAGATCTGCACCAAAGAAAAGTGAGCTGCTAAGTAATATCCCGATCCCCCCCAGATAATATAAAGCAAGGTTTTGGATGCTCCTGAATTTATCTTTTTCTTCGGAATGTTTTGCCAGTTTTGGGAATATGGCAGTCATAAATGCGCCCGAAATGAACATAAAGGGATAGATGAATCGGGTTGCACCCGAATAATAACCTACTTCTGTACTCCCAATCATCTTCTCCAGCATAATGATATCAATTTTATTGTAGATCACATTAGCAGCCATCAGGACGGTAAATAGAAAACCATGCCTGATAAATCCCATACTATCTGACACTGTCGGCTTAAAGTTTAGAATGTGCTTAAACTCTGTCTGTCGCCTGGTATATAGGAACAGTATGAATAAAACGAGGCAGTTAATAAAGCCGAGGTAAATAAAGTAAGCAAAAGGGGCTTGCAGGTAGATTCCAAGAAGGATAAACAGCAGTCTTGTAACACTCAAAGTAACATCCTTAAAAAATATCAGGTCTTTTCTGCCTGATGCAATTAATATAGCAAGCATTGGTGCAAACCAGGCACTGATTACAACACTAAGTCCGAAAACAGAGAGATAATAAAAGTCCTGTATCGAATTCGTAGGATAGCTGATACTAAGGATAAGAGCAAGCATGAATCCGCTGATCAGCAACTGAGCTGATTGTGCTTTAGCATATATTTTTTCGACCGATCCCGGATTTTGACTGCTTTCTTTAATAATATGCTGAGTAAACCCCCCATCAGAGAAAAAGCCAAAAATGGAAATGAATTCAATGATATAGGTATACTTCCCATACTCTGCAACCGGAAGAAAGCGCATTAAACAGATTAATCCGATAAATCCCAGAATCTGGACGATGATGCTTCCACTTAAATAAGTGGCTGAATCTTTCAGTATTTGCTTACGCATTTTCTTTCAGCTTTTCAGAGAGTTTTTTAGCGATACCGGGCCAGGTGAAATTAGCTCTGGAGAATTTTATTGTATTCTCAAACTGTTCGGAAGTCAAAAAGCCATCTGCTATACATTCAATAATTGCTGCTGCAAAATCAGGTGTGTCAGCCTTTACTACCTTTCCGAACTGACCATTATTTGTGATGTGTACTGAACTTGAAACTGGGGTACTGATAATGTAATCCCCAAAGTATAGTGCTTCGGGAAACGCAATCGGGAATCCTTCGAAGCGGGATGTTAAACAGAATATTTTAGCCCGGTTATACCATTCAAAAAGCTCCTTTCTGTCAGTGACATTTCCTGTGAATATGATGCTGTTTTTTAATTGGGGATTTTCCAGAAAATATTGTTTAATATAATTCTGAAAATCTTCCTCAACAGGCCCCAGAATATATACTTTCCAATTATTAAGCTTTGTTATTTTCAATGCTTCAAGAAATAGTTCAGTGTTTTTTTGAAGGGTTCCTATTCTACCGACTGTGATGATAATATCCTCTTTCTCTTCCCAGGGTTTTAATTTAATTTCTTCATCCAGATAGAGGTTATCTACCCCATTTGGGATGCAGATTAATTTTTGCTCCAGCTCCGGGTACACTTTAATAAGGTATGATCTGGCTTCCTCAGTTTCAACAGAAAAAACATGTGTTAATTTAAACATCCATTTTGTTATACCTTTTAGAAGGTAGTTTTTGACGGAATACCTGGAATAGAGAAAAGCATTGTAATCTTTAAAAAACAGGATATCCATATCCAGTTTTATATAAGCTTTTCCTTTCGGATTTAGTATTTTATAGAGAAGCAGATAAAGTAAATGATCTTTTTTGAAATGGAAGAGGTTTAAAACATCAATTGATTTTGCAAAGGACCACAGGTAGGATACTATTCCCAATTCAAAATAAAAGAGTCTGCCCTTATCAGGGATGAACCTTAGTTTTAGGCCCTTAACTTCTTTATTTATGTAAGGATAGGCTTCATTATTTCTATAGCTGATTAGTTCTGCATCATAGCCTTCTGTTTTGTACATGAAGTATGGAATCTGCCCAACATCCTTAACCAAATGGAAGTTCTCTGTATCTGTAAATATGGTATGAAATGTGGGTTTTTGTTTCATGCAGCGTGGCAGGTGTTTATTATTTAATTTTGCCTGTCAGGTTGGTTTTAAAATTAATGATTTAATAAGCAGTATTTTGTTTGAACTGCCATTTTTTTGATTAGTCCGATTAGCCTGATTGTAATGATTCATAATAATCACCTAAATCATCTGAATCATGGTTCAGACAAAATGAAAGGCCTAAGCAAGTAAGTGAATAAATATCGCTCCTCGGCATTATGTTAGATGGAGAACGGTTTCCCCCATTTGCTAACCCGATAGCTATCTGGGTTGCTCATTCACAAATTACTAGTGTCCGGGGAAATTTTTTATTAAGGTTTATCCGAGCAGCAGAATTGAAACTCTTGCCATATTTAGGAATGAGGGTATTTTCTTAATGATTGTTTATTTTAATCTCGGGTATAGAAGTATCGCTCAATAGGACCCGCCTTTAGGCGGGTTCTAAAGTTTGGCTAATTACGAGCGTAAAACAAGTTAGACAGTGAATGTATTGGGTTATTTTTTGCACTTTGCTGTTTCTGTTCCATTGCAACGAAGTCGGAGAAATTGATTCTAACTGAATCAGTCCAGCTTATGGCCTT
>NZ_JAUYSS010000003.1 GCF_030695525.1 Daejeonella sp. | reverse complement strand
TTTGGCTCTTTTTATAAGCTGTATTTTGGTTGGATATCCCATATCTAGTCTTTTAACTAGATACTAAGGTCATAAAAAAAGACTTCAAATCCAATTATGAAGCCTTTTTTTTTTGTTATCTAGTAAATAGCCAAAGTCGAGTGATCTGCTTCAGCAGATCAACAGGTTTTCTTTAAAATTTTCTATAATTCTATTATAATTTCCTGCAGATATTTGCTTTAGGCTGAATGCTAATTTGTCATTCCCTTTAATAATCCCTTTATTTGCAGTATATCAAAGAACTGAATGGCCAAAAATTTACTTATTGTTGAATCACCGGCAAAAGCCAAAACTATCGAAGGATATCTTGGGAAGGATTTTCTTGTCAAATCAAGCTATGGTCATATCCGCGACCTGATCAAGACCGATGATGCAATTAATGTGAACAACAATTTTGAACAGCGCTATGAAGTTCCTTCAGATAAAAAAGCCGTAGTCAATGAATTAAAGAAGTTGGCCAAGAATGCTGAAATGGTATGGCTTGCATCGGATGAGGACCGCGAAGGAGAGGCAATTTCATGGCATCTTTTCGAGACCCTTGGACTGAATGAAGACAAAACCAAGCGAATTGTGTTCCATGAAATTACCAAGTCAGCCATTCTTAAAGCAATAGAAACACCCCGAAAAATTGATTATAATTTAGTTTATGCCCAACAGGCCCGCAGGGTTTTAGACCGGCTGGTGGGTTTTGAATTATCTCCGGTATTGTGGAAAAAAGTAAAACCATCCCTTTCTGCCGGACGTGTACAATCCGTTGCAGTTCGGCTGATTGTTGACAGGGAACGAGAAGTAAACAAGTTCACTGCTACTGCAGCATTCCGAGTTGTAGCTGTTTTTTCAACCGACAATCAAAAAGAAATTTTCAGGGCGGAATTGCCAGAGCGATTTGAAAAAGCGCCTGAAGCCGAAAATTTCCTGAAAGATTGTATAAATGCAATATATACCGTTAAAAGCCTGGAAACCAGGCCTACAAAAAGAAGCCCGGCTCCCCCTTTCACTACCTCTACCCTGCAACAGGAAGCCAGCAGAAAATTAGGTTTTTCTGTTGCCAGAACCATGTCGGTGGCTCAGAAATTATACGAAAGCGGTAAAATTACCTATATGCGTACCGACTCGGTTAACCTGTCGGATACTGCATTGAATGCCGCCAGAGCTGAGATTACCTCAGCCTATGGCGAAAAATATCACCATTTAAGAAAATTTAAAACCAAATCGGCAGGTGCACAGGAAGCTCACGAAGCTATACGTCCTACCTACTTTGAGCAGCACAGAATTAGTGGCGATTCTTCCGAACAACGCCTTTACGAACTGATCTGGAAACGTTCAATTGCTTCCCAGATGTCGGATGCGAATTTCGAAAAAACTACCGCCAGAATTACTGTATCAACCCGGCCCGAAGAGTTTGTGGCGAATGGTGAGGTAATGAAATTTGACGGATTCCTTAAGGTATACTTTGAATCCAAAGATGAAGAAGAGGTAGAAATCAACCTTGATGAAGAAAGTGAAAACTCAATTCTACCTCCTTTAAGCAAAGGACAGAGACTGAATTTACGTGAGATGAATGCTACTGAGCGTTATTCAAGACCACCGGCGCGATATACTGAAGCCAGTCTGGTTAAGAAACTCGAAGAGTTGGGCATTGGCAGGCCATCTACTTACGCCCCTACTATTTCAACCATCCAAAACCGGGGTTATGTGGTAAAGGAAGAACGTGAGGGAAAAAAACGCGATTTTCAGTTAATCAGCCTGAAAGATGGAAAAATCAGTACAACTATCAAATCAGAAAATACAGGAGCAGAAAAAAATAAATTGTTCCCAACCGATATTGGTGCAGTAGTAAATGATTTTCTGGTAGAGCATTTCAAGGGTATTGTTGATTTCAACTTTACAGCCCGAGTTGAAAAAGAGTTCGATGAAATCGCTCAGGGTTTAAAAGACTGGACAGAAATGCTCCGCTCCTTTTATAATCCTTTCCATACTGAAGTAGAAAACACTTTGCAAACTGCAAACAGAGCTAGCGGTGAGAGGGAACTTGGTAATGATCCAGAAACCGGAAAGAAAATATCTGTCCGCATAGGCAGGTATGGCCCCTTCGTTCAAATTGGCGAAACACCTGAAAATGATGAGGATGAAAAACCACGTTATGCGAGCCTCCGTGCCGGACAAATGATCGAAACAATTACTTTACCAGAAGCACTTGACTTATTCAAGCTTCCTTTCCCATTAGAAGATTATCAGGGCAAGGAGTTGAGTGTAGGTCTGGGACGGTTTGGACCTTATGTTAAATGGGGTGAAAGTTTCATTTCATTACCCAAAGGCGAAGATCCGCTTTCAGTGAATCTGGAACGGGCTATAGAACTTATTGATCAGAAAAATATCGCGGATGCTCCAATTGCCCAGTATCAGAATCTGCCAGTAACCAAGGGTAAAGGTCGTTTCGGACCATTTATTAAGTGGAATAACCTTTATATCAATGTCCCGGTCCGTTATAATTTCGAAAATCTCGGACAGACAGAAATCGATGAATTAATCAGCAATAAAGTCGAAAAGGAGTCTAATCGATTTATCCAAACCTGGCCATCTGAAAAAATCGCCCTTGAAAATGGTAGATGGGGGCCTTTTATTCGCTTTGGCAAAGAAATGCTTAAGCTTGGAAAAAACAAAAACACTAACGATAAATACAGTCCTGAAGAACTCGCTTCACTTTCTCTCGAAGCGGTTAAAAGACTGATCGAAGAGCAGGTTCCTGATGCATTTGCAGCAAAGACAAAAAAGCCTGTAAAGAAGGTTAGCGTAAAGAAAAGTGCCAAAAAGCTTGTTAAAAAATAGGCTTTATCAACAGATACAGAACCTTTTCAATACCCTATGAAAAAAGATTTACCAGATAACCTAGTCGAAAACATTGCAATGGTTATTGTTCTGGAATCATCAACACCCGAGTTAAAAAATTGGAAGGTATATCTCCTCAACCTGAAGGATGTGCCTATTGAAACCGTCCTTGTTAGTTCCAAAGGTTATGGTGAAAAAGATGGGAAACAGGTTAAAACATCTGTTTTACGCCATTCTATAGGTACGGTAGCAGCCCATGATTTTGCTGCCATTGAGCTTATTGATGAACAGGTTCTCGGATTAACCAATGAATATTGGCTTAGCTACTACATCAACGGACAGATCTTCGACAAGAAATTCATCTTTGTAGCTGAAAGTATTATTGACACCAATCTCAGCCGAATACCCTTATTGAACATGCCTGGTGTGATGATTGGTTAAAAATTACTTACTGTACTTTAATTATTAAACACAGTTAATCATAAAGTTTTGACCCCAAATCCCAGATAACTCAAAAGTTCATATCCTGCAAATAAAGCAGAACCCTATCTTTGAATATGGATTTGAATCAAAACATAGCCCAGCTTAGTGCAGAAGAACAACGTGTTCTCGGATCACTAATCGAAAAAAGCAAAACTACACCCGATTATTACCCTATGTCTATCAATGGTCTTCAGTCGGCTTGTAACCAAAAAACTTCAAGGTCACCAATTGTTCAGTATGATGAAGAAACTATAGTTGAGACCTTAAATTCATTAAAGAAAAAAAGTTTAGTATCCACAGCAACAGGAGGTTCAAGCAGGGTAGTCAAATACAAACATAATCTGGGAATTGTTTACCCTTTGATTCCGGCAGAGCTTGCTTTACTCGGTTTACTCCTGCTCAGGGGACCACAAACGCCCGGGGAACTGAATACAAACTCCGGAAGGCTATATGAATTTGAGACCATAGAAGAAGTTCAGAGCACCTTGCAGGATCTTTCAAAAAGGGGCTTTGTAAAATCACTTGACCGCCGGCCGGGTCAGAAGGAAGTACGGTTTGTTCACCTTTTGGGTGACAGTGTGAACGATTCCTATGATTACCAATCAGGTATAAATCCTGCATCTTCAGAGCAGCTTAGTGCACGGGTAGAAATCCTTGAAAAAGAGCTTTCAGAATTAAAAGAGGCATTTAATAAACTCCTGTCCGAATTAAACTAGCCTGGTTTTTATTACAGGCTAATAATTAGTAAATTTCTAATACTGATAAAAATTCATCCATGTTAGAAAACATTGATCTTCAACAGGTTTTAGTGCTTGATATTGAAACCGTTCCTCAATACCCTGGTTTTAACGAATTACCAGCAGAATATCAGCATTTATGGGATCTAAAGACCCGCTTTCAGCGCCGGGACGGCGAAACAGCAGCTGAATTTTATTCCCGGGGAGGAATACTCGCAGAATTTGGAAAAATAATCTGCATTTCAGTTGGTATCTTCTCAAACAAAACTGAAACACTTACCCTGCGTGTTAAATCATTTTTTGGTGATGAAGAAAAGGAAGTGATTCAGTCATTTATTGATCTATTAAACAAACAGTCCAATTCTCTGATATTATGTGCCCACAATGGCAAGGAATTTGATTTTCCTTATTTATGCCGCAGAATGCTGATTAATGAACTTCAAATACCAGTACAGTTGAATATCCATGGAAAAAAGCCCTGGGAGATCATGCACCTCGATACTATGGATCTCTGGAAATTCGGTGATTATAAAAACTATACCTCACTCAACCTGCTTGCTGCTGTATTTAATATTGCAAGCCCTAAAGACGATATCGATGGAAGTATGGTGCACAAAGTTTACTGGGAGGAAAATGACCTTGAAAGAATCAGGGTGTATTGCGAAAAGGATGTAATTACTACTGCACAAATCCTATTAAAATTCAAATCTTTACCTGCACTATCCACAGATCACATCACAATTGTGGAGCCCTGATTGCCATTTCAATGATCAATTGAATGTTATCAAATAGTAAAAAAGTCTATAATTAGCTTGTGAAGCTTTATCTTAGAGGAAATTAGTATAACATGTCAAAAAAGAAATCAACTAACTTTAACCTGGTTCTTACCAAACTCATAACTGATGTGTTTGAAAAATCAGGTAATAAGCTATTAAACTATAAACAAGTTGCATCAAAACTAAACCTCCATGATGATGAAACCAGATCCATAATACTGGAGGTTTTAAAAGAGGAAACCCGAAAAGGAATACTTCAGGAACCTGAAAAGGGCAAATTCATATTAAAACAGCTTAAAACCTTCGTGACCGGAAAGGTAGATATGACCACCGATGGTTCGGCGTATATTGTCAGTGAAGATGAATTTGAAGAAGATATATATGTAGCTCCGCGTAAACTTCGTAATGCACTGCATGGTGATCTTGTTAAGGTATATGTTTACGCCAAGAACAGGGGGCGTAAAAAAGACGGAGAAGTTGTGGAGATTCTGCAAAGAGCCAAAATGGACTTTACAGGTATTATCAAGCTTTCTGACCGTTTTGCCTTTTTCGTTCCGGATGACCGGAAAATGCTGCATGATATTTTTATTCCATTAGACGGACTTAATGGAGCTAAAGATGGTTATAAAGCTATTGCCAAAATCATTGACTGGCCCGAAGATGCCAAAAATCCCATAGGTGAGATTACCCATGTTCTTGGTAAACAAGGAGAGAATAATGCTGAAATGAACGCCATTTTAGCCGATTATGGTTTTCCACTTGCTTTTCCTGAAGAGGTAGAAAAGCAAGCTGAATCAATAAAGGAAGATATTTCAAAAGATGAAATCGCTAAACGGAAGGATTTCAGGGAGGTTTTAACCTTTACGATAGATCCGGCAGATGCCAAAGACTTTGATGATGCCATTTCATTTCAAAATTTAAAAAACGGAAATATAGAAGTAGGCATTCATATAGCTGATGTTTCCCATTATGTTAGAACAGGCACAGCACTTGATAAAGAAGCTTTTGAGAGGGGAACATCTGTTTATCTGGTAGACAGGGTAATTCCTATGCTCCCTGAGCGATTATCAAATGGATTATGCTCCCTTCGGCCTAATGAAGACAAACTATGCTTTTCGGCCGTATTCGAGCTCGACAAGGAGGCCAATGTAATTGAGCAATGGTTTGGAAGAACAATTATCAATTCTGATACACGCTTCAGCTATGAAGATGCACAGGAAGTACTCGAAAATAAAAGTGGTAAACATAGCGAAGAGCTTTTAAAGTTAAATGAGCTTGCATATAAACTTAGAGATCGTAAATTTAAACACGGGGCAATAAGCTTTGAAAGTGTAGAGATAAAATTTCGTCTTGATGATCAGGGTAAACCCCTCGGAGTTTATGTAAAAGAGCGAAAAGATGCCCATAAACTGATTGAGGATTTCATGCTTCTTGCCAACAAAAAGGTAGCCGAATTTATTGCAAAAAAGGGCAAAGGGAATCAGAAATTAACTTTTGTTTACCGTTCCCATGATTCACCGAAGGAAGATGCCCTGTTGAGCTTCTCGCAGTTCGCTTCAAAGTTCGGTTATAAAATTGATATGAGTTCAGGGCGTGAAACTGCCCGCTCGCTGAATTTTTTAATGGCTGATGTGGAAGGAAAGAAAGAGCAGAATGTATTGACTCAGCTCGCGATCAGATCAATGGCTAAGGCGGTTTATACGACTAAGAAACATAGTCACTACGGGCTTGCGTTCGATTATTATACCCACTTCACCTCTCCTATCCGCAGATATCCAGATGTGATGGTTCACCGTTTACTTGAATTATACCTGGCTGAAGGGAAATCAGTAAATGAAGAGGAATTTGAAAAAATGTCAATCCATGCCTCACAGATGGAGAAAAAAGCCGCGGATGCTGAACGTGCTTCAGTAAAGTACAAACAGGCTGAATACCTTCAGAATAATATTGGGGAAGAATTTAATGGAATTATTTCCGGACTGACTGAATGGGGTATGTATGTTGAAATTATAGCCAATAAATGCGAAGGTATGATTCGTTTACGCGACCTTAACGATGATTTTTACGTACTCGATGAGAAGAACTACTGCATCATTGGTCAGCGCCGTAAAAAGAAATATCAATTGGGTGACGAAGTAACTATTATGGTCAAAAAGGTTGATTTAAGTAAGCGTCAAATAGATTTCACCCTGGTAAAATAGTAATGCATTCAATAGAACAGCTTCAAACCATTATTAATAAGGCTATAGCCGATACCCAGTACACCGCAGAACCTGCAGAACTTTACGAGCCTATCACGTACCTGATGCAATTGGGTGGCAAACGAATGAGGCCTGTTCTGGTTTTGGTTTCCACAGAATTATTCGGAGGGAATGTTTCAAAAGCATTGGATGCTGCAATTGGCATTGAGCTCTTTCATAATTTCACCCTGATGCATGATGATATTATGGATAAAGCACCCCTAAGGAGAGGGAATCCAACTGTACATGTAAAATGGAACGAAAGTGCAGCAATTTTATCAGGGGATGTGATGTTTGTAGAGGCCTATAAACTCATGATTAGGGTAGATGATTCAATACTTCGGAAAGTTCTGGATATATTCTCGGATACCGCATCAGGTGTTTGTCAGGGGCAACAGGCGGATATGAATTTTGAGAAAAGGGATCAAGTGAGTCTGGAGGAATATATTGAAATGATCAGACTAAAAACTGCAGTATTACTCGCAGGAAGTATGCAGATCGGTGCATTGATTGGTGGTGCAGAAAAAGAGCAGGCTGATTTATTATATGAATTTGGCGAAAACCTGGGGCTTGCATTTCAATTGCAGGACGATATCCTGGATGTATACGGTGATCCTGAAAAGTTCGGAAAACAGGTTGGAGGGGATATTCTTGCCGATAAAAAAACCTTTCTCCTAATCAAAGCCAGGGAACTGGCCAATGGAGAAACATCTACAGAACTTGCTAAATGGCTGAATCAGCCTGATGTTCAGGCAGTCAAAAAGGTGAATGCCATCACTTCCATCTATGATTCACTGGGAGTACGAAAGCTGGCAGAAGCTGAAATGGAAAATTTTGTCAGGAAAGCATTAAATGCCCTTGATAAAATCACTGTGGAAAATTCAAGGAAAGAACTTCTCAGAGGATTTGCTGAGCAATTACTGATCAGAGAGCATTAAAAAAGCCCTGATTTTCACCAGGGCTTTCATTAATGAATATTTTTTGATACTAAAAATTAAGCTTCTGCAGAAGTAGCATCATCTGATGCATCTTTCTTTGCAGGAGCTTTCTTAGCTACTGGCTCTTTCTTAGCTGCAGGCTTTTTAGCTGCTGGTTTAGCTGCTACCTTCACTGCTTTTTCAGTCACCTTAGCTTTAGGAGCTACTGCTTTCTTAACTTTTGGAGCAGCGTCCTCAACTACTACTTCAGCTTCTCTTGGAAGAATTGAAACATACGACTTATTATCATATCTCTTTCTGAACATTACTGTACCATCAATCATTGCAAAAAGGGTATGGTCTTTACCAATACCAACATTTCTGTCAGGATGATGCTGAGTACCGCGCTGACGCACGATAATATTTCCTGCAATTGCTGCCTGACCACCGAAGATCTTAATACCCAAACGCTTGCTATGTGATTCGCGACCGTTTCTGGAACTACCGGCTCCTTTTTTATGTGCCATGTTATTTTATAATTTATGAATTGTAAACAATTCAGGATTTTAAACTTAAACTATTGTAAGAATATAAAACTTACAACCTATAACTTATTACTTACAACTTACAAGGAAATGCCTGTAATCTCAATCTTAGTGAACATCTGACGGTGTCCGTTTTTCTTCTTGTAACCTTTACGACGTTTCTTCTTGAAAACGATTACTTTTTCTCCTTTTAAATGAGACAGTATTTTAGCACTTACTTTGGCTCCCTTTAATGCATCAGCACCAATTGAGAATTTACCATCATTTTCAGCTAATAATACATTGTCAAATTCAATACTAGCGCCTTCTTCTCCCTGTAAACGGTGTACAAAAAGATATTGGTCTTTAGCAACTTTAAATTGCTGTCCGGCTATATTTACTATTGCGTACATTATTAATATATTTTTTTAAATGAGGTGCAAATATATGAATATTTCTTTTGAAAGAAAAACTAATTTGGAATAATTGGTCTGGAGGGAGATCTCTTCCGCATAATACCTTAAATACTTCCCAGGTAGAATTAAGTTTTTATCAGATACTTCAGCAGCCTTCAGCTTTAAATGTAGGAATATTTGAGATTTTACGGTTCTGATTGGTCAGATCAGGTTCCGGAACCGCAATGATTTGATTTTGAAAAGCAATACCTGGGTCTTATAGGCTGGTTCAGCCCTTTCCTCCGGAGTATTTCCGGCAAGAAAACGCGTTCCCCTCTGGTCGGTGTTCTCACCGTACCAGGCACGATCATATCATTGGTCGG
>NZ_JAUYSS010000001.1 GCF_030695525.1 Daejeonella sp. | reverse complement strand
AGAATTAGGAGCCTTGAAAGACTATGCCAGGCTCATAATAGGTAAAGATCCAAGGGATATTGATGGTCTTTGGAAAAGGATATTTCACGACATGAGTATGAGGAATGCCGGTGGAGCTGATATGCGTGTTCTTAGTGCTATTAATATGGCACAGGTGGACATTGCAGGTAAACTCGCCGGTGTTCCTGCATATCGCCTTTTAGGCGGCAAGACAAGAGAAAAGATCAAGGTGTACAATACAACTACAGATTACTGGGCCATAAACAATACTAAAATGGGGCCAGATACTGAGAAAATTGTACGTTTTTTAATGGATAGGGGCATTTATGGTATGAAAATCTACCCTTTCAGATCGAAGGATGATTTTATCACTTCAGAAGAAATTGACCGTTGTATTCAGTGGTTAAAACAAATCAGGAGTGTCGCGGGTGATAAAATGGAAATACTTATAGATTGTTGGGGAAGGTATGATTTGCCAAGTTCTCAAAGAATTCTAAAGGCTATTGAACCATATAATATCATACATATGGAAGACATGATGCTACCCCCGAATTCTCAAAAAGCTTATGCTATTCTGGCTGCAGAAACATCAGTACCAATCTGTCATAGTGAAACTATAGCTACAAGATATGAAATAAAGGATTATCTGGAAGCAAAGGCGATGGATATTCTGATGTATGACATTTGCTGGTGCGGAGGAATGACTGAGGCAAAGAAAATGTCAGATATGGCAGATGCTTTTCAGGTTCCTACCTCTCCTCACACTTGCGGAGGCCCTCTTTTATGGCTGGCATCAATGCATATCTGTACATCTATTGCTAATTTTAGTTATATGGAAAGTAACTATTGGAAGTATACACATCAATTTCCATATTTTCTTAACAATGTGCCTGTCCCTGTTAACGGCTTTGTTACTGCTCCGGAAGCGCCTGGATTGGGAGCTGAGATAAGGCCTGAATTATTTAAAAACGGGGATGCAATTGTTGAAACAATTGCCCAACTTTAAACTTGTGCAAAAGAAGGATCTATGAATAGGGAAAATATTATGGATAGAAGATCTGCATTAATGACGATTGGTTATGGGGTCATGACAGGTTCAATGGTTCTAGCACCGCAGGGTAATGGAACATCAGCTAAAGTTCATTCTACAGAAACTTTGAACCAGCTTGCGGATAAACCGATGAAAATAATCAAAGTTGAGGGCGTCAGATTTAATGATCGTATTGATGTAGGTGGAGGTTCCGGAGGTTCAGGTGGAGCTGAATTTTGTTGGGTTAGGTTGCACACAGATGCGGGGATTATTGGTACCGGAGAAACATACCCATGGATTAATGGTGCTTTAGGTGCTTTAAAGGATGTTTCAAGAAGGTTTCTTTTGGGTAAAGATCCCCGAAATATTGATTCTATATGGCAAAATATTTATCAGTATATCAGCATGAGAAATGCCGGTGGATCTGATATCCGAATGCTGAGTGCTATCAACATGGCCCAGTTAGATATATTGGGACAGGCTACGGGTATGCCACTATATCAATTACTTGGAGGAAAGACCAGACCAAGTGTGAAAGTATATAATACCACGACAGATTATTGGGCAATCAATAATATGAAGATGGGGCAGGATACTGAAAAAATTGTTAAGTTTCTACTGGACAGAGGTATTACTGGAATAAAAATATATCCTTTTACTGATGGTCCTAATAGACCTAAAGGACATTTCAGACATTCGGTAGACCTTGAAAATTGTCTCACCTGGATAAAACAAATCAGAACAGCTGCAGGCAATAAAATGGAAATTCTGATTGATTGTTCCGGTGAATTTGATCTTCCGGGTGCTCAAAGAATCCTTAAAGCACTTGAGCCCTATAATGTAATTCATATGGAGGATATTCTTATTCCATCAAATGCACAAGACTCTTATAATATTCTTGCAGCAGAAACTTCTGTTCCAATAGCACATAGTGAAACTATTGCCACCCGTTACGAAATGAAGGACTTTTTAATTAATCGTGCTATGGATATCCTGATGTATGATTTATGCTGGTGTGGTGGCCCAAGTGAAGCAAAAAAAATGTCAGATTTGGCTGATGCATATAATATTCCAACATCTCCCCATACTGCTGGTGGCCCATTACTTTGGTTGTCATCCATTCATTTATGTGCCGCTATTCCGAACTTTTGCTATATGGAGAGTAATTATTGGAAGTATACCCACCAATATCCTTACTTTTTGAAAAATGTGCCTGTACCGGTTCAAGGATATGTAAGTCCGCCGGAAAGTCCAGGTTTGGGTGCTGAAATTAAACCTGAATTATTCACAAATGGGGATGCAATTATTGAAACAATTGTCGAACTCTAAATCAATAATTTAAAATCATGAAAAGAGAACTCATACTGATATTAATTCTACTCATTGAGGGTTCATACTCCTATGCACAGAGAGTTGGATCAAGTCCAGAATATATAAAGGAACTCACTTCCCAGTGGAAAGGGCCAAGACTTCCTGATGGAAGACCACATGTACCGGATTTGGTTTTAGAGAAATTAAAGAATGCTACTCTTGAGCAAGTATGGGGTTATATGAACAATCGGGGTTACAGGAATCAGGTAGCTATAGACTGGGTTATACTTAAAAGTGGTGAACCAATGACAGGGAGGGTTGTAACTGCTCAGTTTATGCCTTCCAGACCTGATTTGGATAGTTTGGTAAGAGATAAGGGCAAGCAGGAGGGTAGATCCCAGTCTGGAGGGATAAATATCTGGCCTATTGATATTCTAACTAAAGGTGATGTATATGTTGCAAATAGCCACGGAAAAATTAAAGATGGAACCTTAATTGGCTCAAGTCTTGGTAATTCTGTTTATGCTAAAACTGGTAATGGTGTCGTTTTTGAAGGCTCCATAAGAGATATGCAGGAACTTAAAGATACTGAGGGATTTAATGCCTGGATAAAGGGACATCATCCATCTTATATCAGGGATTTAACACCTACATCAATTAATGCACCGATTAAGATTGGGGATGTAACTGTCTTACCGGGTGATGTTTTATTTGCCAATGATTATGGAGTAGCATTTATCCCTGCTCATATGGTTGAAGGTTTGGTGACTAATTCTGAATTGATTGGATTGAGGGATGAGTTTGAGCGGTATTTGCTCCGCCAAAATAAATACCCTTCCGGACAAATTCATGGTGATTGGTCAGCTGAGATCAAAGCAGAATATAGAAAATGGTTTTTAAGTAATGCAAAGAAAACTACTGTAACTATTCAACAGATAGATGATTATCTGGTTAAAATGAAAGATTAATTAATAGTCAAATATTTAAGACCGGATATCTTCCTGTCGATATTTAGTTGTATTAATCATAATCTTTTCAATACCTAACCGGTTCTTCATAGTTATATCAAATATTTGACTATGAAGACCCGGTTTTTTATGTTCCTGTAAGTGTGATTGAGTTAACCATGTTGTTGTTTATTTTACATTTATTTTCTCAAATCAAAACCCAATTTTATAAAGCTTATTGCTTAATAAGCACGAATACCCATGCAATCATTAAATAAATGTCAGAAATACCCAATTTTGCTTTTACCGATTGCTGCATATCTTTAATTATCCTGTGTTTAATTGATATTCCCATTAAAAAGTATAAATTGAACTCATGTTTCAATTTGATTTCTTGTCATTTTCTTCCAAAAGGAAAAAGAGATACTCAATTTATTGACATTCATTTTTCAATTTGATAATATTGGAATATATTTTCACTAATTTTAAAAATGCACAAGGGATAGTGACACTGATAAATGCTGTTAAATAACTAGTCTCATCCAGAATGAGATTAATCACAATTTAATTATAAGGCATCAAAATGTTAACCGGAAGAGTACATAGTGTTATGGATAGCTTACTGCTTGCTCAATTGAATGAGGGTAATGAGTCTGCATTTATTGCACTTTATGATAAGTACTGGAACAACGTTTTTGATGAAGCTTATAAACGCACTGGTCATAGGGATCAGGCAAAAGACATTGCGCAGGAAGTATTTACCGCAATGTGGATCAGGTGCTCAGAAACCCCCATTGATAATCTTCCTGCCTGGCTATACATTGTAACTAAAAATCTGGTTTATAAATTATTTCAGGAACAGGAACGGTTTACACCAATTTCTGAATTATTGACTGAATTAAAAAGTTATGGCAGTAGCGCTGATGCTCTTATTCTTGAAAAGGAATTGAACTCGGCCTATAATCTTTTAGTATCTTCCCTTCCAGAGCAGCAGCGCATTATTTTTAAGATGAGATATCAGGATGACCTTACTCCTTCTGAAATTGCCTCCAAACTAAGCCTTAGCCCTAAAACTGTCCGAAATCATTTGGGAAGAGCCTTAAGAAAATTAAGGACAACATTTATGCTGATCCAACTGCTAATGATTATTGGAGGGTTTAGCTAAGTTTCTCATTCAGTTCTTAGTTCCATAAAATTTATTTTTTTTTAGACTGGGCAAAATCAAGCTTTTCTGACACATGTATTCAAAACAGTTACATGGATCGGATTCAGAGAGAACAATTCTTAAAAATTCTCGAAAAATATCGTGCTGGAAATGCCTCAGCAGAGGAGATGGATTTTTTAGATACCTATTACCGGGTATTTGGCCTGCGTCCAGATTACACATCAGGCATGGAAGAGGGGAAACGTATTATTCTTAAAGAAGATTTAAAGAATTCTATCCTTGAAAATATTTCTACATATCAGAATAATAAAATCCAAAAAGGTAAAAGGAAAATTTATAAATGGTCAGTTTCTATAGCTGCAGCAACTCTGATTATTTGCGGGGCCTGGCTATTTTATCATCCCCAAAAGATTGAATCATTTCAGGCAATAAATAGTGTAAAAAGAGATAGTTCTATAATTTCAAAAGAAAAAGTCGAACCTAAAGTTGAAATCATTCCAGGAGGGAACAAAGCTGTGTTAACTCTTGCAAATGGTAAAAAGATTAATTTGACTGATGTAAATATTGGGATGCTTGCAGAACAGTCAAATGTTCAAATTACTAAAATTGCCGATGGCCAGCTTGTATATAGTGTTTTAACTGATCAGCAAGCAATCAATAACCAAAAGGATCAGTACAACACTATAGAAACTCCAAGAGGTGGCCGTTATCAGATGCGTTTACCTGATGGTACTAATGTATGGTTAAATTCAGCCTCCAGGTTAACTTATCCTTCAAGTTTTTCCAATCTTAAGAATCGCAGGGTAGAACTGAGCGGCGAAGCTTATTTTGAAGTTGCAAAAGACAAAACCCGCCCATTTCTGGTCAAGACAATCCTCCAGGAAGTTGAAGTTTTAGGAACTCATTTTAATATCAGTTCCTATGAAGATGAATCATCCGTTAAAACTACCTTATTAGAGGGTAGTGTAAAAATAGTCGGAATCAATGGCAGCGATAAAATTTTGAAAGCAGGTCAACAATCAGTTCTAACTTCTGATAATATCATTGTTGAGGATATTCGTACTGGACAACAGGCAGTGGCTTGGAAAAACGATCAGTTTGTTTTTGAAAGTATTGATATTCAACATGTTATGAGAATGATTTCTCGCTGGTACAATGTGGAAGTAGAATATGTAGGTGCAATTCCAGAAAATAAATTTGGTGGTTCAATTTCGAAATTTGAAAACATCTCCGAAGTATTAAAATCGCTCGAATCAACTGGAAGGGTCAAGTTTGAAATTGAAGGCCGTCGGATTCTGGTGTCTAAATAAGATGAAAATTAACGTAATTATTAACCTTAAAACTAGAAACTATGTAGGATTTTAACAGAAACGTTAAGCCAAAAAATAAACCAGAAATGCACAAGCACCTCTGGTTTAAGTCTGGTGATTACTATTAATTAAGTATTAAAGTTTAACCGCAGTTGCCCGGGTCTCGAAACGAAGGCATTCTGCTAAAAACCAAACATTCGCAAATGTATAAAATTTATACCAAAAAAACCGGTATATCCAAGGGGTATGCCTCCAAATTATGGCTAATTATGCGTCTGATTACCTTAATATTGACAACTAGCTTCATGCAAGTTTATGCAGTAGGTTTTGCGCAAAAGATTAGCTTAACTCAATCAAATGCACCGTTAAGGACCATACTCTTAGAACTTAGGTTACAAAGTGGATATAATTTTGTCTATACTGATGATCTTCTCAGTATGGCTAAGCCTATAAATATTAAAGTAAAGGAGGCTAAATTCGAAGATGTCCTGGTGGAAGTTTTTAGAGAACAGCCATTAACCTATATCATCAATAAAAATACTATTACAGTTAAGGAGAAAGATATTGTATTAAGTAATTCAGTATTTGAAGGGCAAAGGGATATTGTTATTAGAGGAATAGTAACCGATGCCACCGGCGAAACCCTGCCAGGGGTTAGTATTAAATTAAAAGGCTCAACTATTGGAGCTACGACAGATATGGATGGCCGGTTCACTATTAATGTTGCGGACAGGAATAGTGTTTTAACTTTTACCTATATAGGTTATATCTCGCAGGAAATTGCAGTAGGTGACAGAACCACCTTGAATGTTAGGCTTGAGGCAGCTAATACCGCCCTTACAGAGGTAGTTGTTACTGCATTAGGTATCTCTAGAGAGAAAAAGGCCCTTGCTTATTCAGTATCTGAAGTAAAAGGCGATGAATTAACTCAGGCCCGTGAAACAAACGTTGCAAATGCACTTAGTGGTAAGGTTGCCGGAGTGAATGTGAGTGGAAATGCAACCGGACCAGGAGGATCGAGCAGGGTCATTATCAGAGGAAATGGATCACTGGCAGGGAATAATCAACCGCTTTATGTGGTCAATGGTATGCCTATGGATAATTCCATTCCTGGAGGGGGGACCCAATCAACCGGAAATGGTATAAATGTTGACAGAGGTGATGGAATTGCCGGGATTAATCCCGATGATATTGAGTCTATAAGTGTACTAAAGGGTGGTCCTGCAGCAGCACTATATGGTTCGAGAGCATCTAATGGTGTAATTTTGATAACCACCAAGAGAGGGGTAGCTTCCAGAGGTATTGGAGTAGAGTTGAACTCAACCTCCACATTTGAAACTATTTCTGTTTATCCGGATTGGCAATATGAATATGGTCAGGGAATTGACGGGGTTAAACCTGCGACAGCAAATGCGGCCAGAAGTGCGGGGCGTTTATCATTTGGTGCGAAAATGGATGGCCAGCCATCGATCCAGTTAGATGGGCAGATGAGGCCATATTCCCCGGTTCATGTAAAAGATAATTTTAATAATTTCTATAGAATGGGCTCTACCTATTCTAATACTGTAGCTTTTACAGGTGGAAATTCAGATCTGAATTTCAGATTTTCAGTAGCAAATGTTGATGCCAATGCGATCATGCAAAAGTCATCCATAAACAGGAAGATTGCAAATCTTAACGTCAATGCTGCTCTTGGTAAGAAAATTACCATCGAAGCAATAGGTCAGTACAATCTGGAAGAAGGAATTAACAGACCTAAAGTGGGTTATGCGGATCACAATGCTTCCTGGGCAACCTATCTGATAGCAAATACCATGGATATCAGAACGCTTTCACCAGGTTATGATGCTGACTTTAATGAAACACTTTGGAATGCTTCCAGTGCTGCTACTAATCCATATTTTGTAATTAACAGATATAGAAATGGGGATGATAAAAACCGCTTTTTAGGTCAATTTAGCGTGAAGTATGATATTTTAAAGAACTTGTTCGTCAAAACAAGTGTCAGCAAAGACTTTTATAAATTCAACGCAGAGAATATTATACCAACAGGAACTGCTGCCGCTCCGAAAGGTGAATTCGAAAATATTCAGGCCAGTGTGGCAGAGACCAATTCAATGATTAGTTTGAACTACAATGCCAGATTTTTCAAGGATTTTAGTTTTATGGCAATGGTGGGTGGAAATCAACAAGAAAGTGTTTATGACCAGACTAATATTCGGGGTACAGAATTTACAATACCATTCTTTTATAGTTATACCAATGTTGCTGCACTGAATACTTCGCCACTTTATGAACAATCGAAGATTAATTCAGTTTTTGGTTCAGCCGATCTGGACTATAAAAGAATCGCATTTTTAACAGTTTCTGCGCGTCAAGATTGGTTTTCTACTTTAAGCCCTCAGAATAATACCATTCTATACCCTTCTATTGGAGGTAGTTTGATTTTATCTGAAGCTATGGCAATGCCTTCATTCATTAATTTTATGAAATTAAGGTCATCCTGGGCTCAGGTAGGTGGTGCAACCCCTAGTCCGTATATACTGAATCAAACCTTTAACATGATTCAGGGAGGCCATAACGGAAGGCCTGTTCAAGGTTTTTCTTCCAGATTGGTTACAAATCCTGATTTAAGGCCTTTAACATCAACCACTTATGAAGCAGGTTTGGATGTTCAGCTTTTTAATAACAGACTCGGCCTTGATTTCACACTTTATAACAGAAAAACTACCGATGATATCGTAAGAACAACTATCCCTAATACCAGTGGTTATACGCAAGCGCTTCTCAATGTTGGGGAAGTCAGTAATAAGGGTATAGAATTTTTGATTAGCGGCAAGCCAATAAAGAGCCAAAATTTTAGCTGGGATGTGAGTTACAATTTTGCTTATAACCGCAGTGAAATAGTTAAACTCGCCGAAGGGCTCACCGAAGTAACTGTAGGTACCGGAGTTGCAGGTGGTGTGATCCAAAACCGTGTTGGACAACCTTTTGGAATGGTTAGAGGATTCCTGCATTTGAAAAATGCCAATGGTCAAACAGTATTTAATACTATCAGTAATCTGCAGGTTGTAAGCCCTTTAACTGATCTCGGTGTAGGGGTGCCTCCATACACTATGGGATTGACTAATAATTTTGGGTATAAAAACCTGTCTTTGAGTGTTCTCCTTGATGGAAAATTTGGGAATACGATATGGTCAAATACAAACTGGTATGCCTCCCGATTCGGATTGCCTAAATCAACTCTTCCTGGTCGTGAGAATGGACTAGCCCTAAATGGAGTAACAGAATCAGGTGCACCATATTCTTATACAGTACCTATTCCGCAGATTGACAATTACTATAACTCTCAGCAGAGTTATACCGGTTTGTTTGCATATGACGGAAGCTTTGTAAAATTACGCCAGGTAATTCTGGGCTACAGGCTTCCGGTTTCAAAAGTAGGTGCCTTGAAATTTCAATCTGCCACTATATCGGCAGTGGCAAGAAATTTATTCATTTTATATAGCAAAACTGAAAATTTCGATCCTGAATCAAGTAATACCAGTGACAATGCTCAGGGTTTGGAGGCCTTTGGTCTGCCAAGAACAAGAAGCATTGGTTTGAATCTACAGGTAAAGTTTTAATCATTTAATCTTATGGATATGAAAAATCATTTTTTCAGAAATACAGCAATTGTTTTAGTAATGCTATTCGGAATTTCCTGTGATAAGGGTTTTGAGGAGCTAAACGTGAATCCAAATGCCGCGACAAGTGTTGTGCCTGAGTTTTTATTAACAAAAGCACAATTATCCTCGGCCAGATTCGATTATTTCATGCTTGGAGGAGCTATGCAGCATATGGCTACCTATAATATTGGTCAGGCGCAAGGCGACAAATATGTTGGTAACCTGGGCTGGCAATCAAATCTATTTGAGAACTTTTACATTAATGAAGGACTTGAGATAGAAGAAGTTATCCGATCAGTTTCAGGTAATGCCGACCTGGTCAATAAACTTGCAGTTGCCCGCATATGGCGTGCTTTTGTTTATCACCGTATCACTGATATGTATGGGGATATTCCGTATAAAGAAGCCGGAAAGGGTTCGTCCGATAAGATATATAAACCT
>NZ_JAUYSS010000073.1 GCF_030695525.1 Daejeonella sp. | reverse complement strand
TACCGCACACAGAATAGAACTTATGGGTGAAAGTCTAAGAAAAAAAAGGTAAAATTGTCAGGCCTTCAGATCATAAGGCCAAAGTCATATTAAAGGGGGTCAGTATCCCCGGTACGGGGTCAGCATCTCCGGAATCTCCAGAAAGTGTCACGTCAATAGTAAATTTATTTACATTTTTAAGTATATCGGTGATCTGGTGTTCACTTGCTAATAAGGGCACTAATAATTTTCGTTCTCTTGTTTTGTCAGAATTATACAGTTTTTTAGCAGTAGTATAAAAAATTGAGATGCTAGATTGATTTTTTAATCTCATCATTTCAATGAAAGAATGAAGCATCGCTTTGTATATCTCCTTGTCCCAAAAGAAATTTCCGAAATGAATTATAAAATTCGTTATCGAAATATTTTGTCCAAATTTATAAATGTCTATGTTGTTATCATAATAGACGGGTTCCATTATTTGGTCAACAATTTGAGCCACTGTAGCAAATTCTTTATGCGTGACAGAAGATAGTACATTGGTTTCTGTTATTAGTGGATGGTTCAGGAATTTTATTAAAGACTGTCTGCCATTTTCACTTTCTTTTAATTTCTTAAAATGAAGTTCTGAATTTTTGTCAAATAGAGAACTTAATTCTAGAAGCTCGGTCTGTGAGAAGTTATTACTTGATAGTGTAAAAACAACTTGATCAATATTCAACAAATCTTGTCCTGTGTTGCCTGCTTCATCAATGTAAATGTCGACTGTTTCTGTGGTCATACAATGGCATATATCGCTTTGCAGCTACACGGAGGCAATGGTTTTTAGCACTGAACTGTCAACCAAGTAGACACCTTGATAAAAGCATGAGGCTTGATTTAACCTCTGAATCGTCGCTTTGGGGTAGGTGTTGTTGGCATGATGTTTTCTATTCTCCATATGCACTAATTTCATATTCACTTCTGTCTCTTTCGTTTATTAGTAGTGAGTCGTCTAGGTTTTTAAAAATTGCAAATTTCTCAACAAGTGGTTTAAACTTTTCACGGCCGTGAATATGTAAACAATTATAAAATATTAGAATTTGCTCATAACTTGATAACTGTGCTCTTGCAATTGCAGCATATTGTTTTTTGTCTTCAATGTCAGAATTGTCAATGAACTTAAATATTCTATAAATAGTTCTGTAATAATGGCTTAAGTCTGCTTTTTCATTTTCATAAAGACGACTAAAGGCTTTAAGAGTTTGATTTATTGTTGCAGACGAAAGGTTATCATTAGAACTTGATCTACCGTGAACTATTTCTGTTAAATGTTTTCTAAGTCGTTTATAAAAAACATTCAAACACTCTCTACCAGTCGTTGTAACTGCTTTGGTGGTTGAATTTCTCAAATCAAGTGAATTGACGATAGAGTTAAATAAACTTATTAGTTGAAAAAATGTGTTTTCAAAACGTTGTTGCTTTAAGGTGGAATTCTGTTCTTTCATTTCCGCCTTTTGTCCTGCTAATTCTAGGCGAGTATATTTAACTTCCAATTGGCTATACATAATTTCTAATTGTTGGTTTAGGATTTGCTGTTTTTGACCTAGAAATGCGATGTAAATAAAAAAAAGACCCGCTAAAGACCATAGAGCAGCAACAGTTCCTGACATAAAATCACCAAGTTGATTAATACCAAAACCTGTTTCTTCATTCTTGCATAGATACCAAAAAATTGAAAGTACTCCTATTAAACCACCACCAATGACAAATGTCCAAGCCCAATTGGTATATTTTTTAATTTGCTTTGACAATACCGTTAACTCGCTATCAATTTCATTTTGTCGAGTTTCAATTCTCTTTACGGAAATTTCAATTTCCTTTTCAATTTTATTTTCCGTCATAGTTTTGCTTGTAATTCCTATGCAGGGTCTAGGTCTGTTAATTTTACAACTCTAGGCCTTATTTCAGTGCCTTTTATCTTAACTTGTTCCCCCCAATATTTTTTTACAATGTCACCAAGTCCTTCGGGAACAGAAATCGAATAATTACCTGTTCCTTCAACTTTCAGTTTTATATTGCTTTGTTCTTCGTTTGCAGCATAAAGTCGTCCTATTAACTCAATTTTATTGTCTTTATCTTGTTTCGACTGGGTATCTTCAAAAATATTTGTTTGTATATCACTTCTGATTCTTGTGAATTGAACATCTTTTGGAGCACCTTCTCTCAGAATAGTTAAACCAACTAAATTTACTTCTTCACCGTCTGGTGCAAGTTCTTTCGATAGGCTAATAAAATTTTTAAAGTAGGATTCATCTGTAATTTTATTACTAAGTTCTTCGTATGAACCTGAATTAACTAGATTTATGTTGTCCACTAAATCTTCAATAATTTCTATTGAATTTTCAAAACCTTCAAGTTTTAGTTGATCTGCAGGGACACCTAGTCTAATTGTAAATGCAAAACTCGCTGCTCTTGGAACTGACAAATAAGGCTGGAAATTCATTTTTATTAATTTAGAAACATCTCCTTTGCTGCGAAAGGGTTTGCCTGTTTTTCTTTCGGCAGTTCTTAGCGTTAATTTTTCAAACGTATTTAACTTGTCAAAAACCAATTCTGATTTTGCCATACCATATCCAATGCCGCGTCCTGCAATAACAAGTTGCAACTCTGTTGGGCTAATACTAATTCCTTGTAATTTCAAATGTCTTTGGAAGTAAAGTTCTTCAAGTAAATTTCTTAATTCTTCGGCTATTTCAATAGGTGGGCTGCCATACAGTGCCAAGCAAATCAACTTTTCAGCGTCATTAAAATTGTCAGAGTTCATTGCTAAAGAGGCTGCACTTTTAAGTAAAACCGATATTGTCGGCTCACCAATATTTTCATTTTGAGCTTGTAAGGCCGCTTCCTTTTCAAGTTGAAAAGCTTTTGAAAAAAGTTCAATAGCAACATTTAACTTTCCATTAAATTTTTTAATGAACGCTAGGTCAGCATACTCGATTGCTTTATTATGTAATTCTTGAACTGTCATTTTCTTGAGCCAAAATTAGCAATTGGTTTACTAAATTCTACGATTCCTACATAAGCTGGTATTTTCAGTGAATCTGACTGTTCTGTCTGCTTTACCTTTACTCTATAGCGATTATTTATGTCTTTTGACTTTCCGTTAAAGATACCTGAAACTTCAAGTCTTGCCTTTCTTTGAAAAAGAATATCATCCTTATCGCCTAGCCAATAGTCAAAACCATTTTTTCTTGCTGATTTTTCTATTATTGTGTAATCTGTTAGCTTTAATGCAAGTAATTCCACCTTGACCGTTGAATAACTCTTTTTTTAAATCACGCATTTTAATGCATTTAAGTTGTTTACATTTGTGTTCTTTCAAACTCGTCTGCAGACTTACAAGCTGCTGCACCTTACGTACGATGAGCTTTCTTGGTGTTTGTTGTCACAAATTTATGTGCTATTAATGCACTGTTATAGAACTAGTTATGCAATGGACTGAGTGATTAGATAAGTGATATTACTCGGCCACTTTCTTGATGATCTCGGAGAATTGAGATATGATTTTCGACTTGTTAGCGGTGTTCTGAACGTGATTAAAGGTGTCGAGTAATGTATCAGAAGTTATAGTATGTTGAAACTTTCCTTTAATCAAGACTAGTCCCAGCAAGCTGAACAGAGAATAAATAAAAACCTTCATATCCGTACTGATCTCTCCACCTCTCTGTGGCTTGAACATAAGTTTATTCAGGTGGAGATAATCACTAATCAATAATGAGATTTCACGGAGTATGCTATTATGACTACTTCCAATTCGGCTATTGATAAACTTATTCAGCTTATTGTATCCTTTAGCATTGAAGCTCTGCTGAGAGACTATCCTAAAGAATTCAGTATTTTCTCGTTTTTCAGATGCTATCAAATCACTGAGAAACAACCGGACCATCTTGTCAGAATGTTGGTCAATAAGTGGAATGGAAGCTGTCCCGTGATCCGTGGTAGATATTAAGTTCGCTTTTATATAGGGGCTAAAGAATAAGCTTCTGGAGGTCTCTAATTGGGAAACGTATCTACCAGGATTGTTTATCTCGAACTCTATCTCAATTGCAATAAGCTTCTTAGTAAGTAATGGCCATAGATCATCGTCTATCAGTTTCAGATCCAGAGTACCATCTGTCTCAAATGCTTCCCGTTTTGACTTTTTAATCAGGCATAAAGCTCCTAATACATGGTCATCATCATGAGCAAAATCAAAGATGTTATGTATGGTTACTGTTGGAAAAGGTATTTTTAGGAGCTTAGTAAGTAGTTTAGCATTGGTGAGTTTGTCTTTCCTCCCAACTTTCTTTCGGGACTGAATCTCTTCGAAATAAGAATACATGCCACACAGAAACAAGATGTTGTCGAGATGATCTGGGGAAATGCCGTGTAGCTCAAGTAGTTTGCTCGTGATTGTTATTAAATCAGTAAGGTAGCTTTCATCATAGGTTGATGTGGCTGATGTTGTATCCTGGCTAATCTGGAATATTGGATACCGATACAGCTTGTCACCTGTATCGGTATAGCCTTTAAATAAATCCTGTTGGAAGTAGTAATGGTTGATGAATGTTTGGATATGGCCTTGCACAGGAATCTTAACATTAACTACAAGTTGTAGCTCTTTCCCATACTTTGTATCTACTATTGTCGCCATTTACAGCTAAGATAACCACTCACAATAAAGTTTTACAATTCAGGCATCACTAACTTTAGTTTATCGTTATTCATTTCTCCTAGTCCTCGAAGATATTTTAGAGTAACAGCCATATCGGAATGACCTAAAAGCTGTTGCAGTATGTAAATATCTTTTGTCTTGTGATATACTTTGACAGCAGCAGTGTGTCTGAATGAATAGAGAGTTTGGTTCGCCTTGATCTTGCCGTCTAGCTTAAGAGTCCTTTTAGCTCTTGACCATTGTGTTTTTAGATAGTCATAGTTAGGAAGCCAGGCTGATCCTGTAAGGATATATGATTCAGATGTAGAACAAGCTTCTATAAAAGGCAAAAGCTCTGAATATACGTAGTCTGGTATATGGACAACACGTACTTTCTTTCCTTTATTCTCCTCACCTGATAAATAAATCATCTGATCACGAATGTGTCTTAACTTTAGTAATCTGCTTTCTTCATGAGGACGAAGGAAACATCCATAAGCCAGCAAAGCCACTAAATGAAGTCTGGGATAATGTAATTTTAAGAACTCAAGAATCGGTAGCATCTGCTCCTTGGTGTAAACCTCATGTAGTTTCTCAGCATATTTCTTCTTTGCAGTTCGCGAGATTGTACCGGGCAATATAACATTCAAGTATTGCCTCTTATTCATGTAATTTCTGTTGGACGAATTATATAGATCGAGAAATGCGGTGATTCTCGCCGTAGACAGGCTGTCAGGCGAAGAGCTTTTTTCCTGCTCTGTCAAGAACTCTATAAACTGTTTAGCAGTTCCTTCAATATCTCTTGTGTAAGTTCTGCTATAGTTACCAGTTAGTTTGCTGTCTACAATCTTCTGAATGCTTTGTTCCAAGGTTACCGGAGCGTCCATTAGAGCAACTGCCTCTAATGGATTCCAGCCCTTGTCAAGTGCTTTCTCAAATTCAAACTTTAGCTTCTTTAAAAGCTTAACCTTATCTGCCTGGGTTTTTGCCTTGTTCGGGTAAATTGGCAATGATAATTTATTGCCATTGTATTCTCGTTGACGAATACCTTCATAATAGTAAAGCAGGAAGGCTCTTCCTTCCACTCCTTTAATTTCGATCTCAGTGTGCATGTTGACTCATTTGCTGACTCACGAGACATGCTTAAACTAAAAAAGGCCCTCAAAGGGCCTTTCTAAGTAGCGGGGAGCAGGATCGAACTGCCGACCTCAGGGTTATGAATCCTGCGCTCTAACCATCTGAGCTACCCCGCCGGATTTGTTTTTTCTTTGAGTATAAATACTTTATCTTGTGTCAAATCCTAAAATATTTCAGGATGCTTTTGGCACAAATTGTGTCATATTTTATACCTGTTCAAAACAGAGTTGCAAATATAGAGGAAATTACTTTCCTTTAGAAAAATTGGTGAAAATAATTCGCCGTGTATTATAAAAAGATGAGGAATGGCAGAAAAGATAAAGTTTAATATAGAGTATGAAGTAAAATCATCTCCCAAAATATTGTTTGGATTTTTAAATGAACCCAATGGCCTCGCACAGTGGTTCGCAGATGATGTAACTTACAGAGATCAGGTCTATACTTTTACCTGGGATGGCGAACAGCAAAAGGCTAAATTGCTTTCCATTAAAGAAAATAAACTGGTCAAATTTAAGTGGATCGATGATGAGCCTCATTGTTATTTCGAAATGGAAATTGTTCAGGACGAACTGACCAATGACGTTGCCTTGTCAATAACCGACTTTGCCACAGAGGATACTATTCAGGACCGCAAACTGATCTGGGATAATCAGATACAATATTTGATTAGTGTATTGGGTGCTTAGAGATTAATTTTCTCTATTTTTACATTGTGAAGAAAGTACACTTATTGGTATTTAAGGCCTTTTTAAGGCCTTTTATTGTTACCTTTTTCATTGTTATGTTCATTTTGTTGATGTTATTTTTATTCAAATACATCGATGATCTGATTGGGAAGGGTTTTGAATGGTATGTTATTCTGGAACTGCTGGTATATGCATCGGCAACTAATGTAGCTATGGCTTTGCCCCTGGCTATTCTCCTTTCCTCCATTATGACCTTCGGCAGCCTGGGTGAGAATTATGAACTGGTGGCGATTAAGTCTGCAGGAATTTCTCTTCAAAAGGCCATGATGCCTCTTATAATCGTTGTAGGCCTGTTGAGCCTTGGGGCTTTCCTCTTTTCAGATTACTGGCTTCCCAAAGCGAATTTAAAAATGGGTTCTTTATTGTATGATGTAAGAAACCAAAAGGCAGCATTCCTTATTAATGAAGGAATATTTAATACCAGTATTCCGGGCTATGCGATCAGGGTTCAGAAGAAAGATCCCGACCAAACCCTTCATGATGTCCTCATTTATGAACGGAATACCAGCAGTGGTAATATCAATGTGCTGATGGCAAAAGAAGGTCAGATGTTTACTACCGATGATGATCAGCTTCTGGTTTTGAAACTTAAGAATGGAAAGCGTTACGAAGAAACTCCCGGTTCAGACGGAATTTACAATCCACGGCAGCGCCTAATGAGAACTGAATTCAAAGAGACAGAACAGCGCTTTGATCTTTCCGGATTCCAAATGAAACGTACAGATGAGGAGCTCTTTAAGTCGAATTATGCGATGATGAATATCAGGCAGCTTAAATTTTATCTGGATTCCTTTAATGTGAAGGGCGACAGTAACCTTCGCTCTGCCTATACTGACCTTTCGCAGATTGCCCGTGTTTATCGTGTGGATACACTGAACAAAAAGACTACAGCAAAACCCCTGAAAGCCTATAAGGATGTTTTGGAGCTTATTCCCCAGAATAGGAAAATTCAATCACTCCAAACAGCGAAAGATCAGATCAGGTCAGTTAAAGACGTATTAAACCGTAAAGAGTTATATGCAAAAGATAATGACGTGAGGCTTCGGGGCTTTCTGATCGAACTGAACAGAAAATTTACAATGGCGGTGTCCTGTTTGGTACTCTTTTTTATTGGTGCACCTCTGGGAGCAATTATCAGGAAAGGCGGCCTAGGTTTACCCGTTGTGATGTCTGTCATGTTCTTCCTGATATACCATATTATTTCAACAATTGGCGAGAAATCAGTAAAAGAAGGTTCCCTTTCTCCTTTTTTAGGAATGTGGGCTGCAATTATTTGTCTCTCGCCCCTGGGGATATTCTTAACCTATAAAGCAACTGTAGATTCCGTTCTTTTCGATCTGGATGTATACAAGCGCTGGTTTAAACGCTTATTCTCTAAGAAGGATGAAAAGGCGACCTGAATGCCCATTTGATTTATTGCACTTTGCTGACCTATAAAGAATTGTTCGAAATCCTTGCTGCCGAAAAAATACCTAAATTTGTGCTTGTTAAAAACGGGATCACAGGTTATTTTTTTAATTAATTTCTAATCCATTCTGAAACCGTTTTCCAAATTAGCTCAAAAATTATGTTTAATACGATTGAAGAAGCCATAAACGATATAAAAGAGGGTAAGGTTATTATTGTTGTAGATGATGAAGATCGGGAGAATGAAGGCGATTTTCTTACTGCTGCTAGTAATGCCAGTCCGGAAATAATCAATTTTATGGCTACCCATGGCCGGGGATTGATTTGTGCCCCTTTAACCGAGGAGCGCTGTAAAGAATTGAGACTTGAGCTCATGGTTGGGAATAATACCGCTGCATTTGAAACTAATTTTACAGTTTCTGTCGATCTTATCGGACATGGTTGTACAACAGGTATCTCTGCTTCTGATCGTTCCAAAACGATTCTGGCACTGATTGATCCGAATACAAAAGCTGAAGAATTAGGTCGGCCAGGCCATATTTTCCCGCTTATTGCGAAACATGGAGGTGTATTACGCAGAGCCGGACATACTGAAGCTGCGGTTGATCTGGCTACTATGGCCGGACTTGAACCGGCAGGTGTTTTAGTTGAAATCCTGAAAGAGGATGGTGAAATGGCACGCTTACCTGACCTTTTAATCATTGCAAAACAGTTTGATCTTAAAATCATCAGTATCAAGGACCTGATATCTTACAGGCTTAAAACAGAATCTTTGATCAAGAAAGAGGTTTCTGTAAAATTACCTACTGAATGGGGTGATTTTGAGATGGTTGCTTATACACAAATCACAACAGGTGATCAACATCTTGCCTTAGTTAAAGGCAGTTGGGAAGAGGATGAACCAATTCTCGTGAGGGTCCACAGTTCCTGCATCACCGGTGATATTTTCGGATCATGCCGATGCGATTGCGGTCCTCAGCTTCATAAGGCAATGGAGATGATCGAACAGGAGGGGAAAGGAGTTATCATTTACATGAATCAGGAAGGCCGGGGTATCGGACTTATCAATAAACTGCATGCCTATAATCTTCAGGAGAATGGGCTGGATACCGTGGATGCTAATCTGCAATTAGGCTTTCCAATGGATCAAAGAGATTATGGGATTGGAGCTCAGATATTAAGAAGTCTGGGGATAAAGAAGATGAAGTTGATGTCTAATAATCCTACCAAACGATCCGGACTGATTGGTTATGGCCTGGAGGTTATCTCAAATGTTCCTATCGAGATTAAATCCAATATTCATAATGAACTGTATTTGAAAACTAAACGTGATAAGATGGGTCATACCATCATGAAAAATAGCTAATTCTCTATTTCATTTCCAGTTCTTCCGGTTTGATTGCTTCGCTGGTATCCCGGAGGGTTTTCTGATTTTCTTTATTTCGATCTTCCTTTCTTTGTTTACCTAAAAGAAAACTCAGAAGCTCATTGAAGTTTTCGAAGTTTTTGCGGTAGACCAATCCAATAGCGCTGACATATTCATCATTGCTCAGGTTATTCAGGAAATTCCGGTTATTAATTTTATTGGAGGCTCTAAGTACGAGATCACCATTCTTTGTGATCAGATAGAGTGCTTCAACATCACGTGCGACTGAGTTACCTCCACCGATCACATTGAATTCTGAGAAATTACCGCTACTATTGGCACGGTCGGTTATCCCACCTGTTAGAATTAGTCTGTCATTCAGTAAACGGAAAGAAGCACTTGCATCATTCAGAGAACGTATGTTCAGATCCACAAAGTTCAGGTTTAGCGATTGAGTCAGTATTGTATTTAACTGGTTAAAGAATAACTCTGTTCCCGCACTGATGAAAGTAGAAGTTGCAAAACCAATATCTGCAGCTTTACCTGCAGCAAATGAGCGTCTCACAATCAAACTTAAGGCCTGCTGATTGGTATTGTTCACATCGCTTAAATAAGATTGTAATTCATCCTTGATATAAGCATCTGCAGGAAAATTAATATCAAATGAAATATTGGGAGTCAGAAGGGGGCCGCTCAGGTTCATCACTGCTTCTGCCAGAACACGCTGATCGATAGCCGGTCTGCCTGCTGCAGCATACAGCGGGCCTAAGCTTGTCCGTACTTCATATAGCGCCTTCAAATTAATTGCCGCTTGTACAGGATTCCCTGTCCAGCGAATCGAACCACCCTCACTGATTTTAAAGATCTTATTGATAAAATCCTGTGCTGTAAAGGCAAACTTACCTGACGAAATATTGTAATCCCCATACATCTCGAAGTCACCAAGGCTGTTAATATTCAAACTTAACTGCGAATCACCGCGGCCTGTTAACTTTCCAAGTTCGGTGAAGATATTAACCTCTGTGTTCTCATCAATCTGTAATTCGAAATTCATAGTAAGCCCTTTAAATGAGGCTAATTTAGGCTTATTGAGGGAAGTGTCTTTAGACACAAAAGTGATGAAATCGGTTTTGCCTACTGTTGCGGAGGAATTTAAGGGGATGTTGAAAACTGTACCTTCTTCTGTTTTTGCGTCAATAATAATCCGCATATCATTTGTAGGCCCGTTAAAACTGAATACACCAGTTCCGTAGGCAACACCAAAATAAAGCGGGTTATCTTTTATGGTTGTATTTAATGCCATGAAGTTATTGGCTACAATATTGATATGAATCTCCGGATTATTGATGTTGGCCATATCTACTGTTCCATTTGCGATGGCTATATTTTCATTAATATCTCTGATTTTAAGATTATTCAACTTAATTACGGTGTTCTCAATCTCAATTTTGTCTGTTATGCGGTAAGGGGTTTTTAAATAATTAACCGTCATACCTCCATTTGTCAGAAAAAGGTCCCCGGTAATTTGAGGTTTGTTGAGCTTTCCGGTTACGGTAAGGTCGGCTGAAACTTTACCATTCATATTCGATACCAGATTCTTCAGGAATGGTTGGAAAAGCGCCACTTCATTGTCTTTCATTATGAGCTTCATATCCAGATTATTCTGGTCATCGCTGGCATTATAAGTTCCCGCAATATCCATGGTGGTTTCCCCATTATTCTCAACATTCATTTTAACATTGATCAGTTTGGTCGCATTGTCCAGTCCGGCACTAAGTGTCAGGTCACCAACGGCCAGATTATTATAATTCAGGCTGTCTATTTTAATAGCTGCTTCTAAATTCGGACTTGGCCCCAGACCGGCAATTTTGGCATTTCCGTTAAGTGTACCTTTTAAGGTTATTCCCAGAGGTGTAGTCAAAGGATTAAATGTGGTCAGCTTAAAATTATTGAACCCAATCAACAGTTCATCAGCAGGATCTTTGGAAATATAGCCATCTATGGTTATCATCTGATTATCCCTGAATAGTTCGAAACCAGTAATTTTTGTGCGTCTTAACAGGCTAAATTCCTGGTCTTTTGTGCGTCCATCATCAAAACTGAAGCTAACCTTTTCCTGAATTTTCCAGGTCTGGTTATTGATAATCACATCCGATGGAAGAATACTCAATTGTATTAGTTGATCTCCATTAGAAGTAAATTCTACCAGTGAGTTTAAATCGAGTTGGTTAATGGCATCTTTATCTGACAATTTAACGTTTAGATTCAGGCTGTCATTCTTTAAGATATTCGCAATGTTGACGTTTTTGATATAAAGGCTATCCGTTATATCAACCCTGTCGGATGTAATGAATATGTTCATTGCATCCGCTGAAGTACTCTCGTCAATAATCAAATTGTTAACCTTGATTTTATTGTATTGAATCAACTTAACGAATCCATTCAGATTGGCAATATTCGAATCTGACACAAATTTCCCATTAAAGTTTGCCTGCTCCGGAATTTTTAAATTAGGAGCAAAAAAGATACTCAAGGGTTCAAAATATTTGATTTTGAGATTAAATTCAAAATTCTGTTTTCCGGGATTAACATAAGTCAGACCAAGTGAAGGAATGTATTTACTGGCAACTGATTTAAAGTATGAAGGCAATGTCTTGAGATCATACTGCCCTTTGATACTCGTGTCAAATATATCAGATTCAATATTAAGGGAGCGGGTCAGTCCGGTTCCTATGGCCTTCAGATTCACTGAATCAATAACAAATGAGTTTTGTGGGTTGGTCAGGCGAATTTTTGTAAGCTCAACAAGGCCTTCAATATTTTCCAAATTTGAGCCGGTAAAATTCGTCTTTAAATCTGCATCAATCTGAACACTGTCTTTAATGAGTTTAAGATTATGAAGGTTTGCACCTTTAATTGAAGCGTTGAAATTGAAAACAGGAAGTGTTGGATTCAGATCTACCTTTCCGTCGAAATCCAAATTCACATTCGGGTCATCCACCAGAATCTTACCATCAAACACCTGGTTAACAAAACGGCTGTCAACTTTTATGTTGTTATATCGGTAATCCTTAAAATCAAAATAGTTAATATCAGCTTTTATTTGTTCCTGTAAGTTGTTTAATTTGAAACCTCTGCCATTGATGTCGGCTGTCAGTGTCGTTTTTCCAAGATCGCTTCTGTCAAGTAATTCTCCCAGGTTGAAGTCATAAGCCTTAACATTCCCGCTGTACGTTGGTACTGAAGCATTATTAATCTTCATGTTCACATCCGTTACGACACGTCCTAAACGAGTTTTAAATTCACCATAGGCTATAAAATCATTGAGAAATCCTGTAAATTTCCCTTTAAAATTAACAGTCCCGAATTTTTCAACCATTTGTGGTAATATCGAATTCTTATTCCCCGTGGCCCTGGCTATAATGAGATCAAGATCCTTTTTGTTAGTTGAAACCTGATCAAAGTCAAGTTCGAGCAGGGTTTGTTTTATGTTGGGAAGCCCCTTAATCTTGAAGTCACCTTTAACATATGTGGCCTGCCCGCTTTGTATAATCAGGCTTTTGGCTTTAAGGTCATTTACATAGCCGTTAATCTGCCCGTTAACCTGAAGAATAATCGATGATTTAGCGAGCTCAGGCGTAAAGTACGCAATGTCTGAACTATTAATCTTTGAATTTTGAAGGTTTGAGTTAATATATACTTTGCTGGTAAAATCATTGAAATCTTTAAAATCAGAATATTTCAGCAGGAGATAATCACTTATTTTACTGTCCTGAGTTTCAAGCACAAGTTTTTTTAACTCAATCTGGCTTGTATCAATTGCTGCATCGGCAGTCAGATTCTTCAGATAAAATCCACTTTTCTCCCTGAAGGTCATATTTCTGACTCCGGCTTTCATTATGTAGGATTTTGTGTCGAGATCCAGAATCGTTGTACTCAGATTGCTTATTTGAATATCATTGAAATTAATCCCTTTTACAGGATTGATATTATTGAAGTTTTTATATTTAAATGCAACATTATTTAAAACCAATTTAGCAAGTGTAACATTGTATGGTTTAGAAACCTTTTTTTTCGTGGTTTTGCCGCTGCTGAAATAGTTTAGGATAAAAGTCAGGTTTGTTGACTCGTCCTTGTATTTCTTTACAAAGAACTTCCCGTTTTCCATTTGCAATAGTTTAACGGTAATCTTGCGTTCTTTCAGTGAGAAATAATCTAGATCTACAGTGAATCTTGGAGAAAACAAGAGGGTGTCTTTTTCCAGATCCTGAATATACAGGCTGTCGAGTACCAATGATTTAAATGGCTTTATGTATAATGATCCCACTTCAACACGAGTGTTCAGCTCCTTTGAAAGATAGTTTGCAGCTCTTTTAGCAACAAAAGTTTGCACTGGCTTAAACTGTAGTGAAAAAACCAAAAGAGTTAGCAACATTATAAATGTTGCCAGTATCCAAAGGGTTATTTTTAGCGCTTTTTTGATAAATTTGTTTTTTAATTATTCAAACATTATTAATATACGTTTTGGCAATCATCCTCGGTATAGAATCTTCCTGTGACGACACATCAGCATCAATCTGTATTGATGGCAATATTTGTTCCAATATCATCGCCGGACAGCTTGTGCATCAAAATTACGGAGGAGTGATCCCCGAACTGGCTTCAAGAGTTCATCAGCAGAATATAATCCCAACTGTCCATGAAGCCATTTCAGTCGCAAAAATACATAAAAATGACATCGATGCTGTAGCTTTTACCCGTGGGCCCGGATTATTAGGTTCGCTATTAGTTGGTACCTCATTTGCAAAGGCATTTGCACTGGCAAATAATTTGCCTTTGATTGAAATAAATCACATGCAGGCGCATATTCTGGCACATTTTATTGATGAAAATAAACCGGAATTCCCTTTTTTATGTCTCACGGTTTCAGGTGGTCATACACAAATCGTGTTAGTCAGGAACTATTTTGATATGGAAATTGTTGGGCAGACCACCGATGATGCAGCGGGTGAAGCATTTGATAAAACTGCTAAATTATTGGGTTTGCCTTATCCCGGTGGTCCGCTCATTGATAAATATGCCAAACTGGGGAATAAGGACGCATTCAAATTTCCGGAACCTCAAATTTCCGGACTTGATTTTAGTTTCAGCGGACTGAAAACTTCCATTATGTATTTTGTTCGCGACCGGTTAAAGGAGAATCCTGATTTTTTAAAGGAAAATCTAAATGATGTTTGTGCTTCAGTGCAGGAACGGATTATTTCAATTCTGTTGAATAAATTGAAAAAGGCATCGGCTCAATATCAGATCAATACAATTGCCATTGCAGGTGGTGTTTCAGCAAATTCAGGACTGAGAGGAGCATTGACCGAGACCGCAGCTTCATTAGACTGGGACATTTATATCCCTAAGTTTGAATATTGTACCGATAATGCCGCAATGATTGCCATTGCTGCTTATTATAAGTATCTGAACAATGATTTTGTTGGGCAGGATATTTCGCCGATGGCCAGATTACAGTTTTGATCATTTTAATACCGGGTTTATAAATATTAAACACGAGATTTACAGTATAAATATATGAGCGCATCAAGTATAATTTTCTTTTTGATTTTTTTAATACCCCTAACCGGATTCCTGATCTGGGTTATGCGTCAGGATAAACGTAAAGGTAAGGTCGGCATGTTTATACTTGGCTTTATCGTCATAGTAGGGGTCTGGTTCATGTACCTCATGACTAAGGGGAAATAATCTTTTTCTTTTTAAATTCTTTTCATGCCTGATAAAATCCGATTTTCAGCTTCGTTTTATTAAGATTTTCTATAATTTTTCTGCGTAAATAAAATTTGGTTTAGACTCTATTAATGCCGATTTTGATTAAAATATTTTTTAATAGATTGGATAATTGGGGTATACATAAGCTCAAGCTTTGACACATTTAATTGCCAATAATGAAC
>NZ_JAUYSS010000072.1 GCF_030695525.1 Daejeonella sp. | reverse complement strand
AAGGACTTTACCCTGGATAAACGTGTTCAGCTTTGTATAGAATCAGAATTGAAGCTATTTGGAAATGAAAATTTTGCACTGAATGATGTTACTATTCATAAACGGGATACCTCAGCTATGATGATAGTGCATGCTTATCTGAACGGGGATTTTTTGAATTCATACTGGGCGGACGGCCTTATTGTGGCTACACCAACCGGATCAACAGCCTATTCTTTGAGTTGTGGTGGCCCCATTATATTCCCGGGTTCCGGGAACATGGTTGTTACCCCTATTTCTCCGCATAATCTGAATGTCAGGCCTATAGTCTTGTCAGACACCAATATTCTTTCGTTTGAAATTGAAGGAAGAAGTTCGAAATACCTGCTTACCTGTGATTCACGGACAGAAGTAATCGATACATCCATAAAAGTTAAAGTTAAGAAAGCTGGTTTTGGAATCAATTTGATCAGACTTAGTAATGAAAACTATTTATCTACGTTAAGGAATAAATTGCTCTGGGGAATTGATACCCGAAATTATTAAGAACAGCCGCTGCATTCATGCGTAGATTAGTACTAGTCATTGTATTTTTTTCCGGAAGCTTCCTTGCCTCAGCCCAGACCTGGGAACTGGGTGGATCATTAGGTGCTATGGGTTATATGGGCGATATTAATCCGGTTAAAGCATATAAGCTGACGGATCCTGCGTTTGGAGTCCAGATCAAACGGAATTTTGATGGTTACTGGTCTGCTAAACTGAATTATATGTATGGTAAGGTTCGGGCAAGTGATGCTGCTTCTTCAAATACTTATCAAGTAGAACGGAATCTTGATTTTCATTCCCCTGTATCTGAGTTTTCAATGCAGGTTGAATTCAATCTGTTCAGATACATGGCAGGCGCAGACTATGGGTTTGCAACCAGAAAGTTGAGTCCTTATCTTTTTACCGGGATAGCATCATTTTCTTATAATCCCCTGACAAAGCATAACGGTGATGAGATCGAACTCCGGCTTGTGCAGACAGAGAATGTTGCGTACAAGAAAAGTGCGATCAGTGTGCCTTACGGAGCAGGAGTAAAGTATAACATTAGCGGAAAATGGACAATCATTGCCGAGATCGGCTACCGAACAGCATTTACAGATTATCTGGATGATATCAGCGGCAGATATGTTGATTTTAATGTTGTTTCTCCGGCAAGCCCCTTAACAATGACTTTGGCCGACCGTTCAACCCCTCCTCAGATTGCGGGAACGCAGCGGGGCGACTTCAGGCCAAGGGATACTTACATGTTTGCTGGTGTTGGACTTACTTACACCTTTATTCCTATCAAATGTCCAACTTTTTAAGTTCAGCAGAAATAGAAATGTTGTAAAGCATCTTTTTTTCATCAATACTTGCTCTGAATTATTATGAAAATCTGTTTTCTTTCTTGTAACAAATTAACGTAATTAAGTCATAACTTTGCATCTCGAAATTTTTGAACAATTTTTAGAAATACTGATTGGATAAAAAACAGGGAAATATGTTATTTATGAATCAGGGAAATTGTTTTGGTTTTGAATGTTAAATTTAGTTAATGAGCCTACTTGAACAGATAGATAAAGAACGCTTGCCGCAACATGTAGCAGTGATAATGGATGGAAATGGCCGTTGGGCAAAGGAAAAGGGAAAACTGCGGGTATTTGGGCATCAGAACGGAGTTGTTGCGGTTCGCGATACTGTTGAGGGTGCTGTGGAACTCGGTATCAAATATCTGACACTTTATGCATTTTCAACTGAGAACTGGAACAGACCCAGGCTTGAAGTAATGGCTTTAATGGAACTTCTGGTTTCAACTATCAGTAAAGAAACCAAAACCTTAATGGAGAATGGCGTGCGATTAAATGCCATTGGAAATTTATCTACCCTGCCTGAAAAATGTCGCAAACAATTACTGGAAACTATAAAGAAGACCTCATCCAATACCAATTGTACACTCACCCTGGCGCTCAGCTACAGTTCGAGATGGGAAATTACAGATGCGGCCAAAAGAATAGCAATAAAAGTGAGGGATGGTGAAATAAAAGCTGAGGATATTACTGAGGATATTTTCGGGGATCATTTAAATACAGCCGGTATACCTGATCCGGAGTTAATGATCCGGACAAGTGGGGAACACAGGATTAGTAATTACCTTTTGTGGCAAATTGCTTATGCTGAATTGTATTTTACTTCAAAATTATGGCCTGATTTCAGAAGGCAGGATCTCTTTGAAGCCGTGATAGATTATCAGAAACGTGAGAGACGCTTCGGTATGACCAGTGAACAGTTGAACTAATTTTCACTTTTAACACTTTTTAACAAGCTATTAGCTTAATTTAGCACCTTTAATACACCAAATGAATCGCATTTTCATATTGTTTTTTCTACTCATATCCGGTACTTCTGCAATGGCCCAGTTTGGGAGAACGGGAACTCCAACACCTGCAAGGCCTACATCGAACGAAGAACTCAGCTATCTGAATCCCCAGGATTTTGTTATTGGTGGAACTACTATTCTGGGAACTGAATTTCTGGATAAGGATGTTTTGATCACCATTTCAAAATTAACCAAGGGCGACAGGATAACCGTACCCGGAGATGCTACTTCCAATGCAGTCAAGAATTTATGGGCTCAGGGATTATTTGATGATGTAAAATTGAATATTGCTGAAATCAGGTCTGATTCGATCTTTTTTGAGATCGAGGTGGTGGAACGACCGCGATTAACCAGAATCGAATTAATCGGATTGAAAAAGGGTGAAGTAACAGATGTACGTGAAAAATTGAAGGATAAAACCGGAAAGGTTGTCAATGAGAATTTATTGAAAACTACCACTGATATCATTAAGAAACATTTTACTGAAAAGGGCTTTCTCTTCACCGAAGTTTTGATTGCTGAGAGGAAAGATACCACAGAAGCGAATAATAAAATTCTTGATATCACAGTTGAGAAGAACGATCGGGTTAAAATAAGTGAAATTCTATTCACCGGGAATGAAGATTTTAAAAACAAAAATTTAAAGAAATATCTTAAAAAGACGAAAGAAAAAGCTTTTTACAAGGTGTTTGGATCAGGTAAATTTCTCCAGAATAAGTATGAGGAAGATAAGCTGAACCTGGTCGCAAAGATGCATGAAAAGGGTTATCGGGATGCTGAAATAATTAAGGACACCACCTACCGAACCGGCAAAAGTACCATTGGCATCAAAATAGATCTGCATGAAGGGCCAAAATATTATTTCGGAAATATAACATGGGCAGGGAATGCCAAATATTCAACCAAAGTTCTGGATGCTATTCTGGCAATCAGTAAAGGTGAAGTATTCAGTGAAAAGAAGCTTGAAAGAAAACTCACCAGTAGTCCGGGAGGGGATGATGTATCATCTCTTTATATGAATGATGGTTATCTTACTTTCAATATAGATCCGGTTCAAACCAAGGTGTACGGTGATACTATTGATCTCGAATTGAGAATGTATGAAGGTCCGCAATACACCATTAACAATATCAAGGTTAAAGGAAATGAGTTAACAAATGATAAAGTAATTTTAAGAGAGATCCGTACCAAACCGGGTCAAAAATTCTCTAAAGAGCTTATTGTAAGAAGTACCCGTGAAATTGCACAACTGGGAAATTTTGATGATACTAAAACTGATCCCAGGCCTATCAATATCAATCCTAATGATGGAACGGTTGACATTGAATATAATGTGGTGGAAAAGCCTTCAGACCAGATTGAATTATCAGGAGGTTTTGGGGGTGGACGTGTTGTGGGTACCTTAGGACTTACATTCAACAATTTCTCGGCTCGTAATCTATTCAATAAGAGTGCATGGAAGCCACTTCCTAAAGGAGACGGCCAAAAATTGAGTATCAGGGGACAAACCAATGGTAAGTTTTATCAATCTTATAGTTTTTCATTCTCTGAACCATGGCTGGGTGGAAAGAAACCGATTTATTTTGGGATCAGCGCCTTTACTTCCTTACAGTCAAACGGCCTTAGAAACGTAGATATCAATCAACAGAAAATCCGGATGAATGGTGTAACCTTTAGTTTGGGTAAGCGTCTAAAATGGCCTGATGATTACTTCCAGGCTAATACCTCAATTAATCTTCAGCAGTATGTTTTAAATAACTACAATGCTTTCATTTTCTCGACAGGTACTTCCTATAACTTTAACCTTACCCAGGCCTTAAGCAGAAGTTCGGTCGATGCACCAATCTTCCCGACCTCAGGTTCTAATTTAAAATTGACTGTTCAGGCAACTCCACCTTATTCACTATTGAATAATAAGAATTATGCAACTGCAACAGATAAAGAAAAGTACAGGTTCACTGAATATCATAAATGGAAATTTGAGTCCCAGTGGTTTCAGCGAATTTATGGAAAACTGATCCTTAAGGCTCAGGCACAGTTCGGTTTCCTCGGTATCTACAATCAGACCGTTGGGCAGTCGGCTTTCGAACGCTTTAAACTTGGAGGTGATGGTATGCAGGGATTTGATTTCCTTCAGGGATCTGAGATTATTGCAATGCGTGGTTATGCAAACAATGCCATTATCCCTGCTGGATCCAATCCAACCATTGCTCAGGGATCAGGAAGTCCTTTATTCAATAAATATGTTTTGGAATTGAGGCATCCGATCACAGCTAGTCAGACAGCCACTATTTTCGTTCTGGCATTTGCTGAGGGAGGAAATACATGGAATTCATTCCGTGATTTCGCACCATTTAACATCAGACGTACCGCTGGTGTTGGAGCAAGAGTATTTTTGCCTATTTTTGGACTTTTGGGGATTGATTATGGATTTGCCTTCGATAAGATACCAGGTTTGCCGGATAGTGGAAGAAATCCTTTCACATTCAGTATTTCACAGGCATTGAATGGAGGATTTAACTAAGGAATATGAAAAGAATTCTTATAATAGCGTTATTATTAGTCTTCACAGGATTTGGGGCCTACGCACAGCGTTTTGCTTATGTGGATAGTGATTATATTCTGAAACATGTTCCTGAATATAATTCATCCCAAAAGCAGTTGGACGCACTTTCTATCCAATGGCAGAAGGAAGTCGATTCGAAGTTTTTAGCTATTGAAGGGCTTTTTAAAGCCTATCAGGCAGATCAGGTGTTATTGACAGAGGTGATGAGAAAAACACGTGAGAACGAGATAATTGAAAAGGAAAAGGAAGCAAAGGAATTTCAAAGGCTTAAATTTGGTTTTGAAGGTGAACTTTTTCAGATGCGGACTAAATTGATTAAACCTATACAAGATCGTGTTTCCAAGGCAGTTCAGGCTGTTGCAGAAACTCAGCAACTGGATATGATTTTTGATAAAAACAGCGAGATTACACTATTATATGCAAGTCCGCGTTTAGACAAAAGCAATGATGTAATTACAAGGATGGGTTATAAGCCCGGAACAATAAATAAATAAGATCTCTCACTAATTATAAACAAAAACAGAATACAAGAAAAAATGAAAAATTTATTAAAAATAGGAGTTGTTGCACTTGGAATGTTCCTTACAATAGGTACTGTAAATGCTCAGCAAAAATTTGGTCATATCAATTCTGCCGATTTATTGCAGTCAATGCCTGAAATGAAAACTGCTGATGCTACTTTTCAGACTTTTGCCAAGGCAAAACAAACTTCCCTTGAATTGATGGGTGCAGAACGTCAGAAATTGGTTGTTTCCTACGAAGAGAAGTATAAAACATTGAGTGAGGCTAACAGAGCCACTTTGGAGAAAGAACTGACTACACTTGGAGCAAGTATCCAGGATCTTGAAAGACGAATTACCGATGAGCAGGAAAAAGCTCAGGATGAGATGACAACCAAGCGTAGCGAAATCTATCAGCCCGTGTTTAAAAAAGCAGAGGATGCAGTTAAAGCAGTAGCTAAAGAAAAAGGCTTTACCTATGTATTCGATGTTTCTCAACCAGGAGTAGTATATTTTGATGGAGGAATCGATATGCTTAATGATGTGAAAGCCAAACTAGGTATTGCAACTGCAGCTAAATAAGGTTTTATTTTCATAATAAAATTTAATGCGAGGCAACATGCTTCGCATTTTTTTTTGATTCCATTGTGCATCCCAAGGGCTCGAAATATTATCTTATTTTTGAAACATGAGTTCAATACTTCCAATTGGAATTTTTGATTCCGGAATCGGAGGGCTTACGGTTGCCAATGCTATCCGGAAAATTTTACCGAATGAACAGATTATTTATTTTGGTGATACTGCCCATATGCCTTACGGCGATAAATCACCAGAGGCAATTAAATTCTATAGCCTGAAGATTGCTAAATTCCTGCTGGATAAAAATTGTAAGCTCATTCTAATTGCCTGTAATACTGCATCGGCACACGCCTATCATGAACTGGTGCATTTCTTGGGTGACCGGGTGCCTATTGTCAATGTTATTGATCCCGTAGTTAATGCAGTGATTAGTAAGGGGAAATATAAAAAAATCGGGGTAATTGCGACAAAATCAACTATCCGGTCTGACATTTATGCTAAAAAATTTAAAATAATAGATCCCGATATTGAAGTTTCCTCACTTGCTACCCCTTTGCTGGCACCTATGATTGAGGAGGGTTTTTTTAATAATAATATCAGTAAAACAGTGATCAATTCTTACCTCACTTCTTCAAAACTTAAGAAGATTGATTGCCTGATTCTGGCCTGTACACATTATCCCCTGATAAAGCCTGAAATATCTTCCTTTTACGGAGGGAAGGTGGATATTATCAACACTGCAGAAATAGTTGCTGAAGACCTTAAAGAAAGTCTGACCAGATTGGGCTTGCTCAACGACGGTCCTGCAAAACGGCATCAGTTTTTCGTTTCCGATTATACCCCTTCTTTCGTAAAGAGCACCCGTTTATTTTTTGAAGAGAAGATTCACTTGGCTTATAAACCAATTTGGGATTAAATTTAATTCCTTATAATAGATAGAATTAGTCTGCATTTAATAGCATAATACTTAAGTTTGCGTACATAAGCCCGGTAAATTGAGTTTCTATCTGACATATGTACTAGTTGCTACCGCATTATTTGCATTTACTGCCCTTTTTACCCTGTTCGCCTTGTATTCCGAACGGAAAATTTCCGCATTTATACAGGACAGGGTCGGTCCGATGGAGGTTGGTAAATATGGTACCCTGCAGGCATTTGCCGACATCATAAAGATGCTTCAAAAGGAATTTATCATTCCGACCGCCGCCGATAAAGTTCTGTTTATACTCGCTCCAATAGTAATTTTCGTATCAGTTTACCTGGGTTTTGCAGCACTGCCCTGGGCGCCGGGACTTATTCCTTCCTCACTTAATTTGGGCCTTTTTTACATTTTTGCGATACTTTCAATAGAAACACTTGGAATATTGATGGCAGGCTGGGGTTCAAATAATAAATATGCATTATTAGGTTCGATGCGTTCGGTTGCGCAAATGATTTCCTATGAAATCCCGGCAGGTATTGCGCTGATTTCTGTGGTTATGATTTCGCAAAGCCTGAATCTCCAGGAGATTAGTATCAAACAGGGGATTCTCACCACAGAGCCAGTTTATTTTCTTGGGATATGGGAAGTAAAGACTATTGGCGGCTTTCTGGCCTGGAATATTTTTCAGGCTCCACATCTGATCCTTGCCTACATCATTTACTTTATTGCCTCGCTGGCTGAATGTAATCGTGCGCCATTTGATATACCGGAAGCTGAATCTGAACTCGTTGGAGGGTTCCACGTTGAATATTCGGGATTGAGGTTTGCTTTTATTTTCCTTGCTGAATATTCTATGATGTTTCTGGTGGGAATGATTGGCGTGGTTTTGTTTTTGGGTGGTTGGAATAGCCCGCTACCCAATTTCGGTACCGCCAAACTAGCCCTATGGACCAGCGGAATAGGATGGGGAATTTTCTGGATTCTGATTAAGACTCTTGCAGTTGTTGCTGTACAGATCTGGATCCGGTGGACTCTTCCAAGACTAAGGGTTGATCAGCTAATGAGCTTTTGCTGGAAGGTATTAACTCCTCTGGCATTTTTATGCATGCTTATATCAGGTGTGTGGCGGCTGGGCATGATGCAATAATTTAAGGGTAGATAAAATATCCCATTAAAAGATGATGAAAAAGGTAATACATGCTTTCAAAACTGTGTTTAAAGGACTAAGCCTGACTATGGGACATTTCTTTGCAGCCAGAGAGGGCAGGAAGGTACTATCAATCACTGATAAGGATTATTTTGTCCAGAACAGTGGTATGACAACCATACAATATCCCCATCAGAAATTGCCTGTACCTGAACTTGGAAGGTACCAACTGGATGTGGAAATGGATGATTGTATTGTATGTGATTTATGTGCCAAGATCTGTCCGGTCGACTGTATAGAAATTGAAAGTATAAAGGCTACAGAAGCTATTGGAAAAACCTCAGATGGTACAACAAAGCGTCTCTACGCCGCTAAGTTTGATATTGATATGGCAAAATGTATGTATTGTGGTTTGTGTACTGTAGTTTGCCCTACCGAGTGTATTGTCATGACTGATACTTACGACAGGAGTATGCCTGATTTAAAAGAAATGATCTATAAATTTTCTGATATGAAACCAGAAGAAGCTAAAGAAAAGCGTCTTGCTCTTGAAAAACTTAATACAGAACGATTGGCTGCAAAAGAAGCAGCCATGCAACAGAAAGCTCAAAATTGAATATGGGAGAGGAACAGATTATATTTTACTTCTTTGCTGCATCAGTACTCATTTCTGCACTATGTGTTGTGGTTATGAAGAATCTCGTCAGAAGTATTTTTCTGTTTTTTGTAAGTTTGTTTTCACTTGCGGCGCTTTATTTATTTGCATTGGCAGATTTTATTGCACTGGCTCAGGTAGTTATTTATGCGGGGGGGGTATTGGTACTTATGCTTTTTGCATTTATGTTATCAAACAGGGAATTGCTCAACAGTCTCAAACCAGCGGGTTCAGGCTTCAAAGTCAATCATTTTGCCGGAATTTTAATCAGTCTTTTATTCCTTTTTATATTGGTAACAGTTATAGTTAAAACTGATTTAAACCAATTGGACTGGATGCAGGAAAGTGTACCAATCCATGTAAATGATAACAGCACACATCAGATTGGTATACATACTATGACAGCTTATCTGCTTCCTTTTGAAATACTTTCGGTATTTCTGATGATGGTTTTGATTGGGGCGGCACATTTGGCCAGAAAGGGGGGGAGGGCATGATTCCTCTTTCTCACTTTATGCTGATTAGTGCAGGTCTCTTTTGTATAGGGCTTTTTGCAGTTTTGACCAGAAGAAACGCAATACAGGTTCTGATCGGTATCGAATTTATGATCAATGCAGCGGTTTTGAATTTTGTCGCTTTTGGGAAATATGATAAAATATCGGGGGGAGGCCAAATGTTTGCCTTATTTGCGATTGTTCTTGCGGCTGCTGGGGTTGCCGTTGCCCTTGCTATCATATTAAATGTGTATAAATATTTTAAGTCAATAGACCCGAGTAAAACCAATACCTTAAAGGATTGATGGAAGGAATAAATTTTACTGAGAACAGAAGTTTGGTTGCACTTTTAGCTGCGATATTGCCCTTGTTTTCTTTCGTTTTTATTCTTAGTTCAAAAAAGGGCGGGGGTGCCAGCGTCGCATTGTCAACAATTACACTGTCTTTCCTTTTATCGATGTACCTGTTCCTTCAGATCTGGAATTTGGAGCCCGAACATAAGCAAATATCCTGGTTCATAATTGGTAATGTTCAGTTTTACGCCGGTGTACTTTTGAATAATCTCAGCGTTTTGATGATGGTTCTGGTCACCGGAATCTCTGTTCTGGTTCATATTTACTCGCGGGAATATATGAAGAACGACCCCAATATTCACAGGTATTGGGCTTATTTAGGATTATTTTGCTTCTCCATGCTTGGATTGGTAATTTCAGACAGCTTATTATTAATTTATCTGTTCTGGGAACTGGTAGGCTTTTCATCCTATTTGCTGATTGGGTTCTGGTTTAGCAAACATACAGCCTCACAGGCTGCAAAGAAAGCATTCATCATGAACAGAATTGGTGATTTGGGTTTCCTGACTGGAATCATGATTATTTATACCAAGTTTCAGACTCTTGATTTACACAGCCTTTTTGGAGAGGGAGGATTAATAAGTACTTCCACATTCGAAAGTAATTTTTGGATAAGCGGATCACAGCAAATGCCGGCAATCTGGCTAAGTATTGCCGGTTTCGCCTTTTTTCTCGGAGCTATGGCTAAATCCGCACAATTTCCATTACATACCTGGCTTCCCGATGCGATGGAGGGGCCTACTTCAGTTTCATCGCTGATACATGCAGCTACAATGGTCGCAGCCGGTGTGTTCCTGATTGCGAGGATTTATCCTGTTTTTGACCCCCTTGTATTGGATGTAATGGTTTGGATTGGTGCATTTACAGCATTCATGGCAGCCACAATTGCTTTAACCCAAAACGATATTAAGCGAATTCTGGCCTATTCCACGATTTCACAATTGGGTTTTATGGTGATGGCTCTCGGGATTGGGGCTTATTCCGAGAGTATTTTTCATTTAACGACTCATGCGTTTTTTAAATGCTTATTGTTTCTTGCCGCTGGTTCTGTGATTCATCAGCTCCATCATTATTGCGTTAGAAATAGCCATGATTTTGATTATCAGGATATTCGACTAATGGGTGGATTAAGGAAAAGAATGCCGATTGCATTTTGGGGAATGTGCATTGCTTCAGCGGCTCTGGTTGGATTACCCTTAACTTCGGGTTTTCTGTCAAAGGATTCCATACTGATCAGTGCTTTTGAATGGGCGGCTGCACGTGAAGGGATATTTATAGTCCTTCCCTGGTTAATGGTTTTAACATCCTGGTTAACTGCTTTTTATATATTCAGATTGATTTTTAAAGTTTTTTTCTCAGAATCGAGAGAAATTAAAACAGATAAAATGATGCAGATAAGTGATTCCCCGGGACAGATGACCTATGTTTTACTGATACTTTCATTTTTTTGCACATTTATTGTCTTTTCTGTTAATCCCGCAACTTTCGAAGCCTCCTGGCTTTGGAAGGGCTTCCAGGTGACCAGTATTAAAGAGATCAGTATTTTTCACTGGCTGGCACCTTTGATATTGAATTTGGGGGCTTTTGCATTAATCCTTATTACCTACAGTATATATGTTCCTGGCAGGGAGCCTAAACTAATGCAAGATACCTGGCTTTATCGAATTTCAAATCGGGAATGGTTTTTTAATGAGATCTATAATTTTGTGCTCATTAGATCGATTGAAAAACTTTCCCTGCTCACCTATGGATTTGACCGTATTATAATTGATGGTATAGTAAATCGCATGGCTGCTTTGACTCAAACAATATCTGTAATTTCCGACTGGTTTGACAGGAAAATAATTGACGGCCTGGTCAATTCTACCGGTTCCTTATCAAGATACATTGGCCGTTTTTTCAGAAATTTTCAATCGGGCAGATTACAGCATTATCTTACTACAATGTTGCTTGTTGTGCTTTCGTTTTTCATTTTAAGCTATCTGATATGAGATTAATTCCATTATTCATCTCCGCAAAGGGGCTAAGGGGAGGATCAGTATGAATCTGCTTTCAGTTCTCATATTCCTTCCCATTGCTGCAGCTTTGCTGGTTGTGATTCTTCCATCAACTTTTCAGCAGCGATTTAAATACATTGCCCTTGGGGTTAGTTTGATCCAATTTATCCTTAGTATTTATATATATACCCGGTTCAATAAAGTTTTACCCGGAATAAACATAGAAAATGAATTTCAGCTGATTGAAAAATTGCCCTGGATCCGACTCGATCTTGGAAGTATCGGCAAACTGGAAATAGATTATTTCCTGGGAATTGACGGATTGTCTATCCCTTTTCTTATGCTTACTGCGCTGATCATGTTTGTTGCAACTTTATCATCCTGGGAAATTAAAACGAATCTAAAAGCATATTTCTCCTTGTTTCTAATTTTGAATACAGCAGTAATGGGAGTTTTTTGTGCCCTTGACTTTTTCCTTTTTTATATTTTTTATGAATTGATGCTGCTGCCGCTTTATTTTTTGATTGGGATGTGGGGAGGTGCCAGAAGGGAATATGCGGCTATTAAGTTCTTTTTGTATACGCTTTTCGGTTCCGTATTTATGCTTCTTGTAATTATCGGATTGTATTTTTCTGTGCTGAATCCTGCTACAGGAAATCATACCTTTAATATGATCCTGATGATGGACCCGGCCAATTATATCGAGGGTTCGGTATTCTCAGCAATGGCAGGACAAAGTATTTTGGGAATCTCAGCAAGATTACTGGCTTTTATCGTGCTTTTTATTGCTTTTGCTATTAAGGTACCTATCGTTCCTTTACATACCTGGTTACCCGATGCCCATGTTGAGGCTCCGACGCCAGTTTCTATTATTCTGGCTGGCCTCTTGCTCAAAGTAGGGGGCTATGGTATTCTCAGGATTTGCTTTAGTATCTTTCCTGATTCTGCTGTTCAATCGGCCTGGTGGATTGGACTGATCGGGCTAATCTCTATCCTCTACGGAGCTTTGAATGCATTGGCGCAAACTGATTTAAAGCGGCTGATTGCCTATTCTTCTGTTTCACATATGGGTTTTGTTTTACTTGGTATTGCTTCAGTAACAACCGAAGGCCTAAGTGGTGCCATGCTTCAAATGATTAGTCATGGAGGACTGTCGGCAATGCTCTTTTTTCTCGTAGGGATGATTTACAACAGGGTACATGACCGTGAAATTTCTAATTTCAGAGGTTTAGCCGAATTGATGCCTCAATTTACATTTTTTGTGATGATTGCTTTTTTTGCATCCCTCGGATTGCCAGGATTTTCGGCATTCATGGCCGAAGCATTTAGTCTGATTGGTGCTTTTACCTCGCAGGATGTTAATGGTCTTTTACCAAGGTGGATGGCCATAGGGGCTTCATTGGGGATTTTACTAAGTGCAGCCTATTTCCTCTGGACCTTGCAGCGCATGTTCTTTGGTCAGATCCGTTTGAAGGGTGGTGAAACCTGGAAAAATCAGCTAGTTGATGTAACTATCAGGGAAAAATTTGCATTGGTTCCTCTGGCAATGCTGGCTCTACTTTTGGGAATATTTCCATCCCTGCTTTTTGATAAGATGAATGCCTCAGTTCTGGCACTGGTTCATTTAATTACCGGATAATGAATGATCTGATTCCATATATTTCATCATCGATCCGGGATTCATTAGCGAGTTTGAATTTCTTTAGAGCAGAGATAAGTTTGGTTATGGGTTTTCTGGTCGTAATTCTTTCTGATCTCTTTTTTAGTAAACGATATCCCCAGCTAAGTTTTATTTTGACACTTTCTACACTAGTTTTGGTGGCTTATCAAAGCAGTGGATTTCTTAAAATGGTAAGTACACCATTATTTGGTGGAATGATTATTATGGATCATTTGGCAATACTTTTTAAACTTCTCTTTTGTCTTGCCAGTATACTATTTGTTCTCTTTATTCGATTTAACCGGGCTTTTCAGAACCATGATAAGGGCTTTGGAGATATGTATTCCATTCTGTTGGCAGTACATCTCGGACTAAATCTGATGGCTATGTCAGCAAATTTGCTGATGGTATACCTGTCACTCGAAATGGTATCACTTGGATCTTATTTGATGGTCGGTTATCTTTCGGCAGGGCAGCGACAGACTGAAGCAGCAATGAAATATGCCCTGTTTGGAGCGGTTTGTTCGGCAATTATGCTTTATGGAATTTCTTTACTTTATGGATTTACCGGCACCCTTTATTTAAATGATCCTGCATTTCTGTCCGGATTGCATAATATACCTAGAATGGCTTCTGCGCTTGCCCTTATCCTGGTGTTTATTGGTATTGCATTCAAATTATCACTTGTACCCCTTCATTTCTGGTCGCCCGATGTCTATGAAGGTGCCCCAACACCGGTAACCGCTTTCTTGTCAACTGCACCAAAAATTGCAGGATTTGCTGTTCTGATTAAGTTTTTGGAAATATTCTATGATCCTGAATCAAAAGCACTGAGTTCTTCTATCCTTGACCTGAATTTCGTCCTCGCATTTCTGGCTATTCTTAGTATGTTACTTGGAAATTTTGTTGCAATCTGGCAGAATAATGTCAAGCGGATGTTGGCCTATTCATCCATTGGACATACCGGCTTTATGCTGATGGGGCTATTTATTTTTTCAGCCAGTGGATTTAAAGCAATTATATTCTATATGACTGTTTATGTGATCATGAATATGGCTGCATTTCTGATTGTGGATGAAATAGAGGAAAAAACGGGTAAGCAATACATCAATGAATATAAAGGTCTTGGGAAAAAGAACAGTTTACTAATGATCAGTCTGCTTATTGTTCTGGTTTCACTTACAGGTTTGCCACCAACTGTTGGATTTACAGCCAAATTTTTAGTGTTCTCTACTGCCCTGGAAGCATATAACTTGTCGGGATTGCCAATTCTGATGATCATGATTATTACTGCATCGCTAAGTACTATAGTTTCATTGTTTTATTATTTTAAAGTGCCTTTGAATGCATTTTTAAGAGAAACTTCCGGCCCTGTTCAGATTTCAACCAGGTCTCCAAAAGTTTATATGGGTGTTTTTCTTGCTTTTCTGCTATTACTTTTGATAATTTTCCCTGCACTGCTTGAACACATTATTTAAGTTATTAGCCCTTATTAAAAACAAAGTATTTTCCTGAAGATTACCATTGATTTCATTGGCTTATTAGGTATTAAATAGCTACTTTTGCAATCTCAGAACCTATTATGAGTGATTCGATAAAACATGAGTGTGGTATTGCACTTATCCGTCTTTTAAAGCCTTTATCTTATTATCAGCAAAAATATGGAACGGCACTTTACGGGCTGAACAAATTGTATTTGCTGATGGAAAAGCAACATAACAGGGGGCAGGATGGTGCCGGTATTGCTACAATCAAACTGGATGTTCAGCCTGGTAAGCGTTATATCAGTCGTCATAGGGCAATGGGAGCCAATGCAGTGGCTGAGATTTTTGAATATGTTCAGAAAAAATTCGCGGATGTTCACAATGAATCACCCGAATTATTACAGGATACCGATTGGCTGAAGGAAAACGTGAGTTTTACTGGTGAGGTATTGATGGGACATTTACGTTATGGTACCCATGGAAAAAATAGTATTGAGAGCTGCCATCCTTTTTTACGTCAGAATAACTGGATGACCAGGAATCTGGTAGTAAGTGGGAATTTCAACATGACCAATGTTGATGAATTACTTGAGCAGTTATTTGAACTTGGGCAGCATCCTAAGGAAAGAACGGATACTGTTACGGTGCTCGAAAAGATCGGACACTTTTTAGATACTGAAAATCAGGAGCTTTTTGATAAATATAAAAATGAAGGTTTTTCTAATGAGCAAATAAGTCACCAGATCGCTGAACACATTGATGTGGCATCAATACTGCGCCGTTCTGCAAAAACCTGGGATGGAGGATATACAATTAGCGGTATTTTGGGACATGGAGATGCTTTTGTAATGCGTGATCCGGTTGGTATTAGACCGGCTTTTTATTATCAAGATGATGAAGTAGTGATCGTTACGTCTGAACGCCCTGCAATACAAACTGCATTTAATATTCCTCTTGAATTTGTAAAGGAGATCAAACCCGGACATGCCCTGATTATAAAAAAGAACGGAAAGGTTACTGAAGAGCAATTCCGTGAACCGGAAGTGCAAAAGTCATGTTCCTTTGAGCGAATCTATTTTTCAAGAGGAAGTGATGCTGACATATATCGTGAACGTAAGCAACTCGGCCTGTTCCTGTGTCCTCAGATATTCAATGAGATTAACTATAACCTGAATAATACGGTTTTTTCTTACATACCCAATACCGCAGAAGTTGCTTTCTATGGGATGGTTGAGGGAGTCCATAAATATCTGAGGGACTATCAAAAAGATATTCTTTTAAATCGGGCAGATAAGATTTCGGATGCCGAGCTTGAAGATGTTTTAAATATGTCGGCAAGGATCGAGAAAATTGCGATAAAAGATGTGAAGCTTCGTACATTCATAACCCAGGATGCCGACCGCCAGGATATGGTTGCACATGTATATGACACTACTTACGGGCTGATTAATAAGGGAACTGATAATTTGGTTGTATTGGACGATTCTATCGTGAGAGGTACTACTTTAAGGCAGAGTATTCTTAAAATACTCGACAGGTTGGGGCCTAAACGGATTATAGTTGTTTCTTCTGCACCGCAGATCAGGTATCCGGATTGTTATGGAATAGATATGTCGAGAATGGGGGAGTTTGTCGCATTTGAGGCTGCAATTTCACTTTTGAGGGAAACTGGTAGAGAAGATATTATCGACAGAGTTTATCAGAACTGTATTGAATCCGAGAAACTTGGGAATAAGCAGACTGAAAATTTTGTTCAGGAGATCTACAGTCAGTTCACAGATCAGGAAATTTCTGATAGGATTGCCCTGATCATAACCCCCAAAGAAATCAAAACTGAGGTAAAGGTAATATACCAGACCTTGGATAATCTTCATAAAGCAATTCCAGGCCATCTTGGGGATTGGTATTTCTCAGGCAATTATCCTACACCAGGTGGTAACAAGGTCGTAAATAAGGCCTTTATGAACTGGGTGGAAGGAAAGAATCAACGTGCTTACTAAGGAAGTTGTAAGTTATAGGTTGTAAGTTATAAGTTGTATTTCTTCTTCAGCCAAATTATGTGATTCAATTGAAATTAAGATTCTGTCTCAATACTCAATACTAATTCAATTATCAACTGTCAACTGTCAATTAAATAAGTGAGTGCCCTGTCATTAAATTAAATATTAAACGGGCAGCGAAGATCAGTATAAGTACTCCGGCAACACGATTTAATCTGGCAATATTCTTTTCCTTTATCCTGTATCTTAGTTTATTTGCATAATATGCTTTTAAAACATCGAGGCTGAACTGGGTGATCAGGATTGATCCGAAGAATGGAATAATTTGGGATGGTTTAATTTCTCCGGAAATGGATATAACACTGCTGGTTACACTCAGCCAGTAAAGTAAAATAGCCGGGTTGAAAATGCACATCAAAAATCCCTTGATAAAATAACCGGTATTTTTTCGTTTAGAATTGGTCTGCTCATAATTCACTTTAACTTTCTTGAAAAGATAATAGAGTCCAATTATAAACAGGATAGAACTGCCTGCAATACCTATTTGAAGACGATAGGTGTTTTCGAGTGCAATAAATGATGTACTGTACAAACTAATGCCTACATAAAAAACATCACTGACAACTACTCCTCCGGCAAGTGAAACACCTGCCGAAAACCCTTTTTCAATACTGGTTTTTATCAGAGCAAAAAATACAGGTCCGGTTAGAAACGAAAGCACAAATCCCAATCCTATTCCTGAAACGATTGATTCTATCATTCCGAATATTTATTCCTAAGTAAGTTTTGCAAATTAACCTAAAAACAAAGAAATATTCACAAGAATGATAAAAACATTTAAAACTTAGAGATATGAGAAATTTAATTTATGTTAGATAAATATTTAACAATAGAAACCTGATATGGATAACAATTTGCAAAAAAATTATTCCTCGGCTTTATACACACTGATAACAGTGTTTTTCTTTTGGGGCTTTCTAGCAGCCAGCAATGGAATTTTTATACCTTTTTGTAAAGCACATTTTGATCTCACGCAATTTGAGTCTCAATTGATTGACTTCACTTTTTATGGAGGGTATTTTATAGGATCTCTGGTGCTTTTTTATGCTTCCAAGATCATTAAAGTTGATATACTGAATTACCTGGGATATAAGAACAGTATTGCGATTGGTTTGGTTGTATCTGCAGGCGGAGCCTTGTTAATGATTCCTGCAGTAGGCTCCGGGTCTTTCTCTTTCATTCTCGCGGCTTTTTTTGTGGTCGCAATTGGCTTTTCACTTCAACAAACTGCTGCTAATCCATTTGTGGTTGCTCTTGGTAGCCCGGTGACCGGAGCCAATCGATTAAATCTGGCCGGAGGTGTAAACAATCTGGGCGGAATTTTAGGTCCGATAGTCGTCAGTATTATCCTCTTTGGTACAGCTACAAGTGCTGTTCCCAAGGAAGTTGAAATCGAATCGATCAATCTGTTGTATTATATATTAGCAGGCCTTTTTATAGCAGTTGCCATTTATTTCTGGATGGCCAAATTGCCTAAGGTAACCAGCGATGAGAAAGTGGAGTCGAGTGGTAAGACCAATATGCCTCTGTTCGTTATTTTTGTAGCCTTCTTATTGATTCTTGCAGCAGATCCAATCGCGGCAGCAACAGGTCTGGGCATGAATATATTTGTTTATCTGTCGCTATTTATTATGGTTATTACCCTTCTTTTGGCCCTCAGGTCAGCAGGTAAAGACAAAACGGGCTGGGGTGCGATGGGTTATCCGCAGCTTATTCTGGGCATGATAGCTATTTTTACTTATGTAGGGGTGGAAGTGACTATTCAAAGTAATATGGGAGCTTTACTGGAGCTTCCTGAGTTCGGGGGTCTTACCGGTTCTGAAATTGCACCATTTATTTCACTCTATTGGGGAAGTATGATGATAGGCCGCTGGGCAGGTGCTGTGAGCATCTTTAAACTGGAAAAACGTACGAAAACAATACTCACGATTGTCGTTCCATTTATTGCCTTTGCGGTTATCCTGCTCGCAAATCATTTAAATGGGGCATCTATCGGGCAGTTCCTTATTTACGGGGTATGTATTGTTATTCTGATTGCCGGATTCTTCTTCAGTCAGGATAAACCCGCAAAGACCTTACTTACTTTTAGCGTTTTGGGATCTGTTGCGATGATTATCGGACTGATGACCGAAGGGCAGGTTGCTATTTATGCGTTCCTGAGCGGTGGACTTTGCTGTTCAATAATGTGGCCATGTATTTTTGCCCTTGCCATTACCGGTTTAGGTAAATATACTTCTCAGGGTTCAGCCTTCCTGATTATGATGATATTAGGTGGAGCAATCATCCCACCGGTACAGGGAATCCTGGCCGATACTAGCGGTATACACTTCTCCTATATTGTTCCATTTCTTTGCTTTGTTTACCTGGTTTATTTTGCAATAAAAGTAAGCTCTGAATTAAAAAAGCAAGGAATTGACGTTAATGATCTTGACGCAGATGTATCGCATTAATGAAAGTTAAACCAAGCTTTGACTTGATTTTCATGGATCTTGCAAGCGATCTTGCAGAGCGCTCTCATTGCGTGAAGGCCCAGGTTGGTGCTGTTTTGACAAAAGATACTCGTATAATCTCAATAGGTTATAACGGGCCACCTGCAGGAACCCATAATTGTGATGAAGAATGGCCTGAAACTGGTTGCCCTCGTGATTCGAAGAATAGTTGTTCCCTTGCACTTCATGCAGAGGAGAATGCAATTCTTTATGCTGTAAAGAACGGTTCTACGCTCGAAGGCTCTACACTTTATCTTACTCTTTCTCCATGCATTGCCTGCGCCAGAATCATATTTTCTTCCGGAATTAAAAAAGTTTGGTATAAAGCTTCCTATGCAGAATATAAAGGTCTTCCATCAGATGAAGGAGTCGATTTTTTGAACCGATTTGGCGTAGAATGCCTTAAGTTCTGAGAAGATTGCATTTCTTTAACAATAAGCGGGACATCACATCTCTTCAAAGGCTGCAATTTCTTAAATTGCAGCCTTATTTCAATGATTTCTATCCATGGGTTATAAAAGTCTTGCAGAATGTGTAACTGACCTTGAGAAACATGGTCATCTAATCAGAATAAAGGAGGAAGTTGATCCTTTTCTGGAGGCTGCTGCTATTCATTTACGGGTGTTTGAAAATCAAGGGCCAGCAATATTTTTCGAGAATATTAAAGGGACTAAATTTCCGGCGGTATCCAATTTATTCGGTACGCTGGAGAGGTCAAAATTTATGTTCCGGGATACACTTGACGCGATTAAAACGCTTGTAGATCTAAAATCGGATCCATTAAAGGCTGTAAAAAACCCCTTAAAATATGCCGGATCTGGCCTTACCGCATTTTCAGCTTTGCCCTGGAATAAAGAATTATTTTCTCCGGTTAAATTTGGTAAAACAACAATTTCGGCCTTACCACAGATAGTGAACTGGCCGATGGATGGGGGACCATTTGTAACCATGCCCCAGGTATATACTGAGGATATTGATAAGCCGGGTATTATGAATGCAAACCTTGGGATGTACCGGATTCAATTAGGGGGAAATGACTACATTAAAGATCAGGAGATTGGCCTGCATTATCAACTACACCGTGGTATAGGAGTACATCAAACAAAGGTAAATGCAAAAGCTGAAGCCCTGAAGGTGAGTATTTTCATAGGTGGGCCTCCTGCCCATCCTCTTGCAGCCGTAATGCCTTTACCCGAGGGTTTATCGGAAATGACCTTCGCCGGGGCACTTGGGAACAGACGATTCAGATATTTTTACGATAACGAGGGATTTTGTATCTCCTCTGATGCAGATTTTGTAATTACAGGTACGGTAGAGCCAGGTCAAAATAAACCTGAAGGTCCTTTTGGGGATCATCTGGGTTATTATAGCCTGAAGCATCTTTTTCCTCTGATGAAAGTTAGGAATGTCTATCATCGTAAAAATGCAATCTGGTCATTTACTGTGGTTGGCAGACCTCCGCAAGAGGACACTAGCTTTGGGGCACTGATTCATGAAATTACCGGTTCAGCTATTCCAAAGGAAATTCCAGGTTTGCATGAAGTAAATGCAGTTGATGCAGCAGGGGTTCATCCATTACTTTTTGCGATAGGCAGTGAGCGTTATACTCCTTATCTGAAAGAAAAAAAACCTCAGGAGATACTGACTATTGCGAATCATATATTGGGCAAAAGCCAGCTAAGCCTCGCGAAATACTTGTTTATTTGTAGTAAAGAGGATGATCCTACCCTCAGGACCAGCAATATTCAGGGGTTTTTTAAGCATATCCTGGAGAGGATTGACCTCAGCCGTGACTTGCATTTTTATACCAGGACTACAATTGATACCCTTGACTACAGTGGAACTGATATAAACTCCGGCTCAAAAGTTGCCATTGCAGCGGCTGGGGACAAGAAACGCAATCTTTGGACGGAATTGCCTCAGTCTTTTTCCCTTCCGGATCCGTTCTCCAATTATAAGATGGTAATGCCGGGAGTGTTGGCTGTAGAGTCTCCTGCCTTTGTGAGCCATCAGCAGACCGAACGTGAAATCGAGATTTTGAATTCAGTGCTGGTTTCAGAAAACCTTGACAGTTTGCCTTTATTTATCTTATGTGATGATGCCGGATTTGTAGCAGAAAATATCAATAATTTTGTTTGGGTTAGTTTTACCCGCAGTAATCCTTCACATGATATTTATGGGATTGATTCCTTCACTGAGCATAAGCACTGGGGATGTAAAGGACCCTTGATCATTGATGCCAGACTAAAGAAACATCATGCCCCTGAACTTATTAAGGACAAAAAGGTGGAAGAAAGAGTAGACAGGCTGGGAGAAAGGGGCGGTTCACTTTATGGGATTATTTAGAACCTGAATTCTTTACTAATATCTCATTGTCTTTGAAAATCCGGATTACTTTTACAAAACGACCCTGATAATACTTGTTTAATGGTGTTTTTGTAACGCTGAATGCCTTTCCGGAAGTAGAATGAATAAATTCATGGCTCTGCCCTTTATCAGAGGTTATTATTCCCATATGGCCAACTGTGCGTTTAGTGCTATCGGTACCCGTAAACAAAATAATATCTCCACGCTTAGCTTCTCTTAGCTTTATTTCTTTTTCAATATGAGTAAAACCAATGGACGATCTTGGAACTGATATGCCAAAATGATTGAAAACATAGCTGATAAAGCCTGAACAATCAAAACCTATTCGGGGATCGGTTGATCCATATTTATATGGAATACCTTGCAATGTTTCTGCAAATCCAACCAATTCATCTGCCCGGGTTCTGTTGGTATTAATAGTCTCAGAAACGATGGTGTCGGTATTAGATTCAATAATTTCTACTGTTTTATTTTGAGTAATATCACTGCTCGGTACTACCCTTATTTCAGGCGGTGGAGTGTAATGATTCCCTGATGGAATATCACATGAGGATAGCAATAAAAGTATTAATGCGTTTAATATCATTGACTTCATGAATCAATACTAGCAAAAATCTGTCCAATCATTTTACATATTCTTTAATAGTCGCCGATTTTTAATTTAGCTGGCAGTACCCGATAGTTTTTAATCGATTCGATAGAAACTTCAACTTTTAGCTTTCAGCTTTATCCTTTCAGTTTTAAAACCTTTCCTTCAACTTCTCAGCAATCTCAAAACTCCTTTTAATACGTGTTTCGATTGATTTCGCCTGTCTGATGTAATATAAATAGCCTCTCTTTTCTCCATCTTTAAGGGCTATAAATGCCTTATAAGCAAATTCGTCCTGAGCCAGAACTTCAATGAATTCTTCAGGAAGATCAAGTCCATTGCCGGGATCAGGTCGGATAGATATATTGAACGCTGTACCGACTGAAAGATTATTCTCTTTTATCAGTTTCAAACTTGCAATAATCACATACCTGCCATGCCGGGGAAGCAGTGCACAGGGAAACTCAGTTGTATCTTCTATCCTGCACAAAATGCGAACAGAACCTTTGCCGCTGATAAACTTTTCTGCTATCTCATCAGGAATAATAAGAACATGATGCACCATGGGCCCCTCAACATCCTCTAAATGAGCAGTGAAGTAAACATTAGCGGAAGATTGACTTTTCATGCCTCTAAATTATCAATTTAATTACATTGGTCATAAATGCACCAAAAGCTTGTAGAATACTTTCTGCCTCTGTACAAAAAAGTTATCTTTGCCCATGCAAGAAAAAATCATCATTCTTGACTTCGGGTCGCAATACACACAGCTTATTGCCCGGAGAGTCAGAGAGCTAAACGTATACTGCGAGATACACCCATTCAATCATCTTCCGGATTTTGACTCCTCAGTGAAGGGTCTTATTCTTTCCGGGAGTCCATATTCAGTACGGCAGGCTGATGCGCCACAGATCAATTATCAGGATTTACAGACCCAATTCCCTATACTGGGAGTATGCTATGGCGCACAATACATAGCCCATACCTCTGGTGGGGAGGTGAAGGCCTCATCGACACGTGAATATGGTAGAGCTTGTCTGGATTATATCGATCATAAACATCCCCTGTTTAAAAATATAAGCAAGGGATCTCAAACCTGGATGTCTCATGCTGATACTATTGCTTCGATTCCTGATAATTTTGAGATTATAGCCAGTACAGATTCTGTTAAGGTTGCGGCTTATCATATCAAGAATACAAATGTTTATGGTATTCAATTCCACCCTGAAGTAACCCATAGTACTGATGGAAAGCAACTTCTTGAAAATTTTCTGGTGGATATTTGCGGCTGTAGTCAGGACTGGACTCCCGATGCATTTATTGAAACAACCATCGCCTCGCTTAAAGAAAAAATAGGGAATGATAAGGTGATCCTGGGCTTGTCGGGAGGGGTAGATTCCTCTGTTGCAGCTGTTCTACTTCATCAGGCAATTGGGAAAAACCTTCACTGTATTTTTGTAGATAACGGTTTATTACGAAAGGATGAATTTGATCAGGTACTTGATTCATATCAGCATATGGGTTTGAATGTGCGCGGAGTGAGAGCTGGGGATCGTTTCTTAAGTCAGCTTGCAGGTATAAAAGATCCTGAAGCTAAAAGAAAGGCTATAGGTCGTGTTTTTATTGAGGTTTTTGATGATGCAGCGCATGAAGTGCAAGATGTTAAATGGCTTGGGCAGGGAACAATTTATCCCGATGTTATTGAATCAGTATCTGTAAAGGGACCCTCTGCAACCATTAAATCCCATCATAATGTAGGCGGTTTGCCTGATTTTATGAAGCTCAAGGTTGTTGAACCCTTAAATACTCTATTTAAAGATGAGGTCAGGAGAGTTGGTAAAACCTTAGGAATGGACGCCGCCCTTTTAGGCAGACACCCTTTCCCTGGTCCGGGCCTTGCAATTCGAATTCTGGATGATATAACGCCCGAGAAAGTCGAAATTCTTCAGGAGGCTGATGCAATTTATATCAGTAATCTGAAATCATCGGGTTGGTATGATAAAGTTTGGCAGGCTGGTGCAATCTTTTTGCCGGTACAGTCGGTCGGTGTAATGGGTGATGAGCGTACTTACGAACATGTAATCTGTTTGAGAGCAGTAAGTTCTGTGGATGGTATGACTGCCGATTGGAGTCATTTGCCTTATGATCTGCTGGCTAAAATTTCGAATGAAATAATTAATAATGTAAAAGGAATTAACAGAGTTGTGTATGATATTAGTTCCAAACCACCTGCAACGATTGAGTGGGAATAAGTACCTGATAGTGTTTTGCATTCTGATTTTTCTTTCAGCATGCTCAAAAAAAGTTATACCTACCAAACCGGCTGAGAAACCTGCACCAGTAGAAATTGTTGTGCCCAAGCTTGAAGAGCCTGTCAAAAAAAATATTGATCATTCCATAGTACTTCTGCTGCCTTTTCAGCTGAATACACTGAATCTTAAGACATCCCGGAAAAGTGATCTCAGTAAAGCTGATTTGGCTATAGATTTTTACCAGGGTTTTAAGCTCGGACTGGATTCGCTTAGTACCGGAGGACATAATTTTAATTTACAGGTATTTGATTCCCAGAATCAGGAGACAAGAATAGTTAACCTTGCGATGTCTGGTTCAATAATCAGCCAGGATTTAATTATTGGCCCGGTATTTCCGGATGATATTAAAACATTTTCAGAATTTTCTGATTTAGGTAAAACCCTGCAGGTTTCGCCATTGGCGGCATCGATGCCTTCAGAATTCAATGATTCTGAACTTGTTAGTATCAACAATTCAATCGATCAGCATGGAATGAAAATAGCTGGATTTATCAGCAGTCAATACAAACCTGAGCAGGTTCAACTTATTTTGATCAATACCCAAAAAACGGAGGATTCACGCTTTTCAAATTATATAAAGAGCTATCTAAATGAATTATCAGGATCTAAGTTTCCCATTATAGAACGGCCAAACACCCTTGGTATTGAAGATTACCTGAGCCCCACAAAAATCAACCTGGTTATTATTACTTCATCTGACAGGTCATTTTTACTGCCTGCAATTGATAAACTTTACAGATTAAAGAGTCAAAAATATCCTATTGAGGTTTTTGGACATCCTAACTGGATCAAGTCAAGGTATCTAAATCCCGAGAAGATGCAAGCATTGAATACCAGAATAAGTGCTTCCTATTTTGTGAATTATAAGGCTCAGAATGTAAAGAATTTTATTGCCAGATATCGGGATGAATATGGACTTGAACCTTCAGAATTTTCATTTAAAGGCTTCGATACAGCTTATTATTTTGGTTCATTACTTGAAAAATACGATAAGGAATATGCAGATTTTCTGATTAAGGAGATTTATACCGGACTTCATAATGATTTTCATTTTGTGAAAGATCCCAAGTATGGGTACCGAAATACAGCTTTAATGATTTTAAGATATCAGAATTTTGAATTACAGCCTGTAAGATGAGAGCAGAGCAGCAATTGAGGACTTTTATGCGGGTTTTGGAGAAGTACCCTGCTGATAAACCTCTGGCTAAATTTCTTCCTGAGTTCTTTAAAAGGAATAAACAAATGGGCTCCAATGATCGTCGTTCAGCCTCAAGGTTATTATATAATTATTTCAGACTTGGCAGGGCCCTGGCCGATGAGCCGATTGAACAACGCTTATTTCTTGCTGAATTTCTTTGCACCTCAGTAGATAACCCATTTCTTAATTATTTTCGTGCGGATTTGAATGAGAAAATCTACCTGGCATCTGATGAGAAAATAAGTTATGCTTCATTAAGTGAAGGATTGGTAATGAATGAAGTTTTTCCTTTTTCAGGACATTTGTCTGATGGAATTGATGAAGGAACCTTTCTGAGTTCATTTTTTGTTCAACCCGACCTTTTTATCCGGGTTCACCCTCCGGCCCTAACCTGGGTGCTAAGGACACTTAACGAGAGAAATATTAACTTTAGTTTGATTGAAACTTATACAGTGGCAATGCCAAATGGAACCGACTTAAAAGCCCTGTTTCCTGATAATATCTTTCCTGTTAAGCCTTATGAAGTTCAGGATTTGTCTTCGCAGCAAACAATACGGTATTTTAAACCCAATCGTTATGAACATTGGTGGGACGCCTGTGCTGCCTCGGGGGGTAAGTCATTATTATTGTTTTCAGAGCAACCTGATATTAAACTTTTAGTTTCTGATATCCGTGAGAGTATTTTGGATAATCTGGATGAGCGTTTTATTGCTGCAGGTTTGAGAACCTATCAGAAGAAGTTGATTGATTTGACTAAGAATGCGGATCCTGAAATTCATCACTATGAATTTGACGGAATCATCCTGGATGCGCCATGCAGTGGCTCAGGAACCTGGGGCAGAACCCCTGAAATGATTAGTCAGTTTAAGGAGCATAAGATCCTGGGATTTCAGAATCTGCAAAAGACAATATCTGCTAATGTAATCAAATATCTGAAGCATGGGAAGCCCCTTATTTATATTACTTGTTCAGTTTTCAGAGAGGAAAATGAGGAAATAGTTAGCTGGCTTCAAGAAAGTCATGGAATGCTGCTTGAAGGATATGAATTGATTAAAGGTTACGAAAACAAAGCGGACACTATGTTTGTTGCGCGACTGATCAAGCTTTAAGCCTCACCCTTTGTGCGGGACTGCTTTTTGTACTGTTCCAGCATCCCTCTTCAATTGGAGAGGGAAAGCAAAGACTCTGGGTGAAGTACAAACGAAAATAGGGTGAGGCCAAATCAGCAGATCACCAAATTATAGGCCGGTATTGTTTCTGAAAAGTTTAATCGCTATGGCTAATAGAATAATCCCAAAGGCTTTACGCATGATATTCAAACCAGTCTTTCCCAGCAGTTTTTCAAGGTAAATCGTGTTCTTCAGAACGACGTAAACAAAGATAATATTCAGAATAATTCCAACAATTATATTCTGTGTTTCATATTCGGATTTTAGGGATAGGAGGGTAGTCAATGTTCCTGATCCTGCTATTAGTGGGAAAGCCAATGGAACAATCGATGCACTTTCAGGTACTTCCTCCTTGAAAAAATTGATCCCTAATATCATTTCCATTGCAATGATGAAAATAACCACAGAACCTGCAATTGCAAATGAAGAAACATCAAGCCCTATAATTTTGAGCATTTCATCTCCTATAAAAAGGAAAAGTATCATGATCATCAGAGCTACAATAGAGGCCTTTTCAGACTGAATATGTCCAACCTTATTTCTCAGTGATATCACAACAGGTATTGATCCGAGAATATCTATGATCGCAAATAAGATCATAGTTACCGAAAGGATCTGCTTGTAGTTGAAATTTTCCATCATTTTTTCGAATCTGTTCTGATAGTTTAAAATCAGACCAAAAGCAAAAAGGTTTCAGACTATGTCGGAAACCTATTTGCTTTAAAATATGCTTTGTTTATTCTCTGTCTTTTTCAATAATTTTGCCATCCCTTAACTCACGAATCTTACTGTGTTTTTTACCATATAAAAAATATAGGAGTACACCCATCGCCATCCAAATAAATAAACGGAACCAGCTTTCACTTGGTAAAGTGTACATCAGATAAAGACAGGTAATGATTCCCATTATTGGCACGAATGGTACGAAGGGAGTTCTGAATGGTCTGACTGCATTAGGCAATGATTTCCGAAGCACCATTATTCCAATACAAACGAGTGTAAAGGCGAATAATGTACCAATACTTACCATATGCCCCAGATCAGAAATCGGAACGAATCCTGCAAACAGACTTACAAAAACCAGGAAGAATAAATTGGTTTTCCATGGGGTACGAAATTTAGGATGAACCACAGCAAAGAATTTTGGCAGTAGGCCATCTTTGGCCATGGTATAGAATACCCGGGACTGTCCCATCAGCATAACTAATATTACGGAGGTATAACCTGCCAGAATCGCAATAATTAAAGCGTCCTGCAGGAAGGTGTATCCTGTCATTGCAAATGCTGTTGCAGCTGGTTTTGCATCGCCCGCGAAGTCTTTATAATTAACAAGACCTGTCATAACGTGTGCAAATAATACATAAAGTATAGTACATATAACCAATGAACCCAGAATACCTATTGGCATTCCTTTTTGTGGATTTTTTGCCTCCTGAGCCGCTGTTGAAACCGCATCAAACCCGATAAATGCGAAAAATACCACGGCTGCTCCTGTGGAGATACCAGTCCATCCGAAATTTTCAAATTTTCCGGTATTCTCAGGAATATATGGAACATAATTTTCAGGGTTGATATGGCTCCAGCCTAAAGTAATGAACATTAATACCACTGCAACTTTAAGAATAACGAGTGCATTATTCATAGTTGCTGACTCCTGTGTGCCCCTGATCAAAACCAGTGATAATACGCATACGATGAAGATCGCCGGGAGATTGATTATTCCACCTTCTATGACTGTTCCATCCCCAAGTTTCATAGTTTCCCAGGGGGATACAATGAGCTCATGTGGTAAATTAATATTATACTTATGCAATAACTCAAGAAGGTATCGCGACCAGCTTACAGCAACAGTAGCTGCACCTAAGGCATATTCCAGAACAAGGTCCCATCCAATTATCCAGGCCATAAATTCACCCATTGTTGCATACGAATAGGTATAGGCACTACCTGCAACCGGTATCATGGATGCAAACTCTGCATAGCATAGTCCCGCAAACGCACAGGCAAATGCTGCCAGAGCGAATGAAATGGTTACTGCCGGCCCTGCATTCTCTGCTGCAGCTATTCCGGTTAATGAGAATAGGCCCGCTCCAATGATTGCACCAATTCCAAGCGCAACGAGATTTAAACTGCTTAGTGAACGTTTTAATGTGCCTGCACCCGTTTGGTTGGATTCGAACAGTAACTGTTCTATGGATTTTTTGTGGAACATATAAATTGGTTTAGTTAATAATATTTAATTGGAGTTTGTTTTTAAAGATTTCAAACGTAATTAATTTAATTGGAATAATGAAACCTACATATGATTGAAATTGATTCCCAAAACATAGCTGTCTGGACGGTTTAACAAATTGTTTTAAAGCAAAAAAGCAGAAGAAATTTTATTAAACTCCTTCTGCTTTTTTTTATTTTCTTAATTATCTGCTGATTGAATCAGTTGTATTGATTAAAGTATCAATTACCGTTTTTCCAGATTGGTCAACAGCACTGATCATCTTAATCTCTTTTCTGACCTCAACTTTTACCTGATGGGAGTTGCCGGTTGAAATATGTGGGGCAATAATCAGGGAAACAATTGACATTAGTTTAATCAGAATGTTCATCGAAGGGCCTGAGGTATCCTTAAATGGATCTCCAACTGTATCACCTGTAACCGAGGCTTTATGCGGTTCCGATTTTTTATAGTACATCTCACCATCAATTTCAACACCCGCTTCGAATGATTTCTTTGCATTGTCCCATGCACCTCCTGCATTCGACTGGAACATACCCATTAAAACACCAGATACAGTAACACCTGCAAGCAAACCACCCAATACCTCTGGTCCAAATGCGAAACCAATGATAATTGGAACAATTAGTGCTATGGCTCCAGGGAGCATCATCTCACGGATAGATGCTTTGGTAGATATTGCAACACATTTTTCATATTCCGGTTCTGCTTTGTACTCCATAATACCAGGGATTTCACGAAACTGTCTTCTAACTTCGTTTACCATGTCCATTGCTGCTCTACCTACTGCAGAGATACATAAAGCTGAGAAAATGAATGGAATCATACCTCCAACAAATAGTCCGGCAAGTACATCAGCTTTATAGATATCGATCTGATCAATACCTGCAACTCCAACAAATGCCGCAAATAAGGCCAGTGAGGTTAGTGCTGCAGATGCAATTGCAAAACCTTTTCCGGTTGCTGCAGTTGTATTTCCAACAGCATCCAGATTATCAGTACGTTCTCTTACTTCTGGGGGCAGACCACTCATCTCGGCAATTCCACCCGCATTATCAGCAATTGGCCCGAAAGCATCAATTGATAGTTGCATTGCTGTAGTTGCCATCATTCCTGCGGCTGCAATTGCAACACCATAGAAACCTGCAAAGTGAAATGATCCATAAATACCACCGGCAAGTACCAAAATAGGCAATACTGTTGATTCCATACCTACAGAAAGTCCTGCAATAATGTTGGTAGCATGTCCTGTCGAAGACTGGCGAATAATGCTCAATACCGGACGCTTGCCCATTGCAGTGTAATATTCAGTAATTAAACTCATCAATGTGCCTACAACAAGTCCTACTATGATTGCGTAAAACACATCCATTTTGCTGAATTCGAAACCACGGATAATCATATTATCAGGAAGCATCCAGGTCACCGCAAAAAACGAAACAATTGCAGTTAAGACGATGGATGACCAGTTTCCCATATTGAGGGCATTTTGAACACTGTCGGTTTCTTTGCTGATTTTAACAAAGGCAGTGGCTACAATCGATAAAATAAGTCCAAGACCAGCGATTAGCATTGGTAAGAGGATAGGAGCAATTCCACCAAAGTTATCAACTGAAATGATCTCACGTCCAAGGATCATTGTTGCAAGGATGGTGGCAACATAAGATCCGAAAAGATCGGCACCCATACCAGCAACATCACCTACGTTATCACCTACGTTATCTGCAATAGTTGCAGGATTACGTACATCATCTTCAGGAATACCAGCCTCCACTTTACCTACTAGGTCAGCCCCAACATCAGCAGCCTTAGTATAAATACCACCTCCAACACGTGCAAAAAGTGCAATGGATTCAGCACCAAGGGAAAAACCGGCTAAAACCTCAAGTGCTTTTTCCATTTCTTTACCATTGACACTTGCACCAGTATTAATAACATATATCTGATAAAATACAATAAATAAACTTCCTAAACCAAGTACAGCAAGTCCGGCAACACCAATACCCATTACACTTCCACCGGTAAATGATACTTTTAAAGCACTTGCTAAGCTGGTTCTGGCTGCCTGAGTAGTACGAACATTTGCTTTGGTTGCAATATTCATCCCGATATATCCTGCAAGAGCAGATGTAAAGGCACCAATAATGAAAGAAACGGCAATAACCCAGCTTGAAGTTTCAACCAGGGTACCCGAATAAGCCAACAAAATAGCGGCAATAGCAGAAAAATATCCGAGTACTTTCCATTCTGCTTTCAAAAAGGCCATGGCACCATCTGCAATATAACCAGAAAGTCTTTGCATGTTCTCGTCTCCGGCATCCTGTTTAGTAACCCATGCTGATTTAACAGCCATTACTATAATACCGAAAACACCCATTGCAGGTATTAAATAAATTAAATTGTCTTGTAAAAACTCCATAGAAAGTCCTATTTATTATTGATATTTTTTCTTATACGAAGCGCAAAAATAGCAGGCTTATTCTATTAATCAAATATTGAAATTCATAATGTTATGATATTCAGTCCTATTTATCAACACTTATTAGTATATCTATTGATTATGAGGTAGTTATATAGATTATTTATTTGTAAATATTGTTGTTTTTTTTTTAGCTATTTAAGAATATATTCATTTGGATGAAAATAGTTGGGTATGAGGTATATTTTTAGTGTAAGTTTATTCTGGAATCAAATTTATTATTGGCATGAATGAAACATTGGGGCAAAATGAAATGAAGCGTGAGCTTGGTCTGCTTGATGCGACTTTACTGGTTGCAGGAAGTATGATCGGATCAGGTATTTTTATTGTCACTGCAGATATAACCCGAAATGTAGGCTCTGCTGGATGGCTGATTGCTGTCTGGCTGATCACTGGTTTGATGACATTAATTGCTGCAGTGAGCTATGGGGAATTAAGTGCCATGTTTCCAAAAGCTGGAGGACAATATGTTTACCTGAAAGAAGCTTATAATCCGCTTGTTGGATTTTTGTATGGCTGGAGTTTTTTTGCAGTAATTCAAACAGGAACGATTGCGGCAGTAGGGGTTGCCTTTTCTAAATTCACAGCCTATCTATGGCCGGCTGTAAGTGAGGATATTGTCTTATTTACTTTGGGCACAATATCAGTTTCCCCTGCCCAGGTTCTGGCCATTGGGATTATTATTTTGCTGACTTATATCAATACCAAAGGGGTAAAAGGGGGTAAAATTATACAGACTTCCTTTACCTTGACAAAACTTGTGAGTTTATTTGGATTGATCATCTTTGGTTTCATCATGCTCAAACCGGATATATGGGAGGCCAACTGGGTCAATGCCTGGAGTATGCAAAAATTAAATGTTGACGGAACATTAGAATCGTATTCCCTGGTGGCAGCCCTGGGTGCTGTAGCTGCAGCTATGGTAGGTTCTATTTTCAGTAGTGATGCATGGAATAATATCACCTTTATTGCAGGTGAGGTCAAAAATCCCAAACGTAATATCGGGCTCAGCTTATTTTTAGGTACCCTGATTGTTACCCTGATATACGTTCTCGCGAATTTGGTTTATATGGCGGTTTTGCCACTGCAGGAGATAGCAACGGCTGATAAAGATAGGGTTGCAGTTGCAGCCTCCAGTGTCATATTCGGAAATATAGGCACTGTAATTATTGCGCTAATGATTATGGTATCAACCTTTGGATGTAATAACGGATTAATTCTGGCCGGGGCAAGGGTTTATCATACCATGGCAAATGATGGTTTATTCTTTAAGAAAACTGCATCGTTAAATAAACATGCCGTACCTGAATTCGGTTTATGGCTGCAATGCCTGGTTGCATCAGCACTTTGTCTGAGCGGAAGGTATGGGGATCTTTTGGATATGATCTCTTTCGTGGTTGTCATATTTTATGTTCTGACGATTATTGGAATATATATATTGAGGTCTAAACGTCCTGGTGCAGAGAGGCCATATAAAGCCTTTGGGTATCCATTCCTGCCTGCTATTTACATTGTGATGGGGATTTGTTTTTGTACCCTTCTCATCATCTATAAGCCAAATTTCACATGGCCCGGCCTGATCGTTGTATTAACCGGTGTTCCTGTATTTTACATGTGGAAAGCTTTTGCCAAGAAAGGGGTATAAACATCGGATGTTTAATATCCATTATTTCAGACTTAATAATATGTATTTTCTGAGTAAATATGACTAATACTTTGAAATCAAGTGATCTGGGTCATGTTCCTGATTTTTGTTTTTTCGACATTTGTATAATTCTAAAAATCATATTCTATGGAAAGTTTGAAAGATAAAGTTGCAATAATTACCGGATCAGGATCAGGTATTGGAAGGGCAGCAGCAATTTTGTATGCAACAGAAGGTGCCAGGGTGGTAGTTTCTGATATAAATGAAGAACATGGGATTGCAGTTGTTTCAGAGATCAATAAAGCTGGGGGGCAGGCTTTTTTTATAAAGGCGGATACCAGCAAAGCCGAAGATAACCTGAATCTGGTTGAACAGACGGTTGCGAAATATGGTGCATTGCATATTGCAGTTAACAATGCGGGGATTGCCGGCCCATTAAGTAATGTTGCTGATTATCCTATTGATGGCTGGCAAAAAGTCATTGACACAAATCTATCAGGAGTTTTTTACGGATTAAAATATCAGATTCCTGCAATGATGCAGTCGGGTGGAGGTAGCATTGTCAATATTGCATCAATCCTGGGTGCTGCAGGGACCAAATTTTCACCAGCCTATGTAGCAGCAAAACATGGTGTTGTTGGTTTAACAAAAGCCGCCGCCCTGGAATATGCAGATCAGAAAATCCGGGTCAATTCAGTTGGGCCGGCCTATATTAAAACACCTATGGTAATGAATGCACTTGATGAGGCCACACTCAATGTGATAAAAGGAATGCATCCAATTGGCAGATTGGGAGAATCAGAAGAAATCGCAGAGCTTATTCTTTGGTTAGGATCTGATAAATCTTCCTTTGTTACCGGATCTTATTATCCAATTGATGGCGGTTATCTGGCACAGTAAAAATTGTGGCAGGAATTCATTTTCAATGCTTCATGGCAAAATAAAACCTGAAGCATTTTTTTCGCACTTAATTTTTTAAGCATCCACCAGTGTTTAAACCACTTCTGCAACCACAAATGTACTGCCACCAACAAAGATCAGATCATTCTTGCCAGCATTTTTTTTTGCTGTCTCCAGCGCATCTGATACTGAAGAATAATATTTACCATGCAAATTATAGGCTTGGGCTTCATTTCTTAACTCAATTGCCGGTTTTGCTCTTGGTAAATCAGGTTGACAGAAGTAATATTTTGCATTTTTAGGAAGCATTTTCAAAATTCCGGAGCTGTCTTTATCGCTGAGCATTCCGATAACCATATGAAGCTGATCAAAGGAGCATTGTTCTATATTTTTTAGCACTTCCCTAATCCCATCTTCATTGTGTCCGGTATCACAGATAACTAAAGGAGCTTTCTGTAACATCTGCCAACGCCCCATTAGCCCTGTCAGGGCCTTTACCTGCCTTAATGCATCAATAATGTTTTGCTCGGCTATTTGATAGCCAAAATCGTGTAACTGCTTGATAGCGCTTAATACACCGGCAAGGTTTTTTAACTGGTAGATTCCTGTCAGATCCAATTCCAGTGTATTAAAGCCGAAATAGGATGGAACTGAATCATTTTTCTGTTTGATGTCTACTTTTAGCAGTTCAGGTAAATTTGGTTGAGGACTACTCTTTTTTATAAGCCATACTTCACTTGCAAATACTATTTTGGATTGCTGTTCTGCTGCCTTTTTTATAAAAATGTCTTCTACCTCATCCTGTTTCTGACTGATGATTACCGGTACTTCTTTTTTTATGATTCCGGCCTTTTCCCCGGCTATAAGTAGAAGTGTATTTCCCAGAATATTCATGTGGTCGAATGCAATATTGCTGATCAGGGAAAGTTGCGGATGGATTACATTGGTTGAGTCGAGCCTTCCTCCTAAGCCAACTTCAATTACTGCAATATCGACTTTATTGATCGCAAAATGATGGAAAGCCATAGCGACAGTAACTTCAAAAAATGAGGGTTCAAGTCTTTCAATAAATTCATAATTATCGTTCACAAATTGCAAAACATCAAGTTCTGAAATCATTTCACCATTGATGCGGATCCTTTCCCTGAAGTCTTTAAGGTGTGGAGAAGTGTATAAACCGGTTTTATAACCGGCAGTTTGGAGGATTGCCGCTAGCATATGTGATGAAGAGCCCTTTCCATTGGTTCCACCAATATGTACCGATTTAAATGTATTCTGAGGTTCAGAAAGATGGGTGCAAAATTTTTCGGTATTGATCAGATCAGCCTTTATTGCATCAGCACCCAGCCGCGAAAACATCGGAAGACGGGAGTATAAATAGGAAATTACATTTGAGTAAGAATTAAAGGGCCCCTCAGGCTTAAGATTATCAGAGGTATTTTCAGGCATATTCATTGATCAGCCTAGATAAACGGACTTATTTTACCTTGAAGTTGAACATAACCACGCCAATCTGTACCTCTGGAGCAGATTCAAGCTTATTCAATGAAGATCCGATGACAGCCAGACGGCATTTTTCCCATATTTCTTTGTCAGATAAAGTTGTGCCTTTTACTCCCGGAATGGCGTTTACCACGACTCCATTTTTATCTACAAAAATCCGTACAGCTACTCTGCCATATTTCTGTCCATTATCTTGAGGAGGGGTCAGATTAGTGAATCTGCGGCTCTTCAGGTCGAGACTATAGGGGCCATTGCCTGACCCTCCTTCACCATAATCCGGCGATAATGGGTCGCCATTAGTACTTCCCTGATTTCCAGCAACTGTACCTGTACCATCACCTTTTCCTAATCCATCGTTCTGTTTACCCTTGTAGAGGGCATTTTGATTCACAACAGGTTTATTTTCTTTCGCAGGAGTAGTGACAGCTGGAGCTTTCGCACTACTCTTTTCTTTTGTTATAACTTCGGGGGCATCTTCATTATCCTGGGTGGCAATTGCTTTGTCAGAAACTTCCGAATTGGACTCCGTGGAAGTAGTTTTATCCATAATTACCTTATCAGGAGAAGTGCTGTTCGCATCGGGCGAGCTAGAAGGCTCTTCAACGCTCATATAATCATCGCCCATGCCGAACTCAGAAGTGCCATAATTCACAATTATTCCACCTGTACCGGTATCAGGCTCAACTCGGCTGGCGATAATAAAATAACTGATCACCAAAAAAGCAAGCATTATACCGCTGGAAACGGCATATGCTTTCGGGTAATTATTTTCTTCCTGTCGACGGTATTCGATCATTTCTTTGTTTCTGTCGCTAAAACAAGTTTTACCTTTAGTTTATTTGCAATATCGGTCAATTCGATCACATTTTCAATGGCAATGCTGCGATCGGCATACAATATGATGGTTAAGTCAGGTGCTGCCTTTTGATAGGTTTCTATGCTTTGAAAGAGATTTGCCGCGTCAACCTGTTTTTTCTCAACAAAATATTCCAGATCTTTTGTTATTGATACATTGATCGTTTTCTGAGGAATGGATTGTCCGGAATTTGATCTTGGTAAAAATAACTTAACCACATTTGGGTTGGCAACAGCTGATGCCAGCAAAAAAAACAGCAGCAGGAAAAACATGATGTCATTCAATGCTGATGTGTGAACCTCAACGTGCCCTCTTTGTCTTTTTCTTAAATTCATTTGCCGGGCTCCTCTAACAAGTCAATAAATTCAATAGCATCGGTTTCCATTTTAAGGATAATCCGGTCTACCATAATATTCAATATATGATATAGAACATAAGCAATTATTCCAATAATCAATCCGGTTGCAGAAGTGATCATTTTCACATATAGACCTCCCGATATGGTTCCTATTTCAATAATTCCCTTTACAGAAACCTCATGGAAGATCGTAATTACACCAATAATAGTACCAACGAAACCGAGCATTGGTGCAATTCCGGCAATAATACCAAGTATGCTTATGTTTTTTTCGAGCTTCGATACTTCCAGTTTTCCTACGTTTTCAATAGCACCTTCAATATCTTTTATTGGCCTTCCGATACGCAGCAAACCTTTCTCCAGCATTCTTCCCAAAGGCGTGTTACTGTTTCTGCAAATAGCGAGTGCAGACTCAAGTTTAGCCGATTTAATACTCTGCTTAACTTGTAACATAAGATTCATTTCATCTTTGGAGGCCTTGCGTATAGTTAAATATCGTTCCACAAAAATGACCAGACCAATAAAAGCCAGAATTGCGAGCGGCAACATTACCCAGCCCCCTTTGAACAGGAGCTCAATGAACCTTAACTCTTCACTGGTTGGCATTGTTTGAATGGTTGAAGCTGCGGCATCAGCTACCGGGTTTAATGTGTCAATTTGCAGTAATAACATTCTTATGGATTTTTTAACGGTTTAACCCTGGCTATCCAGGCATCTTTATTTATCTCTTTTTGAATTCGATTAAGTTCAATAGTAGCCGGCTCTTCTTCACTAAACGTTCCAAGGCTGATTTTAAGCATTTTTCCTGGTAAATTCTCAACAATTTTTGCCTTTATACCTCTTGAATCCATTTCCTTTATATAAGTCTCTGCATCAATTTTTCTCGAAAATGCAGCAACAATAATTTCGTAGCTTATATCCTGGTTGGCAGCCGGAATTTTTTCTTCAAGTGATGCAACAGTTGCCTGAGCTTCAATATTAGTTTTGGATTCTTCCTGAATTTCCGTTTTTATAGTCCCGCTACTATCAAGCGGCTCAACAATAGAATCTAATACTACAGAAGCAGCCCCTGAATCGGTCATAGTTTCAGGTAAAGCTGCAGGTTTAGCTTTTGGGTATATTATGTCTTTTACAAAATGATTGAAACTCTTGTCAAAATAGAATAAGGCAAGCAGGGATGCAATAATTGCAATAAAACTGATCATTAGAATTGGCACAAGCCTGGCTTTAGGTGCCTGTTCAAAAACTTCTTCTTCAGATTCGGGATTTTCAGGCTTGTATTTATTTTCATGAACCTCTGTTTGGATATCTTTTTGCTCTATCAGAGGACCTGCAGCTACATTTAGCTCTGGAATTGGTTTTAAACCATAAAATTTATCAGCAATTCCAAAACTGTCGGAAGGCTTGAAAGTCAGGTGATTATTCCTTTTATACAGGCTGCCAAGGTGATTTATTTCCACTGCATCAGAACCATTCAGTACATCAAGTATAGTTTCGGTGAACTTCTTGATCAATTCTTCTGAAGACGAAATACTAAGGCTTCTTTTCAGGCTGATATATTCACTTAATCCTGAAAAGTTGAAGACATCTTCTTTAAATGATAAATGGTAGGAAGGTGGATAAAATAAATTACTTTGTTTATCATATGTACCGGCAACCCTTTCTTTAAAAAAAGTACCTAAACCAGCGACGCTTACTTCATCCTGCTCACCTAACAATTCTGCGATGTAAAGTCCGATCTCCATTGGGTGGTAAAGTTAATTTTTAATTCTCATTAGCCAAAAAATGGATCAGAATGCATAATTTATTCCGCCCAATACATTCATCCCCAGCCTTGGATAATAAAGAAATCTTTGATATGACTGTCCGGTAAGGTTATTAGCCCGTAAATATACCCCGATTTTATTGTTCACCTTATATTCTGCCCCGGCACTTATGTCAATGAAGCCATTTAAGCTTTTTGATGTAAATGTTCCAGGGGTACCATTTACCCTGGCGTAGACCTCTTCCTGGAATAACAATTCTGCATCTATGAATACTTTTCGGTTTATCTGAAACCTTGCATTTGACATCAGTCTGAGCTTAGGTTTGAACCATGCTTCTTGCTCTGAAGCCAACTGATAATCAAAGAGTTGTGCCTTAGCGGTCAGGTTCAGAAATTCTGATGCTTTAACATTGATCTCACCTTCAAGTCCGAGAATCTTACTTTGCCCATTGTCGTAAATAGTTTCAAATCGGTTTACGAGTGCCTGACTGTTTACAAATAATTGAAGATCCTCCATTGTTTTGTACCAGGCCATTATTTTATAGCCGAATTCAGCACTGGCATTTCCTTTTACACCACCATATATATTCATTTTCTCAAGGGAATTTTTTATGCCGATATTCTTATTCAGGTAAGGATTCTCAAAGGCAAGATCTCTCAGATTTGTCTTTAAAACATCTCCGTTGACACCTGCAAATATCGTAGCATATCCCATTATGATGGGAAGTTCGGCTGCAACTGCCGGGAAAATATTAAGCCTTGACTGTGTACCGAATTCCTGAACAATATTTGCTCCAAGATTCAGGTTAAAACCACCTGCACTTAGCTTTATGTACGGGTTGGCTCTCAGAATATTGTTTCCGACCTTATAAGCGAGGTCTTTTGTAGAAGTTAAATCTATTGAAGAGTTTACACCGATGTTTGATTGTTTTACAACTTTATTAAGTGATCCCTGAAGTAATACTGAACTTTCACGGGCATCATCAATATTACTGAACTGGTAAGCATTGATATTTGCAGAGTAATTGAATGTGGAAGATTCAGAGTAATTGTTTGCGATCTCTGCTTCGGCACCGATTGTACTGAAGCGTTGTTTACTCATATCGGCAGGTATCGAAGAAACCGGATCAAAACCATAAAAGTTAGTGGCATTTCTATCGTAGATCAATCTACCGCTTAATGCATAATCATCTGCGATTGATCTTCCAAACAAGCCGAATTCCTGTTTTGAAAATTGCTGCATATCCAGATTGCCTTTTTGTGAAAGGTGTTTAAAAAACGCTCCGCCCTGCAAAGCTTCATCCCTGCCTGTATTGAGATAGACCTCACCTAATGCTGTATTGAAATTTCCGGCACCTGCTTTTGCGTAGTTATTGCTCTGAACTACTGGCAGTTCATCCGCCATTTTCTGTGCCTGTAATTCCTTGATATTGGAATTCAGGTCCAGTTTTTTATCGATTATTGTATAAGTTAGTACAGGTTTAAATGCCGCAACTGTATTCATGTCAGGATTCCGTCTGATTTTAACAGCGTCTGCCAGAACCGGTTTATATGGCCGTACAACCTCAATTTCTTCGAGAAGTGTTGCACCGCCAGGGGGCTGCTGAGCCGGTGGATTCTGATCTTTTTTGTCCTGCGCACTGGTCAATACCGATAAACTAAATAGGCTTAAGAACAGAGAATATTTAAAAGTATTTGTATTCATTATTTAGTGCGTTTATTCAGTAAATCCAACTTTTCTTTAGCCAGCAACAGAATACCATCTTCTTTTACATCATAATTTTCAATGATACTTTGAAGAGTACTCTTTGCCTGAAAAATATCCTTCATTGCCACATAGTTGTCTGCGATAAGGATATATGTTTTTGCAACCCAGTAATCATGAGAAGGCATTTTATTAGTCAGATCAAATGCAGTTGCAAGTGATTTTTTATAGTCACGTTTTTTATACTGGAGATCTGCCAGGATATACTTCGCTTCTGCGCCCGTAACAGTTTGAGTCTTATCTGCAATAGCTTCTATTTCTTTTACAGCCTGAACCGTATCACCGATAGCCAGATCCGCTTTACCGGCATAAAGACCTGCCCTGAAGATATCTTCTTCAGACGATTTATCAGATTCCCTGATGAATTTGACATATTTAAGGGTTTCATCAGGCATGTTCATACTGGAATAGGCTTCCATCAGATTGTTGACTGCGAAATTGTAATTTGCTTTGTACTCTGAGGTTAGCTCCAGTTTTTTCAAATGAACTATGGCTTCGTTATACTTTTTCTGAGCGATGTAAATTTTCGCAATACTCATAAGTGCTCTTTCTGTATAATCGCTTGTCCAGTCGTTCAGTATATATTCGTAATCAGGAATAGCTTCATCCGGACGTTTCAGTCGTACCAGACTTTCAGCCCTGATAAATCTGGCATGTTTATCATGAACACCTTTTGGAAACTTATCAAAATAGGCATTGACAGATTCAAAAGTACCCTGATAATCACCGTTTAAAAAGCGGTTGTTTGCAGCCTGGAAGGTAATGTAGTCCTGTTCATAAGAACTAAGGTTTCCAATACTTGTACTGTTTGCATAATCCAGGAATCCTGATGCATCCGATCTTTGCAGATATATATTCTTTATAGACTCAAGTGCAAGTTTGGCTTCATCAGTAGTAGAGTATTCACTGATTACGCGTTTAAAGGTAATCAATGCAGATTCTTCCTGATCCTGATTTAACTCAACCAGTCCAATAGTGATCAGGGCTCTTGGTACATAACTGCTTCGCGGATATTTTTCAATTAATGAACTAAGATCAGCTTTTGCAATTTCGTAATCGCCTTTGATAAAATAGGTATATGCAATTTCAAATCCGGCGTCATCCGAATAATTGGACTTCGGAAATTGTTTTAATAAAGATTGATGAGTTGCAATTTTTAAATCATTCTGTCCTTGTAAACCCTGGATCATACCCCGTTGAAACATTGCATAATCCTCACTAGATGTTTTATAGGAGATAATCCGGTCATAATAGCCTAATGCATCACCATAATCTTTTAATACAAAATAGGAGTCGGCTAGCCGAAGTACTGCATCATTGATAGTATTCACATCTTTTTCATTCCCTTGCAGGAATCGCTTGAAATAGGTAGCTGCTTTTCTGTAATTTTCATGTTCAAAAGCAGCATATGCCAATGCATAATGTGCAAAATTGAATACATCGGTTCTTTTTGCAGCCGGAAGAGTCATAAACTTCTCAAAGTTGTCAACCGATTCACCAAACTTCCTGACCTCGTACATCGCTTCTGCCAGCCAGTAGGTTGATAGGGCATGGATCTCATTGTCTACCGCATTAGTATTTGAGCGCATGAACATGGAAATTCCATTCTGAAATGCCCTTTCATTATAGTATTCAAGTCCGCGGAAATAGGTAACTTTTTGATAGACAGCGTTGGCCTCCCGGTTTCTATTGGGAATGCTCTCGAGGATATCAATTGCATCTTTGTAATTTTTTGTGCTGAGCAAGATTTCACCCAGTAGAATTTTAGCTTCATCCAGCTTTTCTGAATAGGAGTATGTTTTAATGAATTGTTGGGTAGCGTCTAAAGCAACCTGATGAAAATCAAGTTCATAGGATAATTTCGCATAATTGAATAAACCTTCTTCCTGTAATTTTTTATCATAATCTAACCTTGAGGCTTTAAAAAAAGCACTTCTCGCACCTTGTTTATTATCTGTTTTTAGAAATGACTCGCCCAGAGCAATCATTCCACTCTGGAAATACTGATCTGTTGTTTCCAGTTTTTCAAGCTCAACTATTGCATTCTTGTAATCTTTTAGTTTATACCAGGTATAACCAATCTGATAATTATCCTGATTGTTTTGAGTTTTACCCTGATCATTTTGCTGAAAGTTTTTATAATAAACACCTGCATTAGTGTAATCAGACTTTGCAAAGTATGAAGCACCTACTATCCGGAACATTTCTGTTTCATAGACTTGTTTAGTAGAATTCAATATTGGTATCGCATAGTTTAGCACATCATCATAACGCTGATCCAGGAAGTACATCGCCGAAATATAATAGGGATAACTAGTTTCATAAGATTTTGACCCCTTTAGTCTTTCAAACTCAGTTAAAGCAGTTTTGTAATCCTTTTGCAGGTAGCTGATATAAGCATAGTAATAGATAGAGAGCTCATTATACGTGCTTTTCTCGTTTCTCAATTCAGCAAATATTGGTTTTGCTTTATCATTGTCTTTGATTTCGAAATAAGAATAAGCCAGTTTATATCTGTATTCTGAAGATTCTTTTCCGGAAATATTATTTCCTTCGAGTTTTGTTAGCCATTCTATGGTTTTAGGGTAGTTTTTCTTTGAAAAATAGGATCTTCCAAGATGATAATAAGCGAGTTTAGTGTAATTGCTTGCCGGATACTTATTGATAAAATCGATAAATAAAGATTCTGCATCACTGTTCCCTAATTCAAGGGCACAAAAAGCTATATAATACTGGGAATTTTCTTTTATCAGACTTAATTCCGGATTTAATTCTGCCCGCACAGAGCTTTTTTGTTCAAATTTGCTTGCACGACCAAATTGTTGTGCTGCTGCGGCATATTTTCCCTGATCCAACAATTCTATTCCACCTTTATAGAACTGATTTATTTCAATCCATGCCGTATTTTGAGCAAAGAGTGGGGTGGCTAAAAATGTAAGCAGTAGTGTGAAGATTGCGTATTGTCTGAGCATAAGTAACCAAAATAATATTCGCTAATTTAATCTAAAGGCCCTAAGGCTATTCACATTAGTAATTAACATGTGTTGAAAACAGAGTATTAACGGAAAATAGTAAATGATGTTATAGTAGATGAGATAATCAGTAAAATCAGGTCAACAATTGAGTTACTTGTTCCCCTGGTTCGCAAGTAGATATAATACAGCCATCCGGATAGCTACCCCGTTTTCAACCTGATCAAGGATGATTGACTGCTTACTATCAGCAACGTCGCTGGTGATTTCGACCCCCCGGTTGATAGGGCCGGGATGCATTACGGTGATTTCCTTATCCAGTGAGTTAAGGATATGCTTATTCAAACCATACATCATGGAATATTCCCTTAAAGATGGGAAGTATTTAATATCCTGACGTTCGAGTTGTATACGAAGCATATTTGCGACATCGCACCAGTTTAAAGCCTTCATAAGGTCATGTTCAATCTTTACACCCAATGTTTCAATATACCTGGGGATTAGTGTACTGGGTCCACAAACCATTACTTCAGCACCTAATTTGTGGAGACAGAGAATGTTTGAAAGTGCAACGCGTGAATGAAGTACATCACCAATAATGGCAATTTTCTTTCCTCTGACTTCTCCATATCTCTCCCGGATCGAAAAGGCATCAAGAAGTGCTTGTGTAGGATGCTCATGCGCACCATCTCCCGCATTCACAATCTGGGCCTTAACGTGCTTACTTAAAAATACAGCAGCACCAGGATAGGGGTGTCGCATAACGACCATGTCAACTTTCATTGACAAAATGTTATTCACTGTATCAATCAGGGTTTCCCCTTTACTGACAGAGGAGGAAGATGCAGCAAAATTTACTATGTCTGCAGAAAGCCTTTTCTGAGCAAGTTCAAAGGAAAGACGTGTACGTGTCGAGTTTTCAAAGAAAATATTCGCAATGGTGATATCCCGCAGGGAGGGTACCTTTTTAATGGGCCGGTTCAATACATCTTTAAAGGTATCGGCAGTTTCAAAAATCAATTCAATATCTCTGGTAGTGAGATCCTTAATTCCCAGCAGGTGATTAGTGCTTAACGTTTGAATTGGTTCTGCCATTATTTTTCTGATAGTAAGATTACTTTGTCCTCTTGATCAGTTTCTTTCCAGCTAACAATAACTTTTTGTGAGGCAATGGTGTCAACCTTAATTCCGATATAATCGGCTTCAATTGGTAAGTGCCTTGAAAAACGCCTGTCAACAAGGGTTAAAAGTTCAACCTTTTCTGGTCTTCCGAATGATTGCAAAGCATCCATTGCTGCCCTGATGGTTCTGCCGGTCCAAAGTACATCATCCACCAGGATTACCTTTTTTCCTTCAATAATAAAATCGATTTCTGTGCTGCTTGGTATCAATAATCCATCCTTGCGACGGAAATCATCCCTGAAAAATGTTATGTCCAGATTTCCGCTTTCAATCTCAACCTTGGGAAGACTGATTTTTAGTTCTGTGATAATACGTTTTGCAAGAAAAATTCCACGCGGCTGAATTCCTAATATGACAGAGTTTTCAAAAAGATTGTGATTTTCTATTAATTGATGGCAAAGGCGCTGTATGGTGATCTGGAATTTCGGACCGTCAAGCAGGGTGAGTTTTTGCATCTTGGTTTAATTTGAGCAAAAGTAGGGAAAAAAGCTAAAAGCTGAAAGGATTAAGCTAAAAGTTTACAGGTAAGTTTTAGATGCTAAGGAATTGAGAATGGAGACCCGAAAGCTTTCGGGTGGAGAATGAGTAAAAACAAAAAAAGCCCTGATTTTCATCAGGGCTTTCAAGAATATAAGATATAGCTTATTCTGCTTTTTCTTCGGAAGTTTCTGCTGCTTCAGTACTTGCAGCTGCATCCTCTTCAGTTTTCTTAGCTTTCTTGGCTTTGCTTTCTGCACCTTCCATCTTCTCTTTCAATTGTGCCAATACACCCAGATCACCTAAAGTTGATTTTTCAACAGACTCTTTTACCTTTTTAACGGCAGTAGTTGTTGCTTTAGCTTCTTTCTTTTTAGCGTTGAACTCTTCTTTGCGCTCTTCAGCTTTAGCCTCTTCCCAAATACGGGCATGAGAAACTACAATACGCTTAGAATCTTTATTAAATTCAATGATTCTGAATTCTGCAGTTTCTTCAGCTTTAACTGAACTGCCATCTTCTTTTACCATGTGTTTAGTTGGAGCAAATCCTTCAACACCATATGGTAGAGCAATGATAGCACCTTTATCAGTAACTTTTAACACAGTACCTTCGTGGATTGAATCCATTGTAAATACAGTTTCAAAAGTTTCCCAAGGATTTTCCTCTAACTGTTTATGGCCTAAGCTCAGTTTACGGTTAGCCTCATCAAGTTCTAAGACAACTACATCAAGTTCTTCACCTACTTTAGTGAATTCATTGGGGTGATTAACCTTCTTAGACCAGGAAAGGTCAGAAATATGAATCAATCCGTCGATACCTTCTTCAATCTCAACAAATACACCAAAATTGGTCATGTTCTTAACAACAGCTTTGTGCTTGCTTCCGATAGGGTAGCGCTCACCGATGTTTTTCCATGGATCCGGAGTAAGTTGCTTGATACCAAGGCTCATTTTACGTTCGTTACGATCTAAGGTCAAAACCTGAGCTTCTACCTCGTCGCCAACTTTCAGGAATTCCTGAGGGTTACGAAGATTTTGAGACCATGACATTTCAGATACGTGAATCAAACCTTCAACACCCGGAGTAATTTCAAGGAATGCACCGTAATCTGCAACAGTTACGATTCTTCCTTTAACTTTAGATCCGATCTCTAATGCCGTATCTAATGCTTCCCAAGGGTGTGGAGTTAATTGCTTTAATCCTAATGCGATACGTTTTTTCTCGTCATCAAAGTCTAAAACAACAACGTTGATCTTTTGATCAAGGTTTAATACTTCACGTGGATGTTCAATACGGCCCCATGAAATATCAGTTATGTGTAATAAACCGTCTACGCCACCAAGGTCAATAAACACACCGAAATCAGTAATGTTTTTAACTGTACCTTCAAGTACTTGTCCTTTTTCCAGTTTCGCAACGATCTCAGTTTTTTGATTTTCTAAATCGTCTTCAATCAACACTTTGTGTGATACTACAACGTTTTTGAACTCATGATTGATTTTAACAACCTTGAATTCCATTGTTTTACCAACGTAAATATCGTAATCACGAATAGGTTTGATGTCGATTTGCGATCCCGGAAGGAAAGCTTCAACACCCATAATGTCCACAATTAATCCACCTTTTGTACGGCTCTTAACAAAACCAGTAATGATTTTGTCCTGATCCAAAGCTTCATTGATTGTTTCCCATGAACGCTGGGTTTTTGCACGCTTACGGGATAATACTAACTGACCGTTAGCATCTTCCTGTGATTCTACAAATACATCAACGCTGTCACCGATTTTAAGGTCAGGTGTATCACGGAATTCAGATAGTGATACTAAACCATCAGATTTAAACCCAATGTTCAATACTACATCTTTGTTGTTGATTGATACAACAATTCCCGAGATAATCTCGCCCTTATTAATCGAATTAAAAGTCCCTGCATACATTTCTTCAAACTTTTCACGGTCTGCTGCACTGTAATTTCCGAACCCTTTGTCATCAGCATCCCAGTCGAAATCGCCTGTAGGGGTGATGAGTGTTTTTGATTTGATCTCTTCGATCGACACTGAATCAGCTTCTGATTCAATGGTTTCCTTTTGTTTAACCGTAGTGGTTTCTTCGCCCTGAAGCTCCGCTTGTTTAGCAGTCAACTCCTTTTCGGCTTCTAGTTTTTTGGCCATTAATTAATTTATCTCCTTTTTCCGATCATTAAATCGGACTGCAAAGGTAGAAAATAAGATTTTTAATAAAAAACATTTCTATGCTTTATTTTAATTAAATCGGAGGGGTCTGGGTATTTAAATCTTTGGGACGACTGGAATCCTTGGATTAAGCCTCTCTGTTATGAAGGCTTTTATTGAATAGAGAGGTATTATTCGAGGTTTTTATCTGATAGCAATGGCCTTATATAAGTTAATGCGAATTCCAGTTGCATTTCCTGGTTAATTGTTGAATTGTCAAGTACAATGGCATCTTTTGCCTTTGATAAGGGACTTTCTTCCCTGGTTGTGTCCTGATGGTCTCGAAGTGCAAGATTCTCATAGATTTCTTCTAAACTCACCTTTTCTCCCTTATTTATCAGTTCTTTATAGCGTCGTTCTGCACGAATATGCGGGTCGGCAGTCATGAAAAATTTCAGTGTAGCATCAGGAAAGACTACTGTACCTATATCACGACCATCCATGATGATGTTTTTGGATTTACCCATTCTTTGCTGCTGTTTTACCATTTCTGTGCGAACAGCTTTGATTGCACTTACCTGACTCACTTTCTCTGATACAGGCATTTGTCGTATTTCTTCAGATACATCTTCCTCATTTAACAGTACTAAAGTCTGTTCATTATGGTTATCCAGGTTGATATTGATATTATCCAGAGCGGTATTTACAGCAACAGGATTGTTTAGGTCAATTTTATTCCGCAGGAAATAGAGCGTTACAGCACGGTACATCGCACCGGTATCTATGTAAATAAAATGCAGCTTTTTAGCCAGGGCTTTTGCAATTGTACTCTTTCCGCAGGATGAATAACCATCTATGGCTATGACTATGTTTTTGCTCATCACTGCAAAAATAGAATTTGCTTTCGATTTCCGGTTGATATTATTTTGAAAGGAGCTGCTATAGGATGCTATTTATTATTCAGTAATCGATAATTTTGTTCATGGAATTTGCGGTAAAGGATTTGATTAAGGAGGTTAGCTTCAAAACTTCCAGAAGTGGTGGCAAAGGTGGTCAGAATGTGAATAAGGTTTCCTCAAAAGTGGAACTGAATCTCAATATTCAGGCATCCGGGTTATTTACCGGGGAGCAGAAGCAAATTTTAATGAAAAAACTTGCTAATAAGATAAATTCTGAAGGAATATTACAAGTTATAACCGAGGAGGAGAGAAGTCAGTTGCTTAATAAACAGAAAAGTTTGGTAAAACTTCAGCAATTGATCAAAAATGCCCTATTTGTGCCTCCTGCCAGAAAAGCTACAAAACCCAAACATTCAGCTATTGAAAGCAGGCTCAGGACAAAACATTTAAATGCGCTAAAGAAAATAAGCAGAAGGGATTTTTTTAGAGAATAAACTATTCTTTATTTAACCTGTAAAATAGGGCCATAGAGCCGTATTGATGAGGTTTTGCGCTACTTTTAATCTCCCTTGATTTGAATATAACAGAAAAATCAGCTGTCCATCTGTTTCTTGAAAAAATAGCACCGGCCTGCTGACTGAAAACCAGGGGTTTTGCATCAAAGACCACAGGTCCTTTTTCATTCCTGAACATACCACCCTTGATCGTTGCGTCATAAGCTATGAAATGAAGCATGGGTTTTGCGTAGAAAAAAAATTCTTTTTCAACTTTTGATTTGCTATTATTTGAAACAACGCTTTGGGTACTTGCAGAGCTATGTAGTGGATTTATGGCACCCGTACGGAAAAGTATTCCGGCACCTGCACCGGCAAAAGTGTTTCCGGCATTGAGATAAGAGCTTACACTAAAATCTGTTTTTTGGGACCCCAGCCTACCGATAAGCTTTTGAAATTCCAGGCTCGAATTGATCCCTAACTCATTATTAACCTGCCATTGCCAGCCATCAATTTCATAAAAACCAAATGTATTGTGCAGGAACTCCTGGGCCTCTTTCCCTTTTGCTGATGGGCCAATAGTTCCAATCTGCATTTTTAATTTGAGATTGCCTTCAGAATTATAAAGGAAATTGATAGCTCCGCCTACATAGAGATAAGCTGCGAAAGGCCGGTCAATAAAATCCGGATTCATAATACTTCCTGTTTGCGGATTAAACATTTTTTGCCCGGATTCAAGCTCCCAGATAATTTTATTCAACTTTGGGTTTTTTATAGCCGACTGATCGATGGCACTTCTGTACTTCACAAACAGGCCATTGGTGTAATATCTGTCCTGGCCTTGTGCCAGATAGGAATCATTATCACTTCTAAATCCCAATTCACTTTTATAACTATTGTATTGAGCATTTGATCTCAAAAATGTAAGACATAACGCAAGAGTTAATAACAGGAGTATTTTTTTCATTCAGTTATTTAGAGTAATATGTTTAGAGGGAATTAAAACTGTAAACATCTTGTATTATAGATTAAAAACTGTAACCTAAGCTTAAACCAGCGTAGTATGGAATAAAAAAGTTTTTGTTGAAAACCGGAGTAATTCCAGCCCTAAGTGAAAAGCCGCCATTCGAGGGCTGTAATCGGTATGAAAAGCTCATAGTACCAATTACATTGCTATTATTATCATCAAAAAAAAAGGAATTTTCAGTACCGCCTGTAGCCATAAATGTTGCTCCAAGACCCATTTCAAAAAAATGTTTCCCCTTGCCTAAAAGATAATTGAGGGATAATGGTACAGTGGTAGCATTATCTCCGTCTATGGCAACATAACCTATTCCAACCCTCCCGCCTAGCCCATCCCTTCGGTTGGAAAAACGTGTATCATAATTGGCGGTGAATAATAAGCCCTGCCCACCAAGTTCAACAAATATATTTTGCGCTCTTTTTTCAGGTACTGAAGATTCTGCTCTGTTTTCCTGCGCTCTTGTATTACTTATTAGCGAAATACAAAAGATTAATATTATAGTAATTCTGGCTATCATAATCTGAATTTTAGATAGGTGCACAATAAAATTAAGATTATTACAGAATTTCTTGACAAATTAATGCACTTCAGCTAATTTAGTCTTTAAAGAAAGATCTATTGCATCCTTTACCTTGTCTTTACTCAATGCAAGCTCAATTACTTCCTTCATTTCGGTCACATAATGAAAGTTTAAGTCTTTAATATAATCCTCCTTAATTTCAAGTATATCTTTTCTGTTCGATTTTGATAGAATTATCTCTTTAATATTTGCTCTCTTTGCGGCTAATATCTTCTCTTTAATACCACCAACTGGTAGCACTTTACCACGCAGGGTAATTTCGCCTGTCATTGCCAGATGAGGTTTGACCTTGCGTTGGGTGAATGCCGAAGTAAGTGCCGTGAGCATGGTAATCCCTGCCGATGGGCCGTCTTTAGGTGTTGCTCCGGCAGGAACATGCACATGGACATCCCATTGGTCAAATAAACGGTTATCTATATTAAATTTTGATGAGTTGGCTCGTAAATAGGCCATAGCAATTGTTGCAGATTCCTTCATTACATCCCCCAGGCTCCCGGTCATGGATAATTTCCCTTTCCCGGGGCTAAGACTTGCTTCAATAAACAAAATATCCCCGCCCACCTGGGTCCATGCCAGGCCAGTTACTACGCCGGCAACTTCATTGCCTTCGTACAAGTCCTTGTCGTAAATTGGCGGACCAAGAATAGTTTCCACATCGGTTTTACTGACTGCCGGATTATAATCAAGATCCATTGCAATTTTGGTCGCAATTCCACGTACCAGTGAACCTATTTTCTTCTCAAGGCCACGAACTCCGGATTCTCTGGTATAGTCTTCGATTACTTTTTCAAGAACCTGATTTTTAAGGCTGATATCTTTCGCTTTAATGCCGTGTTGTTCACGCTGCTTTGGTAAGAGATGCTGTTTGGCGATCTCAATTTTCTCTTCAATGGTGTAGCCGTTTACTTCAATAATCTCCATCCGATCCAGTAAGGCCGGTTGAATAGAACTAAGGTTGTTGGCAGTTGCTACGAACATCACGCTCGACAGGTCATAATCTACTTCTACATAGTGATCGTAGAATGCATTATTCTGCTCAGGATCAAGCACTTCGAGAAGTGCTGATGATGGATCACCCCGAAAATCATTGCCAACTTTATCTATTTCGTCAAGTACAAATACCGGGTTTGAACTGCCCGCTTTTTTTATGGATTGGATAATACGACCAGGCATGGCACCGATATATGTTTTGCGATGGCCTCTGATTTCCGCTTCATCCCTGATTCCACCAAGGGCCATGCGGACATATTTCCTGCCTAAAGCCTTCGCAATTGATTTACCAAGTGAGGTTTTTCCTACTCCCGGAGGGCCTACCAGGCAAAGGATCGGCGCCTTCATATTATGTTTTAATTTAAGTACAGCGAGGTATTCAATAATTCGTTGCTTTACTTTATCCAATCCATAATGATCCTTTTCAAGGATTTTAACGGCACGTTTAAGATCAAAAATATCCTTAGTGAAATCATTCCATGGAAGATCCAGTAATAGCTCGAGATAATTGATTTGAATCGAATAATCTGCTGCAGCAGGATTCATTCTGGCCAGTTTCTCAATTTCTTTGTTAAAGTGAACGGCTGCCTCTTTACTCCATTTTTTAAGCGCGGCACGGCCTCTCAGGTTTTCTAACTCAAGGTCGGGGGAATTTCCTCCGAGCTCCTCCTGGATAGTTTTTAACTGCTGATTCAGGAAATAATCCCGCTGTTGCTTATCCAGGTCAACACGCACTTTCGACTGTATCTGGTTTTTTAGTTCCTGCATTTGCAGTTCCTGGGTTAAATGCACCAGAACCATTTTTGCCCGATCATGAAGGTTAGCAACTTCCAGCATCTGCTGTTTTGCAGAAACCTCAGCATTCATATTTGAAGAAATGAAATTGATCAGGAAAGATGAACTTTCAATATTCTTTATGGCGATACCGGCTTCACTTGGAATATTCGGGGAAAGCTGAATAATTTGCATGGCCATCTCCTTTATAGATGCCATTAGTGCCTTAAACTCCTTGTCGGCCTTGGGACGAACCTCCTCAAACTTCTGTATACTGGCCTTAATATATGGGTCGCTCTGTACCTCTTCATTCAAACGAAAACGCTGTTTACCTTGAATAATCACCGTAGTGTTCCCATCAGGCATCTGAAGCATCTTAATTATCAGCGCAACTGTACCTACCTGATTTAATTGTTCGAATTCAGGATCTTCAATTCCTACATCCTTTTGAGACACCACTCCAATTATTCTTTCACCACGATATGCATCTTTAATCAGTTTGATTGATTTATCCCTCCCAACCGTGATCGGAATTACCACACCCGGAAATAATACGGTATTGCGTAAAGGCAGTATCGACAAAATGTCGGGTGTTTCTTCATTATTCATTTCCTCCTCATCTTCCTGTGACATCAGTGGAAAGAACTCGGTATCTTCACTAATTAAAGGTAAAGTGCGATTGAAATCAAAATTATCGTAGTTACTCATCTATATCTTAATAACGTCATTATGACAGTTGAATTTTCTCAAAAGCCGATTAAATCAGCCTGAAAACTAAAAGTGCAAGGTATGTGCCAAATCCCTGTATTTAATAAAATAGGCAGATAAAAAGAAATATACAGACAAATTTTCTGACATGTTTTATTAATTTGGCATAGTTTGTTTCTATCAAGAAACTAAATTCGTACATTTAAAATATTAAATATAAAGGATCGTTATTGCTACGAAATTAAACTGTCACCAATTAAAATGAGATCATTTTCAGGTTTACTAATTATTCTATTAACAGCGAATATTGCTTTCGCTCAGACCGCTTACCACAAAATGGGCCAGAAGGCTCTGATTGACGGGGATTTCAAAGCTGCCGTTTCAAACCTTGAAAAAGCACTTGCGAAAGACTCAACTGATTTAAATACCTTGTATATGTTAGGGTACTCTTATTATCATGCTGCAAGGTATAAAGAGTCGGTGAATACCTTCAATAAGGTCATTGCCTTAAAACCTTCTGAAAATAGTGCCTATTACTACAGAGGCAAAGCCAGTAATATTATGGCAAATGATACAAAGGGTATTGCAAATGCCGATAGAGAGAAACTGCTCCTTTCTTCTATCAAGGATTTTTCGAAAGCAATTGACCTGAACGCCGATGATGTTAAATTATATCAGAACAGGGCGGTAGCTTACCGGGATTATGGTGTACTTAAAGGTCAAAAAATTCCTGGCTTATACGATAAGAACAAAGCAACGGGTTCCTTCAGATCCTGCATTTCAGATTTTGAAAAAGTATTATCAATCACCCCCGACCGCAGGGATATCATTACTCAGTTGGAAGACGCAAAAATATATCTTCAGAATCTGAAATAGTATTATCAATACAGTTTGAAAACCCGGCATGTTCCGGGTTTTCCTTTTATTGAAAATTTAGGATATTCAGATTACTCATTTTCTCCAATGCTTAAATCAATCAGAAAGTTCGAAAATCTTCATATTGCATGCTGGTTACTTAAAGACACCTGTTGGGTTTTGGATTTGCGGATATTTGGGTTAATTATGATCTTCCCTACACTATTCCTCGCTTTTTTTATCACATTTAAGTTCAGAAAGATAATTTCCGAACTTTATCACAACCTGGCTGTCTGTTTTTGGATAATGGCCAATACAATCTGGATGATTGGTGAGTTTTTTTACGATGATAGCTTACGTTCTTTTGCAATGATATTTTTTATCATTGGTCTTATTATATTGATGATCTATTATGGGTTTATTTATAATAAGTTAGCAAATTTTCAAGACAGCAGGGAATAGGATTGATTTTTATTTTAATATTTTCCCAATGATCTGATAAGTGTTACTGCCCAGGAATAGCACAGTTTGATTTTTATTTATCTTGTAAATCGAATCTGGAAAATATGACAATTCTTCAGAAGATTCATACAACTTACTCCGGGTATAATTTTTTATTTTGAAATATACAGCTTTTCCCTGCTTATCCTTTAGTATCTCCACAAATCTGGTGCGAAGATTCGTATCAATTGCCAGGTAGGTGACCCGGACACCATCACCTACAACCTTGTAGCTATCAATCCAGGCAGGCTTATTAATATCTGAGGCTATGAATAGGGCAAGTTCATTATCCCAGTCTACAGCTAGTTTTTTTTTAACCTCTGCCTGATTATTTTGAATAACACTCTTATCTACGTATGATTTTTTGTTTGACAGTCTATTAGCCTCAGCTTCAAAAAATCCTTTGATATCAAAAAATTGAGTTTTTGTTTCCAATTCTTCCCCACCTGTACATGAGGAAATAAAAATAATAAGGAGAATAAATGACTTACGATACATTAAAAAACCAATATTTCACCGCTCATTATTTCCGGCGATTTAATATTCATTATTTTCAGGATTGTAGGTGCAATATCACCCAGTTTGCCGTCTTTGATATGTTTATAATTCTCATCTATCAGAATACAGGGAACAAGGTTTGTAGTATGTGCGGTATTTGGAGAGCCATCCTCATTTATCATATAATCTGCATTGCCATGATCTGCCAGGATAATAAATGAATAACCGTTTTTTATTCCGCATTTAACTACTTGTTCCAGACACCGGTCAACGGTTTCTACTGCCTTCACCACCGCACTGAATACACCTGTATGTCCTACCATATCCGGGTTAGCGAAATTCAAACAGACGAAATCAGGCCATCCACTTTCAAGTTCGATACAAATTGCCTCTGCAATTATTGAGGCACTCATCTCTGGTTGGAGATCATAAGTTGCAACTTTAGGGGATGGAATCAGAATCCGTTTCTCATTATCAAATTCCCGCTCTCTCCCCCCTGAGAAGAAAAAGGTAACATGGGGGTATTTTTCTGTTTCCGCAATCCGAATTTGATTTTTGTGATTTTGTTCCAGGACTGCTCCAAGGGTTTCATTCAGATCATCTTTAGTAAATACAACATGAACATTTTTAAATGTTTCATCATAAGTGGTCAGAGTTACATAATAAAGATCAAGTGCCTGCATATTGTATTCAGGAAATGATTGCTGAGTCAGTACAGTAGTAATTTCCCTTCCCCGGTCAGTTCTGAAATTGAAGCATATTACTACATCTCCAGTCTCAATCTTTCCAACTGGTATACCGTCATTATCGATTTTTACAATAGGTTCAATAAATTCATCGCTAATTCCTGCCTCATACGACTGCTGTATACTGTCTGAAATATTATTGCTTGGTTTACCTGTTCCATGAACCATCAGATCATAGGCCAGTTTAATCCGTTCCCAACGATTATCTCTATCCATTGCATAATAGCGGCCTATAGCAGTAGCGATGGTTCCCGTCGAATGCTCAAGATGAGCATTCAATTCCTGCACAAACTGTAATCCGGAGGCCGGATCAGTATCGCGCCCATCCATAAAAGCATGGATGAACACATTTTTTACCTGATTGGCTTTTGCAGCATCGCATAAACCTTTCAGATGATTAATGTGAGAATGAACGCCTCCATTGGATAAAAGTCCAATAAAGTGTACATTTTTATTTGCATGTTTTGCATAATTGAATGCTGCTTTCAGTACTGGTTGATCATTTAGCTCATTATCTTCAACCGCCTTGTTTATACGTCCTAATTCCTGATAGATAACCCTGCCTGCTCCCAGATTCATATGCCCCACTTCCGAATTACCCATCTGTCCGGAAGGAAGGCCAACCGCTTCTCCGGAAGCCTGTAATTTTGAGTTTGGGTAGGTGTTGATTAAATAATCGAAAAAAGGGGTATCAGCCATACTCACTGCATCAGATTTATCATGATTTCCGTAGCCCCAGCCGTCGAGGATTAAAAGAATTGCTTTTTTATTTTTCACAATGCAAATATACGCCCAAATTAAATAAATTTACAGTATCTGTATTATGGCATACTTTTAGTGCTATTATTTAAAAAAAAATGGGAATCAAAATTCTAATAATCAGTACTATTTCTTGTTTTTTTTTATTTATACAACCTGAGGTACAACAGAAGGATATATTTGACACTCTATCAGTCTATTTCAAGGATTCAAACAGTAAAGATATTGCAGCATACTTTGAAAGTGTGATTGAATTAGACATACTTTCTGAGGAAGGTGAGTACTCAAAAGCACAAGCGGAATTAATTCTTCGTGATTTTTTTTCCAGGCATTCAGCAGTTTCGGTAAAAGTTCTTCACCGGCTTAGTTCAAGTTCAAACTATAAATTTGGAGTGCTATCGTTTGAATCTAAATCAAAAAAACTAAGGGTTTCAATATCAATGGCAAATAATGGCAATAAATTTTTGATCAAAACCATTACGATCGAAAACGATAAAGAATAGGGATTTTAATTAAGTATTTCTATTTTTGCCTGACCAATTACAATGAATTTAGACAAAGCAATATTAGAGCCATTCCTATTGAGCGCTCTTGCCGAGGATATTGGTGATGGTGATCATACCTCACTTTCAACTATCCCTAAAGGCCAGACAGGTAAAGCGAAGTTGTTGATCAAAGACGATGGTATTATCGCAGGTGTTGATGTCTCTAGAGAAATATTCAAACTGGTTGATCCAAATCTTCAAATTGAAATTTTCATTCAGGACGGCGAGTCTGTTAAGCCGGGTGACATTGCCCTTTATGTAAGCGGTAGTGTGCATTCCATTCTTAAAGCAGAGCGTTTGGTATTGAATATAATGCAGAGAATGAGTGGTATAGCAAGTACCACCAATCGGATAGTAAAAATCCTTAAAGATACCGGTACCAAAGTGCTGGATACCCGTAAAACTACTCCCGGCCTCCGTTATCTCGAAAAAATGGCTGTTAAAATAGGGGGAGGGGTCAATCACAGGTTTGGTTTGTACGATATGATTTTGATCAAGGATAATCACGTTGATTATGCCGGGGGGATAAGTAATGCAATAAAATCTGCTCAGGCCTATTTAAAAGCGAATAAAATCAGTATTCCCGTTGAAGTTGAGGTTAGAAATTTGGATGAGTTGAAAGAAGTGATGAATTTTGGTCAAATCGATAGAATATTACTTGATAATTTTAATTTCTCTTTACTCAAAGAGGCTGTTGGCCTGGTTAATGGATCATATATAACAGAAGCTTCGGGTGGTATTACTGAGCAGAATGTTTTAGAGTACGCCAAATGCGGGGTTGATTATGTTTCAATGGGTGCATTAACACATTCAGTTAAAAGTATGGACATGAGCCTAAAGGCTGTTAAGTCCCATTAATATTTATTTTTTCACAGATAGACCTGATCGAATTTGTAATATTGTAAAGAATGATCTCGATTTTCTCGCTCTCGGCCTTAATTGTTGCATATCTTTTCGGATCAATTCCTACGGCAGTTTGGATTGGTCAGGCTTTTTATGGAATAGATGTAAGGGAGTATGGCAGTGGGAATGCCGGTGCAACCAACACATTCAGGGTATTGGGTAAAAAAGCCGGCATCGCTGTGATGTTTCTCGATATTTTTAAAGGTTATACGGCAACAAATCTTGCATATCTGATCGGACTTTCGGTAACCGGTCCTCAAAATTCGGTACAATTTGTGAATTATCAGCTGGCGCTAGGGGTAACCGCAGTATTAGGGCACTTATTTCCTGTTTTTGCAGGTTTTCGGGGAGGTAAAGGGGTTGCCACATTATTTGGTATGATATTGGCAGTACACTCGGAGGCAGCGATGCTTTGCGTTCTTACCTTTGTTGTATTTTTGCTGATTTTCAAATATGTATCACTAAGCTCCATAATGGCGGGGTTTTCGTTCCCCCTCAGTATCATTTTCATATTTCAATCACCAATCCGTTCCGTCCTGCTTTATGGAATGTGCATATGTGTTCTGATTTTAGTGACACATCAAAAGAATATCGAGCGACTTCTAAAAGGAAAAGAATCCAGAGTAAATCTGTTTAAAAGAAAAGCTCAATAATCACATTATTTAATTATTAATCATGAAAAAATTAAACTTGATCATCGCAGCAGCGGTCGGAATATTCCTGTCTTCCTGCTCTCAGGTTCCGCTAACAGGGCGAAGCCAGTTAAGTCTGGTGGATGATTCCGCCCTGCAAAATGAAGCTGCCAATGCTTATAATCAATTTCTTTCTGATCCTTCTACCAAAGTAATTTCAAGTGGTACGAATGCACAGCAGGTGAAAACAGTTGGAAATAAACTTGCCTCAGCTATTAACCGTTACATGCAGGCAAATGGTTTTGGGGATAAGTACAACTATAATTATCAATTTACTCTGGTAGAGAGTAAGGATATTAACGCCTGGTGTATGCCGGGAGGAAAAGTGGCAATTTACTCAGGAATCTTGCCTGTTACCCAGAATGAATCAGGTCTTGCAACTGTTATGGGACATGAGATCGCTCATGCCATCGCACAACATGCTGCAGAAAGATATTCTCAAATGTCACTTGCTCAGGCCGGGGGTGGAATTCTTGGTGCTGCTGTAGGCGGTGCATCACAAGGCACTCAGCAGATAATAGGTCAGCTTTACGGTATAGGAGGTCAGCTTGCAATGTTGAAGTACTCCCGCAACCAGGAAAGTGAAGCGGATCGTTTAGGGATTATTTTCATGGCTATGGCCGGATATAATCCTGATAATGCTGTAGCATTCTGGGAGCGGATGGCCACAGCTAAAAGCAGCAGTGGTGCACCTCCTGAATTTTTAAGTTCACACCCAAGCGATGCAAGCAGGATTTCTGCGATCAGGAAACTGTTGCCTGAAGCGCGCCAGTATTATACCGGCGCCAGAGTGAAATAAACATGTGGCAATCAGGAATCGTCTTACTTTAATACATCCCTGATTGCCTTTCCTTTCAAAAGACATTCTTCATATTCTTTCTCCGCATCTGAATCCAGGGTAATGGCGCTGCCAACATGAAATGAGAGGTATTTATGTTTGGCATTATAGAGGATTGTGCGGATGACCACATTGAAATCAAAATCACCATTAGGTGCGAAATAACCAACAGCACCTGAATAGACACCTCGTTTACTCCGTTCATATTTTTCAGCCAGTTGCATCGCTCTTATTTTAGGCGCACCAGTCATTGAACCCATCGGAAAAGTGTTTGCAATGATCCCGGCATTGGTAAGGGTTTGATCTGCTTCACAAACCACTGTTGAGATCATCTGATGAACCTGTTTAAAGCTATATATACCGAAGAGTTCTTCCACCCGTACTGTTCCTGGCTTTGCACTTTTGGTGAGGTCATTCCGAACCAAATCTACAATCATGACGTTTTCAGCACGTTCTTTCTCATTTTTTAATAGTTCTTCTTTCTGCTTTTTATCTCTTGAACCATTGGTCTTCCGGGATGATGTACCTTTTATAGGCTGACTGATCAATTTGTTTCCTCTGCGGCTCAAAAAACGTTCAGGTGTAGCCGAAACAATATAGTGCTCATTTATTTTAAAATAATTGGCAAATGGGGTTGGAGAGAGTTTGTTAAGTGCAATAAAAATCTCTAACGGATCAATTTCTGCATTCTCTGCATAAAATTCCTGACAAAAATTGATCTCATAAATATCTCCCCTCTGAATGTGTTTTTTAATATCCTGAACGGTTTGGATGTATTCATTCCTGTTAAACCTGCTTTTTATTGCGAGCCCGCTAGCCTTCCCCATAGGCGGCTTTAAAGGAGTTTTATGAATCATGCTCCAAACTTCATCTGCAGCATCACTCAAGATACTAACCTCATTATTCCTGATCAGAATGCTGTGTTTTGGAGAAAAAAAATGAATTTCAGGGAACTCCAGGTAATCCGGATTTTCGGATATAAGGTTTTCAGTCTCATTTTTAAGGTCGTAGGAGAAGTAACCCGGAATATAGCCCTTGTTTGTAAGTAAAAAATCTTCCAGCTCTGTAAAAGCATTACCACTGGTAACACTTAATCCGGCAGCTTTTCCTGCAGCTATATAAACCCCAAATGCGGAGTAGGGATCTGAAAAATTATTGGAATCAAAATAACAAACTGTATCAAATGAGTTTGCCCAAAACAAAGCTTTTGATTTAAAAGTTTCCGGATCATCGGTATGAAAAACCTTTAACATAGATACCTTGAATCAAATGAATACCCCTGGATGTTCTGTTTCCCGAATTAACAAAGAGTCAGGGTCTGAACCCGATCCGGACCTACTGAAAGATATTTAATCGGTACACCCAACTGCTTTTCAAGGTAAGCGATATAATTGTTCAACTTTTCAGGAATCTGATCAATTTCACGGATGCCTGTTAAATCTTCCTTCCATCCCGGTATAGGCTCATATATAGGTTCTGCCTTTATCGCGTTAATATCGTATGGCATATAATCAACTACTTCACCATTGTATTTATAATGGGTACAGGCATAAATAGTTTCAAACCCGCTTAATACATCAGCCTTGGTCATTACCATCTCAGTAACGCCATTTAACATGATTGCATATTTTAAAGCAGGTAGGTCTATCCATCCGCAACGGCGTGGTCGGCCTGTGGTAGCCCCAAATTCATGTCCAAGCCTTCTCAGTTCTTCACCGGTTTCATTCTCAAGCTCAGTTGGAAAGGGGCCGCTTCCTACACGTGTACAGTATGCTTTAAAGATACCAATGACATGGCCTATATTTTTAGGGGCCACTCCAAGTCCGGTGCATGCACCGGCGGTGGTTGTGTTGGATGAAGTTACAAAAGGATATGAGCCAAAGTCAATATCGAGCATGGTACCCTGTGCACCCTCTGCCAATACCTTTTTTCCATCTCTAAGGTATTGATTTACAAAATGTTCACTATCAACCTGTGGTATTGCTTTTAATAATTCGATTGCCTCAAAAAAAGCAGCTTCCTTTTCTGAATAATCAGGTATTTCACCGTAATGTGATAAGATTGAACGGTGTTTGTTAACCAAACGCATGTAACGTTCGCGGAAATCAGGAAGCATGGTATCGCCCACGCGTAAACCATTTCTGCCGGTTTTATCCATGTAGGTTGGTCCAATCCCTTTTAAAGTTGAGCCTATTTTGCTTTCACCCATATTGCTTTCGGATGCAGCATCCAAAAGCTGATGTGTTGGCAGAATCAAATGGGCTTTTCGGGCAATAACCATTTTTTTTCTTGCAACCGGGTCAAACCCATTTTTTTTAAGGTTATCAAGTTCCCTTTTTAGGATGATTGGATCAATAACCACACCATTACCAATGAGATTCATCGCTTTATCATTGAATATTCCGGAAGGAATGGTATTCAGCACATATTTCTGATTGTCGAATTCCAAAGTATGACCGGCATTTGGCCCACCCTGGAAGCGGGCAATTAAGTCATATTCGGGACTTAAAACATCAACAATTTTTCCTTTTCCTTCGTCGCCCCATTGGAGGCCTAGCAATACGTCAACAGTCATGATTAATAATAAGGGAGTATTAGGTATGTTTAGATTAACTTTTATTAACATATGAATCACAATGCCCTTCTTTCAGGCGTATGCAATTTCCATATAAATTGAGTGAATGATGTTTGATCTCAAATTTTAGAATATCACCCATCATGCTTTGAATTTGCTGTATCCTTGGATCACAAAATTCCACGACCTTCCCGCAATCAATGCAAATTATATGATCATGCTGCTTAAAGCCATATGATTTTTCGAATTGAGCCATGTTCTTGCCAAACTGATGCTTGGTAACCAGATCACATGAAACTAAAAGTTCAAGGGTATTATAAACAGTGGCACGACTTACCCGGTACTTCTTGTTTTTCATATGGATGTACAAAGATTCCACATCAAAATGATCGTTACGGGAGTAGATTTCCTCCAGGATTGCGTAACGTTCAGGAGTCTTTCTCAGGCTTTTGTTCTCCAGATAAGCCTCAAAAATCTTTATAACTAGGGCAATTGTATCTTTTCCGGGCATAGTGCTATTAAATAACGCCCAAATTTATCCAAAAAATAAGAATATTCAGCATTTAATTCAGGAGGCCTTTACCATATCTTCATCATGAGAGTCAAATCGGGTCACAGAGCTTACCCCAACCACTTCCTTCAATTTTAAAATAAGGTTGTCCAGATGTTTTGTGTTGTTAACATAGACCATAATTGAGCCTTCAAAAATTCCATCTTCAGTATCTACTGTGATCGAACGCATATTGACTTTGAAATCGCTGGATATAACGGTTGTAATTTTATTGATCAGTCCTACATCATCAATTCCGGTTATGTGAAGGCCGGTTAAAAATGCAAGTTCTTTTTGTGAATTCCATTTGGCTTTGACAATCCTGTAGCCGTAGTTTGCCATTAATTTAGCTGCATTCGGGCAGTTGGTACGATGAATCTTAATTCCATCACCGACGGTTACAAAGCCAAAAACATCATCTCCCGGGATCGGGTTACAACAAGCCGAAAGTTTATAATCCAGTTTCTGCAGATCTTCACCTATTAGTAAAGTATCGCTATCATCGCCTTTAACCTTCTTACTAAATTGTTCATTCGGAACAAATTCAATCTTTTCAGGCTTATTTTCGACAATTTTTTCAGATGCAACAAATTCTTTTAATTGCTTCACATCAATTTTACCCTGTGCAACATTATAAAAGAGATCAAGTGTTGATGGAAGCTTGAAAAAGTAAGCAAGCTTGTAGAGGTTGTCTGAATTGTAAGTGACCTTTAATGATTTAAGCTTGCGCTCGAGGATTTCCTTGCCATTCTCAGCTATTTTACGTTTTTCTTCTTTTAAGGAGGATTTGATCTTCGATTTAGCCTTTGCAGTAACAACAAAATTTAGCCAGTCTTCTTTGGGTGACTGTTTACTGGAAGTAATAATCTCTACCTGATCGCCATTTTGAAGTTTATAAGATAATGGTACCAGTTTGTAGTTCACCTTGGCTCCGATACAACTTGCACCGATATCGGTATGAATCTCAAATGCAAAATCCAATGCTGTGGCATTTACAGGGAGCTGAATTAAAGACCCTTTTGGTGTAAAAATGAAGATTTCATCTGAGAAGAGGTTCATCTTGAAATCATCCAGAAAGTCAAGGGCATTTGACTCCGGATTGCTCAGCAGTTCCCTTACTTTATGAATCCATTGGTCAAGCCCGCTGTCATTATTAGGTTCTTCTTTGTATTTCCAGTGTGCGGCAAATCCTTTCTCGGCAATTTCATTCATTCGTGTTGTACGAATTTGAACTTCAACCCATTGACCCCGGGGGCCCATTACAGTGGTGTGAAGCGATTCGTATCCATTGGCACGTGGTGAGGAGATCCAGTCGCGAAGCCTGTCAGGATTTGGGTGATAGAGGTCGGTAACGATGGAATAGGCTTTCCAGCAATCAGATTTTTCATTTTCGGGCTTGCTGTTCAAAATGATCCGAACTGCAAAAAGATCATATACCTCGTCAAAAGGAATGTTCTTTTTACGCATTTTTGTCCAGATAGAATGTATTGACTTTGGTCTGCCATACACATCAGCATGAAGTCCCTGCTCATTTAATATATCCTTGATCGGAGCAATAAAATCTTTAATAAAGTTTTCCCTTTCAGCTTTTTTTTCATTTAGCTGCTGGGCGATGAACTTGTAGGTAACAGGTTCCATGTATTTCATGGAAAGATCTTCAAGCTCGGATTTCAATGTGTAAAGCCCTAAACGGTGTGCTAAGGGGGCATAGAGATAGACTGTTTCTGAAGAAATTTTTAACTGTTTATCCCTGGGCATGAATTCCATTGTCCGCATATTATGCAGACGATCAGCGAGTTTGATGAGAATTACCCTGACGTCATCGGCGAGGGTGAGAAGCATTTTCCTGAAGTTTTCGGCCTGAAGTGAACTGTTGTAATCGAAAACACCGGATATTTTAGTCAATCCGTCAATGATTTTGGTTACTTTCTTTCCGAACTCACGTTCAATATCATCCAGCGTAATGGTAGTATCTTCTACCACATCATGTAAGAGTGCACAAACTATGGATGTGGTTCCAAGACCAATTTCCTCTGCCGCGATTTGGGCAACTGCAATAGGATGGTATATGTAAGGCTCACCGGATTTTCGGCGCATATTCTGATGGCTTTCAAGGGCCATGTCAAAAGCAAGACGGATCATTCGCTTGTCGCCCTTTTGCATGGTCGATTTACACGCACGTAGTAAAGCCCGGTACCGCTTTAGTATTTCCTTCTTTTCAGCCTCAAGATCAATTACTATTTCTTTCATTTTGTCATGCAATAGCTATATTTTAAAGCCTTAAGCGTATATGCCGGGTTACATTGCGTAAATTATGTATTAATATATACAAAATTTAGCTGTAAATTTGCAGACCATAAATTTATGAAATTTTTAAGGCTATCGGTAATTATTTGTGTGGTTTTGATGTCAAACGTGACATCTGCCCAGTATAAAAACGACCCTACTATAAAAGGACCGAAAGATACCATCAGAGTTTCAACTACCAATGTGGACAATGAAATGATCCCCTGGATCGTTATTCCTGAAGTTTCAGTTATTGATACCCGTCTTTTCAGATCGCCAGAAGAAAAAGCAAAGTTTAACAGGCTGAGATATAATGTGTTAAAGGTTTTACCATATGCCATGTATGCCCGACGAAAGTATCAGGAATTGCAACTGAATCTGGATAACGTTAAGAGCAGAAAGGAAAAAAGGGTAATGATTAAGGCATTTGAAGGAGAAATTAAAGATATGTTTAACCGTGAGGTGAAAAATCTGACCATTACACAGGGTGGAATATTGATCAAATTAATTGACAGGGAAACCGGCACCAGTAGCTATGATTTGTTAAAGGATATGAAAGGCGGTATAACTGCCTTCTTCTATCAGTCAATCGCGAGAATTTTTGGCAATAACCTTAAAAATACTTATGATCCTCAGGAAGATCGGGATATAGAGGCCATTATACAGTCTTCAGGATATTACTCATACAGCTATTTATGAATAAAAAATCAGTTTACCAGTTCAGTGTTCAAAAACTGAATGGGGAGCATATGAATTTGGATATTTATGGGGGTAAAGTATTGCTGCTGGTCAATATAGCTTCTGAATGTGGCTTTACGCCACAGCTTAAGGAACTCGAAAGCCTTCGCAAGGATTATCAGGGCGAGGATTTTGAAATACTGGCATTCCCATCCAATGATTTCGGGGGACAGGAACCGCTGGAAGGCTTTGCGCTGGGTGATTTTTGTGAAAAGAATTATGGTGTGAGTTTTCCGGTGTTTGAAAAGATCCGTGTTAGGGGTGAATATGCTCATCCCTTATATAAATTTCTCTCAGATAAGAAACTTAATGGAAATGTTGGTGCTTCGCCAAGATGGAATTTTCATAAATATCTCATAAATACTAAGGGTGAACCCGTAGATTTTTTCTATCCTTTTACCAAACCGAATTCTTCCAGAATCAAAAAGAGGATTAATAAATTGCTGATTACAGAGAAATTATGAAATTAGATTTGCTGGTTTTTGCTGCTCACCCTGATGATGCTGAACTCGGGTGTTCCGGAACCATACTGAAATACATCTCAGCCGGCAGGAAAGTTGGAATTATTGATTTTACCCGTGGCGAATTAGGTACCCGTGGAACAGCTGAAACCCGTGATAAGGAGACCGAAGCATCAACCCGTATCCTGGGTCTGCATGCCAGGGAAAATTTGGGAATGAGAGATGGCTTTTTTCGGAATGATGAAGAGCATCAGTTACAGATCATCCGGATGATTAGAAAATACACCCCTGATATTGTATTCAGTAATGCACTGCATGACCGGCATCCAGACCATGGAAAAGCAGGGGATCTGGTTAATGATTCATTTTTTCTTGCCGGACTTTCAAAAATAGAAACCGAGTTAGATGGGAACGTACAGATTGCATTCAGACCCCGTCTATTGCTTCAATACATACAAGACAGGTACATTGAACCGGATATTCTGGTTGATGTGACTGATTTCTGGGATAAAAAAATGGAATGTATCCGTGCATTCAAAACCCAGTTCTTTGATCCGGATAGTGACGAAAAGGAGACATATATATCTTCTCCATCTTTTCTAAAAGTAATAGAAGCCAGATCCCGTGAATTAGGTAAGGCCATTGGTGCTGAATATGCCGAAGGATTTACAAGCAGAAAATTACTTGGAATTGATAATATATTCGATCTGAGGTAAAATCAGATCATTGAATGAAAAAAAATGCCCTCGATGTTTATGAGGGCATTTATAATTTATTACAAAGAAGGTACAATATTCTCAAGTATTTCCAGTCCTTCATCAATGTGTTTCTCTTCAATGATCAGAGAAGGCCTGAACCTGATCGACTTGTCACCGCAACCAAGAAACATGACATTCTTTTTCATTCCTTCAGTGATGAACTTGTCGCGCATACCTTTATTTGGAAAATCAAATGCAGTGATTAAACCACGGCCTCTCACATTGGATACTTTTACATGCTTATCGGAAATTTTACGTAATCGTTCCTGAAGGTAGTTCCCTGTGATGGTAGCATTACTCAGTAAATTATCTTCTTCAATAATCTCAAGTATGCGGGTCGACCTGACCATGTCTACCAAATTTCCACCCCATGTTGAATTAATCCGTGAGGGTACTCTGAAAACATTGTTCTCAATTTCATCAACTTTATTTCCAACCAGAATTCCGCAGACCTGCATTTTTTTGCCAAATGCTACGATATCGGGACGAGCTTTCACTCCAAAATGCTCATGAGTCCAGAATTTACCCGAGAGACCTACACCTGTTTGAACTTCATCATAAATTAAAAAGCAATCGTTTTCATCTGAGATCAGCTTTAATTGCTCAAGAAACTCCTGACGAACATGATTGTCACCACCTTCTGATTGAATAGGTTCGATGATAATGGCACAGATATCATCTTTGTTGTCAATAAATGCCTGTCGGATCTGTGCCAGAGAAAGGGCTTCTCTTTTCTTAAGATCTTCATAGCCCTCATCTGTAAACGGAAAATGAATAGTTGGAACACTCACCCTTGGCCAGTCAAAATGCGCAAACCATTTAGTTTTATCCGGAATGGTATTGGTTAAACTCATGGTATACCCAGTTCGGCCATGGAATGCATTTTCAAAATGAAGTACCTTAAAACCGCGTTCCCTCGTATACCCTTTCTGAAAATTTTTCTGAACTTTCCAGTCCATAGCTACTTTAAGTGCATTTTCTATTGCAAGCCCGCCACCTGCAATAAAAAAAGCATGGGGCAGGTAATCCGGAATTCCAACGCGTGAGAAAGTTTGAACGAACTGAGCGTATTGGGTGGTATAGATATCTGAGTTGGAAGGATTGGTCAATGCAGCCAGCATCAGATTTTTTTTAAATTCTTCATCATTCACCATTTTGGGATGATTATAGCCCAAAGGAACTGATGCAAAACAGGTGAAAAAATCTAATAATGTACGCTCATGTTTGGAATCATAAATATAAACACCATTGCTTTTTTCCATGTCGAAAGTAAGGTCGTAACCGTCGGCGAGGATATGTTTGCTGAGTGTTTCCTGAACTTTTTCTGGTGAAACGGATAGTTTATACATATTGGTTAGGATATACTCAAAATTACTGAAATGCCCTCAAATGAGCAAATTTCGAGGTTTTACTAAGTTTTTTATAAAAAATAGGTTTAAACAGTTTAAACCTGTTTTTTGAACTGATGGTCTTTTCGGTAATTTTATTGATCCTTAAAAATTACAAGAAATGACGGAGAATTCTGCCTGAATTCGGGCAATCAGAATTTAAATCTCTCTGCCATTCCCAATATTCCGGTAATTCCTCCGGTATGTACTGCAAGTATCCGAGATTCAGGTGCAAAATAATCTTTCGAGATCAGATCATAAATTGCATAAAGCAACTTTCCGGTGTAGACCGGGTCGATTAATATGCCGGTTGAACTAGTAAAATCTTTAATAAAATTCAATAGCGCATCGCTCGTTTTCGCATATCCTCCGAAATGATAATCTGTGTGAAATTCAAAAAAAGCCCCATTCGTAAGGTTGTCAATCCCATTTTTGAGAAAATCTGCTCCTTTGAGCACAGGAACGACATGCATTTTAGTGCTTAAAGCCTTTCTGTTTATACCTGAAAGTATGCCTGCCGCAGTAGTTCCGGTTCCTGCGGCACAAAAGAGATGATCATACACATCCGGAAGCTCATCAATCAATTCTGAGCAGCCTTTTGCAGCTAAGCTGCCCGAACCACCCTCGTCAATAAAAAAGGCTTCCTGATTCTTATGGAAGTGTTTTTTGAACAGCAGGGACTTATCACGATAACTTTCACGATCCTCAAAGATTAATTGCATGCCGAATAGTCTGCATAGTAAAAGAGTCTCATTTTCGACATTTTCGCCACGTACGATTCCTGTACTGTTAAAGCCGAATTTTGCTGCTGCGCAGGCGGTAGCAATCAGATGGTTGGAATAAGCGCCGCCAAAGGTGACCAGATGCTTTTTTTGATGTTCTTTGGCCTCCAGGAGGATGTATTTAAGCTTACGCCATTTATTTCCTGAGATGAAGGGATGAATCATATCATCCCTTTTTATGAATATCTGAACTCCCTTTAAGCTGAAGAGCGGGTTAAATATTTCTTCCAGCGGACTATAAATGGGCAGATCAATCATTTGGAACAATGAATCTATTTTCCCAGACCAAATCCAATACCCCCGTTAAATGAATTATATTCTGCCATACTGTATGATCCGTAAATCCTGAAAAAGGCAAGATTTAACTGAAAACCAATGTTTGTTCTGAACCCATTGATATCAGTTTGTTTAATATTTATAGGGTCGGTAAACACAGTATAGGTTCTCTGTCCCAGTGGGGTTACTCCATCAATTATCGGGAAATTGCCTTTCATACCAGCATCAGTTTTCGCAGTATTATAACCCAAACTTATAAATGGGGTAAAAAGCAGGATTCTTTTTGAAACGATAAATTCAGTATTAATGCCCGAGAATTTGGCTTCTACCCTCTGATTTGAGAAATTATTAGGTTGGGTTGCTGAAGAAGGTACAGCGTTGGAAGGTGCCGGTACATTTAGTGGAACTTCATAAGTAAATTGAGTGTATCCGGCAGCCAGAGCGATATCAAAGGGAACTATTTTATCAGCCATTCCTGAAATTAAGGGGATCAGCTCAACTTTTAGTCCTCCACCTAACATCCCGATAGATCCGAAATCGCTGCCAAGTTTAACAGTAGGCATAGCTCTAACACTTAGTTCTATCCCTCTGGATAGTCCGATAGAACCCTGAAGTTGTGGTGCCGGAATTAAGCCGATACCTGTCCCTCCCGGCAATGCAAATGTTTCTAATGCCTGATTATTATTATCATATACGGTTAATTGGGTGTTATTATCCTTTGAACCTGAGAGTGTAGGACTTATGGTTTGAGCCGGATTACTTGGTCTTATATTATTAGATAATCCAATTTTAGTGACATCAAAGCTCTCATCCGGTTGCGGCACTACTGCACCTGTTATGCCGAAGCGAAGATCAAACCTCAGAAGGTTTTTGGAGTGTGCTGTATTATTCCATCCTGAATTTAACCCTACACCTAAGCCTTTAAAAAGAGGCTTTAAATAGGCTTGAGCAAGTTTGGTAGCATCCGCAGGACTTGATTTTATGAGGTCTGACACATCACTTTGAGAATATACAAAGCCAGGGAGTGTTAGGAACAAGCCAAAAATAATGAAGCGGTAGTGAAAATGATTTTTCATATACAGGATATTTATGTTTTCAATGTAAAGTTAAGGTCTTTTGCTTAAAACTGGTCTTAATTGGATGTTAATTCAGGATTTAAGAGGAAATAAAATCTCCGGGAATATGAATGAAGGTTTATGCATCGTTTTCCCTGCAAAGAATTAATTTTGCAGCATGATAGAGGATAATCAGGAATTAGAGGAGCAGGATTTGTATGAACACCTGCGAATCGTTGTGGATAAAGGTCAGTCATTACTGAGGCTGGATAAATTCCTGATTATTCGTACCGAGAATACCTCCCGCAACAGGATTCAGAATGCCATTGATGCCGGAAATGTTTTAGTGAATGAAAAGGTGGTAAAGTCCAGTTATAAGGTGAAGCCGCTCGATGTCATTTCAATGGTTTTGCCACATCCTCCCCGTGATACCGAAGTTTATCCCGAAAATATTCCGATCGACATCATTTATGAAGATGATGATGTAATTATGGTCAATAAGGCTGCCGGAATGGTAGTTCATCCCGGTTTCAATAATTATACAGGAACCCTGGTAAATGCCCTGGTTTATCATGCTCAGCAATTGCCGCAAATGCCCGGAAATGAAGGAAGGCCCGGTTTGGTGCATCGGATCGACAAAGATACCTCCGGACTCCTACTGGTAAGTAAAAATGAATGGGCAATCACTTTTCTCGCCAAGCAATTTTTCGATCACAGCATCACACGTAAATATCTGGCTCTTGTTTGGGGAGATCTGGCCGAAGCCGGTACTGTAAAAGGTTATATAGGTCGAAGTGTTAAAGACCGGAAAGTGATGGCTGTTTATGATGAGGAAGAAAAGGGAAAATGGTCAGTTACCCATTATAAAGTCCTGGAACGCTTCAATTATGTTACACTCATTGAATGTGAGTTGGAGACCGGCAGGACACATCAGATCAGAGCACATATGAAATACATCGGTCATCCATTGTTTAATGACAGTGCCTATGGTGGCGACCGGATTTTAAAGGGTACTATTTTTAATAAATACAGGCAGTTTGTTGAAAATTGCTTTGAGCTAATGCCTAGACAGGCTCTGCATGCAAAGTCTTTAGGCTTTATTCATCCTACAACCCGAAAATTTGTTCACTTTGAAACAGAGTTGCCTGCTGATTTTTATGCAGTGCTTGAGAAGTGGCGTAATTACATTAAGGAATAAATATGAGTGTCGAGTATATTAATTTTAACGGAAGTATACTTCCTGCTGATCAACTGATTTTTAAGGCAAATAATCGCGGTTTTCGCTATGGGGATGGGCTTTTTGAATCAATGCGCTACATTAAAGGGAAGTTGAAGTTTTCTGAAATGCATATTGACCGCATTCAAAAGGGCATGAAACTACTCAGGTTTGAAAATTGTTCTTTGATTGATGCCTGGTTTATCCGTGAAAAGGTTGAAGAACTTATAAGAAGAAACAGAACAGGTGCAGATGCAAGGATAAGGTTAACAGTTTTTCGTGATTCAGAGGGTTTATACAGTCCTGTTTCCAATAAATTCGGCTATTTACTCGAGATTCAGAAATTGAATGAAAGCCAGTATATTTTGAATAAAAAGGGGCTCATCATTGATGTTTATGATGAAATACCTAAACCCGTAAACGCACTTTCCAATCTAAAGACCTGTAATGCAATGATCTACGTACTTGCAGGCATTTTTAAGAATCAGAATGCACTTGATGAGGTACTGATACTAAATCAGCAGGGGTTTCTTTGTGAATCCATGAGCAGCAATGTTTTCGTTGTTTATGACCGAAAATTATATACTCCTGCACTAAATGAAGGCTGTATAGCAGGAGTCATGCGCCAGGTAGTGATGCGGCTTGCTAAGGAGAATGATATTGAACTGGTTGAGGCACAAATCAATCCGGAAATTTTGAATGAAGCTGATGAGGTATTTTTAACCAATGCAGGAAAGGGGATTCAGTGGGTAATGGGGTATAATAATAAAAGGTATTTTAATGAGGTGTCCAGGTTTCTGAGTGAGAAGTTGAATTTGGTTTGAGGGCTGGGCAACGAGAAGCGAGCAACTAATTTTTAATAGGGAAGAGGTGGTGGGTCGAGCCCAATATCATTATTTAGTATCTTAAATATTTAATATACAGTAGGTTATATTTACCCGAGATTAAAATTATTCCGTATAATTTCAAATTTTATACCGCTCATAGCCGCGGTGGCCTATTCACTTTTTCCTTGATGAAAAAGTAACCAAAAAATCAAGACAAAACGAAGCTCCCACCACTAGAGGCCATACATCCGGCCCGCCGTTTTGTCCTCCCCACGCTCGGGAAATCCATATTCATTCATATTAATTTCCATTTATTGAAATTTGAAGGCTACTAAGATTAACGTTAAAGGTTTAGGAATGTTCATCCATCAACGGCTGCGTACAGGGCTATGAAAGTTAGTTCTTTGGCAATTGTTTAATTTGCCGCCCTGTCCAATGCCGCAAAAAAAGTATATGAAAGTTCCTACAATGGCTACACGCCTAGGATGTTTCTAATGATACCAGTTATTTTATTATACGCCACGCTAACAGCCCCCATTTATTACGGAGTCCCTTTTCCGCCAGGGAAGGATCAAACAGCCTGAGGCAGGGATTACAACTTACTCGAATTGAAATAAGTAATAATGAGAAATAGGTTATAGCCTGACTCCTCTTAAAAACTCATCCACTTTCATTTGCTTTTTGCCTTCCAGTTGTAAGTCCCTGACTGAAATCAAGCCATTGCGGCAGGCAAATTTGAGATAGGTTTTATTATCAGTCAATATTGTGCCTGGCTTATCTGTTATGGCTTTTTCTTCAATTGCGGCGTTAAAAATTTTCAGTGTTTTATCTTGTAACTGGCAAAATGCTGCAGGATGCGGACTTAATCCCCTGATCAGGTTATAAACATCTTTAACCGGGCGATCCCAATTGATCTGACAATCCTCCCTGAAAATTTTTGGAGCCTTTTTCAACTCATGTTCCTGATGAGTGTTTTGTGGTATCTCCCTATATTTTCCCGCTTCAATGGCTTTGATTGTTTTTACCAGTAATCCGGCACCAATTATCATAAGTTTATCATGAAGATCACCAGCGGTATCATCATCTTCAATATCAAGCTCTTCAGCAAATAATAGGTCACCTGTATCGATTTCTTGCTTCAGAAAAAATGTACTTACCCCACTTCGCTTTTCTCCGTTAATAATTGCCCAGTTGATGGGTGCTGCGCCACGATATTGGGGCAGAAGGGAAGCGTGTAGGTTAACAGTACCTTTTGGGGGCATATTCCATACGAGTTCAGGTAACATTCTGAATGCTACAACTACTTGTATATCAGCATCTAACAATTTAAGTTCTTTTAGAAACTCCGGATCTTTCAATTTCACCGGCTGAAGAATCTTTAATCCCTTTTCAACAGCAAATCTTTTAACGGCAGATTCGCTGATTTTTTGTCCTCTGCCTGCCGGTTTATCAGCTGCGGTAATAACCCCCACTATATCGAAATCAGCATCCAAAAGGGCACTTAAGGAGGCGACTGCAAAATCAGGGGTGCCCATGAAAACGATTTTCATAATGAGGTTTGAGGTTTGAGGTATGAGGTTTGAGGACTGAGGACTGAGGACTGAGGACTGAGGTATGAAGTATGAGGTAGTCCTTCCGACCTCCGACTTCCGACCTCTGGCTTCCGACCCTACTGATATAGCAAATACTTCTTTCTCATAATCTTATATTGAGAAAGCCCGGGTTCCCAGCTCTGGCGGATTTCCTCTTCAGATTTGCCGGCAATGATTTGTTGTTTCAGATCGTATGTTCCGGCAAGCTTATCAAAGTTACCCATTTGGTTGCTTTGTTTGAAATCAAAGAACTTCTCTTTATAAGGGTAGGCATTATAAAGTTCAATTAACCAGCTAAGGTTAATCTTTCCTTCTTTCCTGATCTTATTAGTGTTATACTGCCTCAGGTCGATTCCGAAACACTCTTTATTCATGTGTAATGGTGTTTCACTCATTCCTTTTATACCTTTTGGGATAAAAGAGAATTTGTATTTATCCTTCAGATCCGGATTCCCGAGTATGGTGAAGGGGAAATACGTTCCTCGTCCCTGACTGATGATAGTACCTTCGAAAAGACACAGGGAAGGGTAAAGTAAAACGGATTGCGGAGTGTTCAGGTTTGGAGATGGTTTAACCGGCAATATATAAGGTGTAGCATGTGTATAATTGGCAATCTTAATGATCCTGATGTTACACTTGACTTTATTTGCCATCCAACCCTCTCCATTAAGCATTTGCGCATATTCTGCAATGGTAAGTCCGTGAGTGATTGGGATTGGATTATAACCAATTCCTGACTTTAATTTTGGATCCAGAATTGGTCCGTCAACATAAAAACCATTTGGGTTAGGACGATCCAGGATCAGAACTTCTTTATTATTTTCTCCGCAGGCTTCCATAACATGCTGCAGGGTATTGATATAGGTATAAAACCTGGTGCCTACATCCTGAATATCATAGACCATCAAATCCACATCGTCCATATCTTCTTTTGTAGGTTTTAAATGTTTTCCATACAGCGAGATTACCGGTAATCCTGTTTTTGCATCAAAACTGTTATCCACCTTAACTCCGGCACTTGCATCGCCACGAAAACCATGCTCCGGGCCAAAAATCTTAACAATTTTAACTCCAAGTTTTAGCAGGCTGTCAACCACGGTGGTATTCCCAATGACGGAAGTTGGATTCACTACCATTCCTATCCGCTTTCCTTTGAGATAAGGAAGATACTGGTCGATCTGTTCGGCACCTGTTCGAAGCTTAGCGGTGGATTCGGTATCAGGATTATCCTTGCTTAAAGATAATATCTTTGATTGCTCAGATTGAACTTCAAGGGAATTACATGCCAGGATTAAAAGGGCGAAAATCAGGAAATAGCTTGAACGGTGCATAGTCAATATGGATTATTGAATATAAATTAATGGTTAATTGTTCTTAATAATTGGTTCAGAAACGAATTTAAAAAAAATGCATCTTTGCTAAAGGTACAAAAAAAAGCATTTCAGGATTGAATTTACCCCTTTTCATCGCAAAACGAATAACGTTTAATTCCAAACGAACTTTTTCGAAGCTAATTGTGCGTATCGCAATTCTTGGAATCATGCTGGGCCTGGCGGTGATGATTCTTGCCATAGCAATAGTCAAGGGCTTTAAATCAGAGATTCGTGAAAAAGTTCGTGGTTTTTCAGGGGATATTCAGATATCTAAACTGGATCTCAATACTTCCTACGAAAATACTTCCTTTAGTATTTCTGATTCTTCCCTTCAAAAAATTCTGAAACAGAATGGGATAGAATTTATACAATCATTCGCTACCAAACCCGGAATCATAAATACGAATGATGAGATTGAAGGGGTGGTTTTAAAGGGTGTTGACAGAGATTATAATTGGGAATATTTCAGGAAAATCCTTGTAGCAGGTAATGTTATTGAATTTTCGGATACCTTGAAGTCGAGAACACAGATTCTGATTTCAAAATATACAGCAGACCGATTAAAACTGAAGGTAGGCGATGATTTTCTAATGTATTTCATTGAAAATTCCCTGCGTAAACGAAAATTTCAGATAGTCGGAATTTATAATCTTGGGGTTGAAGAAGTAGATAAACTTTTCGTAATCGGGGATATCGGACTGATCCGAAGTCTTAATAAATGGGCTCCGGGCGAAGTAGGAGGATATGAATTAAGAGTTTCTGACTTCGATAAGCTTGAAGAAATTGAAGCCAGGGTTTATGAAGATCTTGATATTGAACTTAAATCATATACTATAAAACAGTATTATCCAACTATTTTTGAATGGTTATCACTGCTTGATGTCAATACTCAGGTAATATTGATCCTGATGATGGCAGTTGCAGTTATTAATATGATTTCGGCGCTACTGATCATGATTCTTGAACGAACAAATATGATCGGAATATTAAAGGCCCTGGGAAATACGAACTGGCAGATTCGTAAAATATTTCTTTATAATGCTGCTTACCTGATTGCATGGGGGCTACTCTGTGGTAATCTTTTGGGAATCGGACTTGGTTTGTTTCAGTCGCAAACTCATTTCTTTACTTTGGATCAGGCATCATATTACATTGATTTTGTACCGGTTCAATTGGATGTTCCGGATATTCTGATGCTGAATGCAGGAACCTTGCTGATCAGTTTATTTGTCCTGCTACTCCCCTCTATGCTTGTGACAAGAATATCGCCACTTAAAGCCATCCGGTTTAAGTAAATCATTCTTTTCTTATGATCAGCAAGGCTTTTTTATCTTGTTTCTTACCGAGTTCCGGAAAAGGGCTAACTTCCTTAAGTACAACAGTATAACTGATATCATTCAGTCGGATGATTACACTGTCTTCAGTGTTGTTCATATTGTCGCAAAACCCCAGACAAAGCTCAGCTAAATTCTCTGCTCCCGAATTATCTGACATCCTTAATTTAACCCTGGCATTACCGGCACTTATACATAAAGCATTTACCGGACAGCGGCTATCATTAACTTCTTGTAATGTAATTTTTAAGTCATTATTGTTTCCCTGCAGGACAATACTTTCATTTTCCTTCAGTTCAAAGGGACTGTCAAATTCAATAGAATCTTTTTCACAAGAGCTGATTAAAAGTCCGGTAAAACAAACCAGAACTATTAGGTATTTATTGATGTTTTTCATAAGTATATATTAAAGAATTAATTACTCTTCCAGATCAATTCAATAGATCCGCTAAACTTCAGATTCTGATAATCCTCGGCGGATAAATACAGAGTTTTACCATCGCAGCCATGCAGGATAGGTACACTATTTATGTAGGGTTCACAGTTTGAGATTATAAAAACTGTTTGTTTCTCATAGGTAGATCTTGAGATGATATAACATTGGTTGAGTGAACTTAAACGACTGATTTCCTGTTCCAGCCAGGGAAGATCATTGATTGGGTCATTTCCGCCGCATAGACTGTTAGATTTTTCGCATGAGAATAACAGGCAAGCACCTGAAAAGAGTGCTGCTTTGAATAATAATTTAAGCTTGGTCATGGTTTTTTTGCAGTGTTAAAATTCAGTTTAACATTTATTCCTGATGCTCCAAATCTGATGTTTTCACTTCCAAGTCCGCCGAGCGGATATTTTAAAAAGGGCTCAATGGTCAGGCTCTGCTTTTTGCTTAAGTGGGTGTTAAATCCAAAGGATACATTCAGGGTGCGCATCAGATCAAAGTCTTTCAGTTGCCTGCTTATTTCCTGCTTGTTAGCGGCTGCAGAAGATCCAACAAATGAGTTAAAATTCGATTGCTTAACAGCGTATTTTTCGCTCAGATAAGTGCCTGAACTTAATCCTGCAAGGAAATACGTGCTGCTTTTCTCAGGATTAAACAGGTATTTAACGTTAACAGGAATATCGAGGCCAAGAAGTTCTGCCTCATAATTACTAAGTGCTACAAGTGTTCCAACAATTGATGAATTAGCATCCTGAAATGATCCATAATTATTTGCCGGTTCATTTTGATTGTAGGCAAGGCTGTTTTTACTCAGGTTCAGTCCGGTCGAAATTCTAAGGTTCTTACTGATCCTGAAGTCGGATGAAAGCCCTGCACCCATATTCACATTATTCTCACTGCCTTCTGCATAATTGATGAAGGACCCGGCATATAAACTGAGTGAAAAGTTCTTTTTGCTGCTTTTTTCAGATTTTTTTTCCTTTTCTTCCGTTAGTTTTAATTCTTCTGACTTTGGTTTTAAATTAAAATCTGTCTTTCTGACTTCTTCCATTGCGAGAACCATTGTGTCTTGTGTTATTGCAGGCTCTTCAGCAGTTTTTGGCGACTTTGCAACAGGATTTTCATAGGTAGATGCCGAATCCTTAGCAGAAATCACCAACCTGTCTGATGTTTTAGAATAATCATCAGGGTGATTATTAAGCAATTTTTCTTCCTCATGAAATGAGGAAGAAAGTATACTGGCAGGCTTGGTATCTGAACCTGCTTGTAATTCTTTTACAATTAATTTGGATGGGGCAGGGGCAGGGATTGAAAGTTGTGGTTCAGATGAGCTGGTTTCAGATTCTGTTTTTTTACTCTCAATGGATGTTTTGTTTATAGTTATAATAGGCTCCTGATTTATTTCAGGAATGTAAAGCCATAGCCCGGATAGAACAATTAGTACTGCAGCAGCCGAACTGATCCAAAAGAACAAAGGCCTTCCTTTTTCTTCCGGATATTTCTTGCGCAGTTCCAGCCAACCCTCATTGGAGGCAGGATCTTCGAAATCCTCGAAAACCTGGCGGAATTTAGCTGCAATTCTCTGATCTTCCGTTTCTTTCATGCTGATTGTTCTAAACTGAAGGCTAATCTTAATTTTTCTTTTGCCCTGCTTAAATTCACCCGGGATGAGCTGGCAGGGATCTGAAGTATATTTCCGATCTCCTCATGGCTGTACCCGTCTATCTCATACATATTAAAAACCATCCGCTGTATATTTGGAAGCTTGTCCAGTAATTTGCAGATGTCCCTGGCGTTCAGGTTCTCTAATGCCTGAGCCGGATAAGATAGCTCTGAGGCATTTTCGAGCGGACTCAGGTACTGATGTTTCAGATCTTTTCTTCTCCTGTCTAAAGCTGTATTGACTACAATCCTGCTTAACCATGGTTTTAAATTCTGTTCATTTTTAAAATCCTTTATTGATTTGAATACCTTTATAAAGGAGTCATTTACAACTTCCAGTGTATCATCACGGTCAGATAAATACCTCATTCCAACACCCATAGCATAGCTGAAGAAATGTTTATATAACATTTCCTGGTACTTTAAATTGCCTTTTTTGCATTCCTGAATGAGCTCTGATTCAGGAATGTGGGATGTTTTTGACATGTATCAATTTGTTCTCTTCAACCGGTATTGATATGATCCGGGTAACATTCCCGGCTTAATGGCGCAAGTTTTGCAAATTTCAAATTTACGTGTCAAAATTAAACTGTCATTTTTAAGTTCATAAATAAATCGTCCGTTCAGAATTAAGTTCCAGTCGAAATCGGCAGTCCAGATATGTTTATCGTTAAACTGTACTTCTTCCTTATCCACCAGAGTAAATTCACCGGCTCCTCCGGCCGGTATTCTTGAAGCGTCACCACTTGAATGGTACTCTTTGCCTGAAAGATTGACTGTTACAGTATTTTGGCTTTTTATGGTTTTGGTTTCGCCGGGGCCGGTATAATAGTAATAACCGTTATAGTTTCCATCCAATAAGCTCAGATTAATTTTGTCTGAACATGATGCTGCAAAAAGTAAAATCGAAAAAAGTAAAAGTAATCCTGTAGTTCTCATATATAGGGTTTTATATACCTAAGACGAATCAGGATACAGAAATGCTACATCGATTATAAAAAATATTTTGATTAGGGAAGGGTGCCCTTAGAGCAGATGTTTCTGAGGTTTAAATCAATTTGAATATGAAAAATTATATTTCAACACAATAATCAATAGTATGTCATTGCGATCCGACCAAGGCGGAGAAGCAATCCCCTTACTAATAGTGCTAAACGTCATTAGATTGCTTCGTCGTGCCTCCTCGCGAGCGCAGTGCCAATGCCATTATTTAGTGCTTTTAATATTTAATATGCAGTAGGTTATATTTATTAAGGATTAAAATTATTCCGTGTATTCTCAAATTTTAAACCGCTCATAGCCGCTGAGGCCTATTCACTTTTTCCTTGATGAAAAAGTAACCAAAAAATCAAGACAAAACGAAGCTCCCACCCCTAGAGGCCATACACCCGGCCCGTCGTTTTGTCCTCCCCGCGCTCAGGAAATCCTTATTCATTCAAATTAATTCCCCTTTATTGAAATTTTAAGGCTGCTAAGATTAACGTTAGAGGTTTAGGAATGTTCATCCATCAACGGCTGCGTACAGGGCTATGAAAGTTAGAGCTATGGAAACTCTTCAATTTACCGCCCTGTCCGATGCCGCAAAAAAAGTATATGAATGTTATTGCAAAGGCGACACGCCTAGGATCCTGCTAATTATACCAAATATCATATTATACGCCAGGCTAGCAGCCCCCTTTAATAACCTTTCTTCCTCCGCCCAGGTCGGATGGTGCGGCAAAATTGTCCAGCCCTAAGCAGAAACCTTCAAAGCATTCCCGAACCTTCGGGACAGCGGCGGCATTTATTCGTTTTTGTCTATTGTTTTTAAGGTACTCATGGTCTCGTCGTTCCTCCTCGGCATGGTCCTTTTCTGCCCGTCCGAACGGGTTCATCCGGGCGGGCTGCAGGAAAAGGACTAGGCCCCGCGGCCATGAGCGGGCTAAATATCCTATAATTTGGAATTGTTCGTCAAAATCAAAAAAGTAAAAAATAATTCAAGACATACTAATTTGTATTTAATATGAAATCAAATCTTAAATAGTGACATTGGGCTATAGGGAATTGAATATGCTAAAATGGCTCTCGTTAAGACGCAAATAGCAACATATCATCATATGCTTAGGTGATATATTACGCGTCTTAGCAAGAGTAAAACATTTGAGAAATCTAAAAGGATAATTTATAAGCCTCTATAACATGTCATGAGTAGGAGGCTCGCTTGGCCGGACGGCCAGGCACGATGAAGCAATCTAATGATTGTAGGAGATTGCTTCTCAGCCTAGGGCTGATCGCAATAACAAGAGACTGTGCTCCCGATGACAAGAGGCTGCGTTGGCAATGACAAAATACTTGTCATTGCTTCTTGAGAATGGTCCCAATTTATTTTCTCGAGAAGGCTTATTTTTGAGTTTTGGCTTCATTCCAGAAAATATCCATTTCAGATAAAGTCATGTCTTTCAGGCTTTTGCCAAGCTCTTTTGCCTTGCTTTCAAGATATTGAAAACGCTTTATAAACTTCTTGTTTGTTTTTTCGAGAGCATCTTCCGGGTTGATATCGATGAAACGAGCGTAGTTTATTAAAGAAAACATCAGATCGCCGAATTCCCCTTCAGCCTTCTCTTTATCAATGGCTGTATTATCATCGGTGTTAAATTCATCCCTGAATTCCCTCAATTCTTCTTCCACCTTATCCCATACCTGAGCCTTTTCTTCCCAGTCGAAACCAACGCCTCTTGCTTTTTCCTGAATTCTTGAAGCTTTGATCAGGGCCGGCAATGAAGCAGGGACCCCTTCGAGCACTGATTTATTGCCCTCTTTTAATTTCAGTTGCTCCCAATTGCGTTTTACATCAGCTTCATCATTAACCTGTACATCGCTGTAAATATGCGGATGCCTGTGGATCAGTTTATCACAGATGCCGTTCAGGACATCAGCAATATTAAAATCATTAGTTTCAGAAGCGATGCGTGTGTAAAACACGAGATGAAGCATAATATCACCCAGTTCTTTTCTGATCTCGTTCATGTCCCCTTCAAGGATAGCATCAGAAAGTTCGTAGGTCTCTTCAATCGTGAGATGCCTGAGTGTTTCCATCGTTTGCTTCTTATCCCAGGGGCATTGCTCACGAAGGGTATTCATGATCGTTAACAAACGTTCAAAGGACTTTGCAGGTGTATCGGCGGAAGGAGGGATTGGATTTGCGGACATTTATCGGGATTAATGTTGCAAAAATAGGATTTTGATCTTGTTATTTTGGTGTGGGAAATTTCTTCACATTCCGAACTCCTGATAAATGAGGATTTAAAAATAGAACTAAAAGTAGAGATTTTACTTCCTGTTCATTCATTGTCTGAACTATGATTTATTTGATTTTTGGGATTGCTATAATTTCCAATGTGCTGTTTTTGCACTTGTATGATTAAAATCCTAGTTCAGACGCTTTAGCTTTATAGTTCTATGCTTAACATTGTCAATGTAGCTCCAAAGGATGGCTCATACAGTTTCAGATCTATGTGTTTGAAATCAATTTTTGACATAGTGGATTTTATGATTTAACAGTCGCGACTTTTAAACTTAACAAGTTTAGCAAAAAAGTATCTGTTTATCAATATGTTAATAAAGGAATGTATTTATCAACAATTAACAATTTTTAGTATACAGAATTAACAAAGTTGGTTTTCTTAATTAACAGATTTAAAACAACAATGTTCTTGTGTATGTCGGCGTTGAGGAAAAGGTTGCGCTAACTAATCATTGTTCAGTAAAGAGCCTTAAGAATCTAGGTAGAAAGTGTGTTCCTGAATTATGGGGTTAATATATAATCATATAGATTTACTGTCGGGCGATCATTCCTCTCGGAAATGGTGAATGAGTTGCTGAATATGAAATGAAGACCTCAATTACTACTGATCAGTTAAACCTATATAAGTCTCTCTTTAAAGGTCGAGAGGATGTTTTTGCCGTGAGTTGGGAAAAGAACGGCAAAGGAAATTACATGCCGGCTTTTAGTTTTGACCCTCACTGGTATAAACTGCATCTGGCAAAGGGAGGTACATTCCAATCATTCCATGACAAAACATACAAACCTTTAAATGATCAGGAACTCTTAAAGCACCTTAATGGTGAGCAGGTTGTGGGTCTCTACCCTCTGCTTCAAAATAATACATCCTGGTTGATAGCTGCAGATTTTGATGAATTAAATTGGGTAGACGAATGTCGGTCATTTTTAAAGATTTGTGAGGAACATAGCCTTCCTGCCTATTTGGAGCGATCCCGTTCTGGAAAGGGTGGACACGTTTGGATATTTTTTGAGGAGCCTTATGAAGCATTTCGAAGCCGTAAAATAGTCTTGACATTGCTGGAGAAATCCGGCATCATCTCCATATTCGATAAAAACTCAAGCTTTGACCGCCTTTTCCCCAATCAGGATACCCTTTCTAAGAAAGGTGTAGGCAATTTAATTGCCTTGCCTCTAAATAAGTCCAGCTTAGATAAGGGTAACAGCTGTTTCGTTGATCCGGAAACACTAACACCTTATGACGATCAATGGAAGTTTTTTGAATCAATTAAAAGAGCTGAAATAGCTTACCTAAATGAACTCTATAAAGATCTAACCGGGCAAGTAAGCATATCAGAGGGCCTATTTCAGCCGACAGAAGATGCTTCCGGTAAAGTGATTATCTCTTTACACAATGAGATTAGTATAGGCAGAACCAATTTGCCAGCATCGCTGGTTTCTTTTCTGAAAGAAGAATTAAACTTTGCTAATACGGAATTTCAAGTAAAGAAGAATATCAATAAAAGCACCTTTGGCGTTAAGCGCTACTTCAAATTATTAAATGAGACATCTGAAGATATATTGATACCGCGGGGCTTTATTGGCAAACTATTGCGTTTCTGTATAGAAAAGCAAATTGACTATATTCTGAATGACCAACGAATACAAAAGGAGTCTATACTATTTAAAGGCACCATTGAATTAAGAGAATATCAAAAAGCGGCTAAAGACGCAGCAAATAAAAAAGATTTTGGAGTCATTGTTGCCCCACCAGGAGCTGGAAAGACCATAGTGAGTTTAGCCATAATTCAGACAAAACAACAGCCGACGTTAATTTTGGTTCATCGGAAAACTTTAGCCGATCAATGGATAGAGCGAATAGAATCTTTTTTGGGCATTGTAAAGAAGGATATAGGAAAAATTGGCGCCGGAAGAAATAAGCTTGGAAAGCAGATTACCGTTGCAATGATTCAGAGCATGGAAAAGGTACTTGAATCAGAGGATGGCGCAGACTTGTGTAATGCTTTTGGAACTATTATCATAGATGAATGTCATCATGTTCCGGCGGAAACGTATCAGAAGGTAATCTCTAAGTTAAATAGTTATTATTTATATGGGTTAACTGCAACACCCTTTAGAAAGTACAATGATGGTAAATTGATATTCATTCACCTGGGAGAAATAATCCATGAGATCAAAAGCCCTGAAATTACCCATCATCAAGGTGCTAAGATTAAGATCCGGGATACCGGGCTGTTTGTTCCGTTTAATATAAAAACAGACAAGTTTGAAACACTTTTTAAGATCCTGGTACACGATTCGGCTCGAAACCAGCTCATTTTAAACGATGTAACGTCCGAATTAAACACAGGAAAGAAAGTAGTCATATTAACCGAACGCAAAGAGCACATTACCTCACTACAACAATATCTAAAGCAAACTTATGATACTATCACTATTAGTGGCGAAGATTTGGAATCACAGAAAAAATCTAAATGGACTGCGATTAAGAATGGTGATTTTCAAGTCCTGATAACGACAGGCCAATATTTCGGAGAAGGTACAGATGTTCAAAATATTACCACGTTATTTTTGGTTTACCCCTTCGCTTTTGAAGGTAAGCTGGTTCAATATATCGGACGAGTTCAACGGTCGGAAATTGCACCGACTATTTATGATTACCGGGATCGTAATATTCTTTACCTGGAAAAGCTATTCCAAAAAAGAAATGCTTACTACAATAAAATAAAGATCAATGATTTAAACACTGGCTCAGATGAGAGCGAAGCGATAAGCGGAAAAATTAATGAGCGTATTGAAGTTCCTATTGAAACCCTTGCATTTAAGTTTGGTTCGATAGCATTTAAGTACAGATGGGAATTGTCTAACGATGAAGAGATCGACTTTGAGATCGAAAACCTGAATATCCGCCCTGAATTCAGTGTCCTTAAACCCTATTTTATAAAGTTCCTGAAAAAGGATAGCGTAAATATTCACATCCAGGCAACGGTTCAGCATAATCGGTTGATATTTAAATCAGCTGCTTCCATAGATCTGGATAAGATCAATCGCGAAGTTATCGACAGCGTTAAATTTCGATTTTTAAATAAGGGAATAATAAAGGGAGTACCATCCGGTAAAACAAATTTGCTGGACGCAGAGCAATTGCAAGGAGGTGAAGCTCAAGGACTTTATGGTAGTGAGGAGGATTTGCTGGAAAATATCCTGTCATTGAAACACTACAAACATCATCGGCATCTCCGGTATCTTTCTAAGATACATGAAAGCGCAATACTTAAGCTCCGCTTTGTTCTTGAACCATTTTCCTTTGTTTTCTTAGTTTCTGGCGTTCAACAATATCATCTCGTTTGGGAAACACTGGATACAGAGGAAGCTACCTATATCTGGCATATTGAAAAGGCAATGCATGAGTTAACTTTAAAAGTAAAGGAGATAGATCGATTACTTGGCGAAATCAGAATAAATGGACGCCAGGCTTATTTGGATACCAATGCTGATAACTTTAGCAGAATTGTTCATGATTATTCTGATGACCAAAAAGGCTTTATTCTTTGGAAGGATCTTTTAGAGGAGAAGTTATTTTAATACCCGCATGCTTGGTAAAACGGTTGAGGCCCTCGTGTTCGATTTGATATGCTTTCGTGTTTATTTTATTGCATCGTTCACGTAACGTGAACACAAAAAAATAATGAACATTAACTTCATTTCCAAGATTGTTCATACTCGCCTCTCCTTATCTCTCATCGAAATTAAATATGATAAGATATTCATTATTAATATTTTATTTATATTTTTGATTGTATGTAATTGTAATTGCACGTATGCGTATAATTGTAATTGCACGAGCGTATATAATTGTAATTGCACAATATCGCTTTTGCAATCTTTAAAACAATAGAAATGGCTAGCCCGAGAGAAAAATTTGTTGCAGCTCTTAAAACGCTCAAAGAAATCCAGGACAAGGGAATTGTGGCCATATATACCAGCGACCTATCGGCTAGTCATCGATCAATTTTAGTGAAAAATGGTTTTCTGATCGAGGTTTCCAAAGGATGGTATATACCGTCCGATCCGGAGGAACAGAAAGGTGACAGCACTTCGTGGTTCAGTTCGTACTGGGACTTTTGCGCAAGGTTTCTGAAGAAGAAATACAGAAATGAGTACTCTATTGCTCCTGAAACTTCGCTTCTGATCCATGCAGGTAACTGGGCTGTCCCTGCGCAATTGGTAGTCCGTGCGCCAAAAGCAAACAATACGATAACGCCATTACCTCACAATACATCCTTATTTAATTTAAAGGCGGAGTTACCTGCAAAAGAAATAGTGACTATTGAAAAGGAGATCCGAATGTATAGTCTTCAGGGGGCTCTTATTTACAGTACTCCCAGTATCTTTCTGTCAAATCCTATTGATGCCAGAACCGCCCTTTCCATGATCAGGGATTCATCTGAGCTTCTACCCATTCTGCTTGATAACAACCATACGCGAATAGCAGGCCGTCTCGCCGGGGCATTTCGTAATCTTGGTAGAGATAAAATAGCAGCTGGAATTATAGATGCAATGAAAGCTGCGGGTTATGATATCAGGGAAACTGACCCTTTTGAATATAAACTGGGTATCAACCTATCATCACGCGAACGTTCAGCTCATGTTAACAGGATCAAGCTTCTCTGGCACGACATGAGAACGGTAATTATTAAAAAATTTCCCAATGCTCCCGGTATACCTCTAAAGAAAGCAGAATACCTCAAAAACGTAGACGACCTGTTTATCACAGATGCCTATCATTCACTATCAATTGAACGATACCGAGTAACACCAGAACTTATAGAGCGGGTGAGTAGCGGAAAATGGGATAAGAGCACCAATGAGGAGGATAAAAGACAAAGGGACGCTATGGCTGCGAGAGGCTACTGGCAGGCATTCCAAAGGGTAAAGGAAACCATAAGCGCAATTTTAGATAACGGTCAACCAGGCAAGCTGGCAGATCAGGATCACCCGAAATGGTACAGGGAGTTATTTGACCCTAGTGTTTCAGCTGGTATTCTTAAAGCATCAGATCTTGCAGGTTATAGAAATAGTCAGGTATTTATCGGAGGTTCAAAGCATACCCCTCTAAGTGTAGAGGCCATGAGGGATACGATGCCTGTCTTATTTGAATTATTGGAAGAAGAACCAGAAGCTTCAGTCAGGGCAGTGCTAGGACATTTTGTATTTGTATTTATTCATCCATATATGGATGGTAATGGAAGGATGGGGCGGTTCTTAATGAACGTGATGCTCGCCTCTGGAGGATATCCCTGGACAGTTATCCCGGCAGAAAAAAGAACAGATTACATGAGTGCCTTAGAAAAAGCCAGTGCCGAAATGAATATAGCTCCGTTCGCAAGCTTTATTGCAGAGCTGGTTAACCTGGGTATGGAAGGAAAACCCGCAGCTACGTTGAAGAATGCAGAGGAGTAATTTAAAGAGAATCTCTCACAGATTTATTAAACTTATATACCATCCCATTCCTTTGTTAAGCCGCCACCATCGAAGTGCATGAACCTGTCAAGAGAACATGGAATAAATCGGACTGACAAAGCAGGAGAATTTATGCCTTGAAAGCTCTTTAAGGTGAAATGAAGGTGAGACATTTAGGGTTGGTACACAATCTGACCATCTCTTTTTGAACGGTCAGCAAGATGTACGTTTTTGGGTAGTGTTACAGATTTGTTGGTATTAATCTAACTAGCTGATTTTCAATTACAAATTCAATCTCATAAATTAAAATTGTTTAATAATCGGTGGTAATTCTATACTACCGGTTCCGTTTTAAGCCTTTATACGTTTCGTAACTGCCTGATCAGCGCTAACCTGTTACAGATTTGTTGGTGGTGCAATATAATTGCACTCTACCGCTTTAGGTTTGCTAAAAAATTTATGCAATGCTTAAAATGTTCTGGTCTGTGTTCCAAATGGGGTAGTATAAATGGAAAACAGCGATACCGTTGCAGGAAATGTGGTGTAACTCAATGCCTTGCCTACTATTATAATGCCTGTAAGCCGAATGTTGATCAGCAGATCGTTGGTTTGATAAAAGAAAGCTGTGGTATTCGTAGTATATCGCGTCTATTACATATTTCTCCAGTCACCGTCATAAAGCGAATACTTAGAATAGCAGAAACCATTAAAAAACCGTCCATTGCAATTGGAAGGATTTATGAAGCAGATGAGTTGAAAACTTATGTAAAACGTAAGGATAATGAACAATGGGTAATTTATGCGATAGATCGGCACAGTAAAAAAGTAGTGGATTTCAGGGTCGGTAGACGGACAAAGAAAAATATAGAAGTGTTAATAAATACGCTGTTGATTTCAGCAGCCAGCAGAATTTATACCGATGGGCTAACTACGTATAAAAGCTTGATACCGCAACAGCTTCATACGGTAAAGGCTTATAATATCAACAGGAAAGAGCGTACTAACCTCAGTTTACGCACTCATTTAAAACGATTATCTCGCAAGACCATTTGTTATTCGAAATGTGCTGCAGTGCTGACAGCCTGTTTGAAGATTTATTTTTGGTTTTAAGCAAACTGTTATCCGAACAAAGAGAACTTCTGTAATGGATTTATAAATAGTACCTGGAAGGCTTGCCATTGAGTCAATCAAGTTGCAGATTTTATTCTTAAATTGTTATTAGTTCTTTGAGATATGCGGTGCAAATTTGATTAAAGGGATAATTTTCTAGCGAGCTGTTCGACCTGTTCCGCGGGGCATGCCGAACCTTAGGTAATAGAGTCTCTCTGATCCTAATAAGTCCAGTAAGGCAATACTATTCAGAATCTAATTCCAGAAACCCTTCCGGGCAGTAAAAATATTCTGCGCTTTGCGAAGGAATGAAATATTTTCCCTGTTGGTCTTTGATCGTATAATCAAACGCCATTCATAACTATTGAGATTTTATTTTTGAATGCTTACTTGGGAATTGAATTCATACAAAATAAAGAAGGTATTAAATACTCAGGTTTAGCATGAATTAAAACTCGTTTTATGGAACTATTTAAATTTTTACCGCCCGTAGCATCTCACGCTTTCCCGCTGCACCCGGCGCTTTTTCTATTGTAAAACCTAAACTTTTCATAGTTCTTTTCAGATCCCCGGTTATCGCATAAGTCACAAATACACCGCCTGTATTTAGGAATTTGGAAATATGTTTCAGGGATTCTTGATTCCACATCTCTAGCTGATGGACAGCGGCAAATGCATCAAAGTAAACAACATCAAAAGGCTCTTTAGAGTTAAAATCAAGCATTTTTTCAGATGCTATCTTTAGTGTACATAATTTGCCGATATCTACTGAAGATTTCTGGGCTTCCTCGTATTGCGCTGTGAATGAATCCCATAGGTCATGAGCGATATATTCCTCGTATCCGGTATCCGCAATCATTTCCGGTTTGAGGGGATGGGCTTCAATGCCGGTATAATCAAGCTGAATATTGTTTTCCAGGCAAAAATCAGCAGTTATCAAAAAATTGAGCCCTGTGCCAAAACCAACTTCCAGAATTTTCACTTTTTTTAGTCCGCTTTTTTCAAGAAAATATCGCATCCCGGTATTGAGGAAAACATGTTTACTTTCCTGTAAGGCACCGTGACGGGAGTGATAATGTTCTCCAACTTTTTCATTAAAAATGGTTTTAGAGCCGTCGGAAGTGAGCGCAAAACTTAAATGATCCATGCCGGGTTTTGTAGGAATTACAGATTAATTGACTTTGGTGCCGCGTTCTGCCCAGCGATCCCAGTTATTGTTATAGGTGTGAATTTCGGCGGTTTGAACTCCATTTTGGTTATAGACAGGATTGCCCTGGTTAACCCATTCAAAAATGCCTCCATAGAGATTCAGGACGTTTTTATAACCTGCATCGATCAATTTTTCCCCGATTTTCTCACTTCGTATTCCAACTGAGCAATAAACTACAATTGTTGAATTTACCGGGATATCATATACCTTGCGCATATCGAACCAGAAATTTCCGACATGCCGTGCATTTTTAATGTGACTGACCTTAAATTCATCTTCTTCCCGGGTGTCAAGGATGTATAGATTATATTTATCAATGGTACTGAATTCATCAATAGTGATGAGTGGCACAGTATTCTGGTAGAGACTATCCAGTACTTGTTTGTATTCCGGGTTTTTTATCTGCGCGACTAACTGGCTGCTTAATAAACAAAAAAAAGCGAAAAAATACCTATGCATAGACAGTGTTTAATTGGTTTATGGATGATCCTGAAACTATAACAATAATATGGCCAATTTGTTATGTGAATTTATAATAAAATCAATTTCCGTACTTGGATTTGATATGCTTCAAATTTAAAAAAAAGAGTCTGGGATTTGACTCTGATTTTGCTTTTAAGTGTTAGTTTCTGAATAACTGAGTGATCATTAGACCATTATATCCTCCATCCAGAATTCCTATACCAACTCTACCGAATGCCTTATGCTCTATGTTAGCACGATGGGTAGTGGATTCCATTAATCCATAATGTGCAAGGCTCAGATTTTGAGCCAAAGCCAGGTTTTCTCCTGCAATTCTGAACTGAATTCCCTCTCGCCTGATTCTGTCGAAAGGGCTATTCCCTTCAGGATTATAATGAGAAAAATATCCTCTTCGGAACATATCTTTTGAATGTTTTCTGGCTACTGCGGCCAGTTCTTCATCAAAATACAAGACTGGTAGCCCCAGTTTTTCTCTTTCCTTATTAATCATATCAAGCATTCTAAGCTCCAACTCTCTTCTTAACCGGGGCTCCAGCACTTTAAATGGTAATGGGATAATTTCTTTCCCATTTGGAAAAATAGTAAGACTTCTGCCAAATTTATTTTTGAGATCATTTAGGGTATTATTTACCCGTTCTCCAGCCCAGCTTGGTTTTTGTGATAATGTGTTCGCAATAATACTTTTTTGGGCTTCTTTTGTGGCATCCCCCACAGGGTAGAGCAGAAAGAAAATGGAAAGTAATAGGGCATACAATACACCAGAGAACAATCCCGGGATTATTCCTCCTAGCTTATTAAACCTATTTTCATTTTTTGATTCCGGTATATTTCCTATGATTCTGTCGCAGGTAGCAAATATCATCCTGCTGGATATGGTCAGGATCAGGACAAAGCTCAGAGGTCTCAATAAGTGTATCGAAATGTCAAACAGTTCTTCAAGAGCCGTAGCAAGGAATTCTGAAAATAGCAGGGCAACAATGAGGCTACCCAGCCAGATAAAAATTTCTGTTGCAGATACAAGAAAGCCTTTGGCCCAGCCTCGCCAAACTGCCAGTAGGATGATGCTAATTAATATCAGGTCGATATAATTCATTTATGCGACAGAAAAAGCCCTTTGTTCGAAAATACAAACAAAGGGCTATAAATCTAATTAACAATATTATTAATATGGTACTACCATATTCTGATTCGATCCTCTGGTTTTTTGTATAGTTTATCACCAGGTTTTACATCAAAAGCTTTATACCATGCATCCATATTTACCGGTGCACCAATAGTACGGTATGGGCCGGGAGAATGAGTATCTGTAACGATTAACTGTGCAGCGGTTTCGTTTAAAATATTACCTTTCCATACCTGCGCCCATGAAAGGAAGAAACGCTGATCGGGGGTGAAACCATCAATTTTAACATTACTTTGTCCTTGTTTGGTCATTTTGAAGGCTTCATAGGCTGCATTCAGACCACCCAGGTCACCAATATTCTCACCAAGTGTTAGCTTCCCATTCACGTGAATGGTATCAAGTACTGTATAAGCATCAAATTGTTCCTGAAGGGCAGTTGCTTTAACTTTGAACCTGCTTCTGTCTTCGTCAGTCCACCAATTGCGCAAAGTACCGTCTTTATCGTACTGGCTTCCTGAATCATCAAAGCCATGGGAAATCTCATGGCCAATAACTGCTCCAATGCCACCATAGTTTACCGCATCATCGGCATTTGCATCAAAGAAAGGGAATTGGAGGATGCCGGCAGGGAATACAATTTCGTTATTTACCGGGTTGTAATAGGCATTTACTGTAGGTGCAGTCATAGCCCAGCGTGTTTTATCAACAGGTTTGTCCAATTGTTTCAGCATTTCAGAATAGCTCCAGGAACCTGCATTTCTGACATTGTCAAAAAATGTTTCTCTGTTAATTTCCAATCCCTCGTAATTTTTCCATTTGTCGGGGTAAGCAATCTTTGGAGTAAACGCATAAAGTTTATCAAGGGCCTTTTGTTTGGTCACATCAGTCATCCAATCCAGATTTTTTATCCTGATCTCATATGCTTTTACCAAATTGTTTACCAGTTCCTGCATTCTGGCTTTTGCTTCAGGCTTGAAGTGTTTTTTTACATAGATCTGTCCGAGTAGGTCGCCAACAGAGCCATCTGATAAAGAGGACATGCGTTGCCAGCGTGGAGTTTGTACTTTCTGACCTGTCAGAGTTTGTGTAAATGCAAAGCTGGCATCAACAAAATCAGAACTTAGGTATGGTGCTGAACTTTTAAGAACATTCCATTTCATGTAGGTTTTGAGATCATCAAGTGGTGTTGAACCTAGCAATGAATTCAGTTCAGTAAAGAATTTTGGAGAGTTCACTAACACAGTATCCTGTCCGGTAACCTTCATTAATGGGAGTAAAGTCTCCCAGTTAAGGTTAGGTGTTGTTTTGCTGAGTTCTGCAATGGCAAACTTATTATATGTTTTATATGGATCGCGCATCTCCAAACGGCTCATTTGGGCGGCTGCCAACGTCTTCTCCATAGAAAAAATGATATCTGCATTTTTTTCAGCCTCAGCATGGCTTGAACCTGTAAGGGTAAAAAGTTTGGAAACATACTTTTTATAGGATTCCTGAATTTGCAGACTTCTTGGATCGTCCTTCAAATAATAGTCGCGATCGGGTAGGGTAGTTCCTCCCTGAAAAAGCTGCGGGACGATATTTTTAACGTATTTTCTATCCTGTCCGACAAAAAACCCAAAAAATGGAGAGCCGGCTCCGGATGTCCTCATTTCAGCGGCATGATTGATAAGGCCATTAAGATCTGATAGCTGAGCCACTTTTTCGAGGTCAGTAAGGATTGGACTATATCCCAGTTTTTCAATGGTCACACTATCCATACCCGCCGCATAAAAATCACCGACACGTTTTTCTATGGAGCCGGGAGCCGCACTTTTATTATCAGCAGATTCAGCGAGGATCGTCTTCACTGCACTAATGTTAAAGTCGCGAAGCAAATTAAAACTTCCCCATCTGGTTTCTTTGGCAGGTACAGGATTGTTTTTTATCCAGGTACCGCTGGCATAATTATAGAAATCATCACCAGGTTTTTTGCTCAAATCCATACTTTCCTTGTCGATGAATGAAAGCTTTTTAACTGGTTTTGAATCATGTTGTGCGGAAACCTGCAAAGACAGGGTAAAGATGGCCCCGAAGAGCATGAGTTTAATGTAATTCTTATTCATGATTTTTTGGTTAGTAAAAACAGGCTGTAAAAATAGCAGATTAATGGATGATTAGAAAAATAATACTATATCTACTTATTAAACCAGGAAAGCAACCGGCCTAATTTCAGGTGATTGAGAAAAAATCTGATAATATTTGACCATGAGATGATTTTCATAGTTGAAAAATTCTGATGTATAAATAACACCGAAATGATAATAATATTGTATTTACTGGTCATAACGGTGAATAAAAAGCTATTTAAGGGTTAATTTCTCAGCTTAGAATTGGTATTTATAAAATTTCAGAGCCTGCATGTTCCAATAATATCTCCCAAAAGCGTATTTTCGCATGTTATTTTTCCCCTTGATTAAATGAGCATTCCAAAGACGTATAATCCCAGAGAAACTGAGGATAAATGGTATAAATATTGGCTTGATAAGAAGTTCTTTCGTTCGGTACCAGATGAAAGAGAACCTTATACTATCGTAATCCCACCACCTAATGTCACCGGTGTATTGCACATGGGTCATATGCTCAATAATACGATCCAGGATGTTTTAATTCGCAGGGCCAGAATGCAGGGCAAGAATGCCTGCTGGGTACCCGGAACTGACCATGCCTCGATTGCAACAGAGGCAAAAGTAGTCGCATTGCTTAAGGAACAGGGAATTGAAAAGAAGGATGTGAGCAGAGAGGAATTTCTGAACTATGCTTACGAATGGAAGGATAAGTATGGTGGTATTATACTGAAGCAACTAGAAAAGCTGGGTGCTTCATGTGATTGGGACAGAACCCGCTTTACCATGGAAGATGATCTTTCGGAAGCGGTAATAGATACCTTCATTCATCTTTATAAAAAAGGCTGGATTTACAGAGGAATCCGAATGGTGAACTGGGATCCAAAAGGGCAAACTGCTGTTTCGGATGAAGAGGTGGTCCGTAAGGAAGTAAATCAGAAATTATATTATATCCGGTACTACATTGTGGATCCTGCACAAGGCTATCCTGATCATGTGATCGTGGCAACAACAAGGCCTGAAACTATTATGGCCGATACCGCGATCTGTATCAATCCAAATGATACCCGGTTCGAATTTCTAAAGGGTAAGCAGGTAAATATTCCATTGATTAACAGGAAAATACCTGTAATTCAGGATGATTATGTGGATATGGAGTTTGGTACGGGCTGCCTTAAAGTGACCCCTGCGCATGATCTGAATGATTATGAACTGGGCTTAAGGCATAAGCTTTCGGTTATCGATATTCTGAATGATGATGGTACTTTAAATGAAAAAGCTCAGATACTGGTAGGCGAGGATCGCTTTGCAGCCAGGAAGAAGATTCATTTGATGCTTGAAGAGGCCGGTAATCTGGAAAAACTTGAAGACTATAAATCCCAAATTGGTTTTTCTGAGCGTACCGATGCAGCAATAGAACCCAAACTATCTATGCAATGGTTCTGTAAAATGTCTGAAATGTCGGGACCTGCGCTCGACTATGTTTTAAATGGTGAGATAAAATTAATACCAGACAAGTTTATAAATACCTATAAACACTGGATGGAAAACGTTAAGGACTGGTGTATCAGCAGGCAATTGTGGTGGGGACAGCGCATTCCGGCATGGTATAATGCAAAAGGGGAGTGGGTTGTCGCGAAAACTGAGTCTGAAGCTTATGAAGAGTTTAAAAAGCAGTTCCCTGATTCTGATTTTACCCAAATCAGGCAGGATGACGATGTGGTTGATACCTGGTTTTCATCCTGGCTTTGGCCGATTTCTGTTTTTGACGGATTTAAGGATCCTGATAATGCCGATATCAATTATTATTATCCAACCAATGATCTGGTTACAGCTCCCGAGATTCTGTTCTTCTGGGTCGCAAGGATGATTATGGCCGGTCATGAGTTCAGGGGCGAAGTGCCATTCAGGAATGTTTATTTGACCGGGATTGTACGTGATAAGCAGGGCAGGAAAATGTCTAAATCATTAGGAAATTCTCCTGATCCTATCGGATTGATTGAAAAATACGGAGCTGACGGAGTAAGGGTGGGTATGCTTTTGTGTTCACCTGCCGGAAATGACCTGATGTTTGATGAAAGCTATTGTGAGCAGGGCAGAAATTTTGCGAATAAAGTATGGAATGCCTTCAGGTTGGTTAAGGGTTGGGAAGTTGATCCTGCGCTGAGCAATAGCAATCAGCAGGCAATCAATTGGTTTGAATCTGCTTTTAATCAGTCATTGATAGAAATTGAGGACAATTATAAGCAGTATCGTCTTTCTGAGGCTCTGATGGGAATATACAAACTGGTTTGGGATGATTTCTGTGCCTGGTATCTGGAAATGATCAAGCCTGCTTATCAGCAGCCTATAGATCAGGAGACCTACAAGATTACTGTTGACTATTTTGAGCGCATCTTAAAATTACTGCACCCTTTAATGCCATTCCTGAGCGAAGAACTTTGGCATGATGATCTGTTTGCCCAGCGGGGAGAAATGGAATGTTGTATAGTTGCAGCTTATCCGGTAGCAGGCAAGATAGATGCAGCGCTTGTACATGATATTAATATCATAAAACAGGTGATCTCTGAGATCAGAAATATCAGAAATACAAAACAAATTTCTCCAAAAGAGGCTTTATCCCTAAAAATTAAGGTCAATTCTGAAATCAGCTATCAGGATTATTTTACTATTGTTTCCAGACTTGCCAATATTACCGAACCTGAATTTGTGAAAGAGCCGGTTGCCGGAGCAGGTACATTCATCGCCGGCAAGGATGAATTCTTTGTGCCACTTGAGAATAATATTGATCCGGCTGTGGAGAAGCTTCGGATAGAAAAGGAAATTGAGTACCTCAATGGATTTTTACGTGTTGTGGAAGCAAAACTATCTAATGAGCGTTTTGTACAGAATGCAAAGCCGGAAGTTGTTGACATTGAGCGTCAAAAGAAGGAAGATGCTTTGTCGAAATTGAAAATTCTGGAAGCGGGGTTGAAAACCCTTTCAGCCTTTTAAACGCTGACAGGGTTCAAAACCCTGTCAGCGTTACTTAATGTTCTGATCTTTTCTTTTATTTCCCAACGCTTTTTCTCGTTTCTTATGACTTTCAGGTTAACCAGGTGTACCCTTTCCTTCGTATGAACCCTGAGTTCACAAAGTTTTGTACTGATATGTGTAATATCCTGAGCAGCAACTTTTATGATCTCTTCGCTCTCTGTATCAAAATAGTTCAGGGTTTTGTCCCTTATTTCTATAAACGAGACTTTCTGTCTTTTGCGGTACTGCCTTAACCATAATACGAGGAAAATAATACTGAGAAATAAACTCAGTGAAAGGAATGTAAGTGGATAAAAAGTGACCGTAATGGTGTTAAATATCAATATGGATAAAAATACCAAAGCAAACTTGGCATATGGAATTTTATTGTTTAACGGCCGGTAATGACAGATGTGATGCTGGTATGTCATAGGTCTGTATGTTTTGGTAACCCTTATTACGTATGTTTAGCCGTAAAGGTTATATCCAAAATGCCTGTAGATCACCCTGTTATTAACAACATCCTCCACCGGGTGTACAGCATTCTGACAGCAATGGTTTCTGTGCGTAAACACTGATGCTAAATATGCCTGTATTTCCAGATTTAAACGCACTGAGTTCTTCGGGTGAAAGGTAGTTCTGCAGAATATCATCCGGAATAATGATCGGCTTTTCCTTTTGTATCCTCATATCTGTAAAGCCATTAATTTTGATCAGTTCGAGATAGGTTTCTTTCTGAATAGCTCCAGAAACGCAGCCTGCATACATCTCAGCTGCATTTTTAAGCTGCTCGGGAAGTTTGCCGCTGAGTACCACGTCAGAGATGCTGAAATGGCCACCCGGTTTCAAAACCCTGAATATTTCCTTAAAAACATTGTTCTTATTTGGAACGAGATTGAGGACACAATTGCTAACTACTACATCAGCTATGTTTGATGTTACCGGCATATGCTCAATATCCCCCTGACGAAATTCGACATTATTAAAGCCCAGGTTTTCTGCATTCTGTCTTGCCTTATTGATCATGGCTTCGGTAAAATCTATTCCGATGATTTTTCCACTTTCACCTGCTTCAGATCTCGCAACAAAACAATCATTACCTGCACCAGATCCAAGGTCGATTACAACATCCCCCTTTTTAATTACTGCGAACTGGGTTGGAAGACCACAACCCAGTCCCAGATCTGCCTCCGGATTATAACCTTTCAGGTCAGAATAATCATCAGTCATGATATTGTACACTTCGGTACTGCATCCACCCGCACCACAGCATGAACTTTCGTTTGTAGTTTTGTCCTGCAATGCAATCTCACTGTATTTTTGCCTGACTAATTCTTTAATCTCTGCTTCAGTTTTCATGATCTATTATTTATATTATTGTAATATTACGATATTTAAGTTTAAAAAATTTTTAACAGCAGCTGTCGGTAGTCTTCACCGCTGAAAGAAAGTTTCCAATTTCTGTTTCAAGTATTTTCCAGGTTTTAGGATTAATGCAATAACAAACACTGGCCCCTTCAACTGTACCCTTTATTAAACCTGCATTTTTTAATTCTTTGAGATGCTGTGAGATAGTGGCTTGTGCCAAACCAAGCTCAGTAACCAAATCGCCACAAATGCAGGTGTTTGCTTTCATGATCTCCTGCAGGATTGCAATACGTGCCGGATGAGCCAATGCCTTTAGTAATTGAGCCAGATGGTTTTGCTCAGCTGAGAATATTTCTGATTTGGTTAGCCCCATGATTAATTGCAATATTACGATTAAAATTTTATAAAATCCGGAGTTGGGCCTTATTTGACTTTGGTACTACAAATTTATGTACATAGAGAAAGGCCAATTCATCCCCTAATTACTTCTTTTGGACACGTAGTGAAGCACTTTTCTGTATAGTTCATCAGGCAGGAATGGTTTCACAACTACATCATTTATTCCGCTAAGTTTTATCTCATCTTCTATTTCACTTTGTAAATTAGCTGTAAGAGCGATAATTGGGAGATTTATTCCTTTTTCTCTCATTTTTCTGCTTGCTTCATATCCATCCATAACAGGCATATGAAGGTCAATAAGAACAAGGTCATGCTTTTCAGGATCAACCATGTTTAATGCCTCAAGTCCGTTGCCCGCAGTTACAATCTTTGCACCCCATCGCTCCAGAAATTTTTGGGCAACCAAAACATTAATTGGATTGTCTTCCACTAATAAAACAGTAATTCCGCTCAGTAGTTTATTGTCTTCTGTTTGAAGGTTCATATTAGTTTCTTGTTGTTCGGGTTTATGTAAGCTTTTTTCAAAGGTTTGACTGAAGTAAAAATTCGATCCTTTACCTTCTTCGCTTTCAAGCTGCAAACTTGAATTTTGCAATTCCAGGATTTTTTTACTTATCGCAAGTCCTAAGCCCGTTCCCCCAAAACCACGTGAAGTAGAAGAATCAGCTTGAGTAAACCGCTCAAAGATAAGTTTTTGCTTTTCCTTTGAAATACCTATTCCGGTATCTTTTACACTAAACTGCAGGGTTATTTCATTTTCTGCTTCTTTAATTAGCGTAATATTGAGCTGTACCAGCCCTTGTTCGGTGAATTTGATTGCATTATGAAGCAAGTTACTCAGTACCTGCGATAATCGGGTAGGATCTCCCCAAACCCTGGTATGTAAAGAATTATCCAACTGCAGTTTTAGTTGGATACCTTTATCAGTGGCAGGAACCTGTAGACCAAGGACAATATTTTTGGAAATGGACGAAATATCCATTTCAATATGTTCAAAAGTGATCTTTCCAGCTTCAATCTTATTATAATCAAGGATATCATTCACAATTGCCAATAAGTTATTTGCAGAGAACAGCATCACATTAAGGCTTTCTACCTGATCTTTTCTTGGATTCTCTTTTAGTAATAAATGACTCATTCCGATAACGGAATTCAAAGGAGTTCTGATCTCATGGCTCATCGTACTCAAAAACTCACTTTTAGCTTTTAAACCCTGTTCAGCCTGTTCCCTGGCTTTTTTAAGCGTGAATGAAACCCGATGTGACAAAATCAGGGATTGAAAGAAAAAGAATCCTATGTAGCAGATGAAACTGGGCAGCTGTAATAATGGGGAAAGATGCCAGTAGTTAAGGATAAGAATGATAAAGATAATCATCAGCATAAGCGAACTGAGCAATGCATATACTGATCCAGGCCTTTTTTTCTTAAATGCCTTATAGTAAACATATGGTACGTAAATGATACAACTGAGCATTACAACTATGAATGGATTGACCAGTTGAGTAAATATAATAGGAGGGAAGATCAATGAAATTAGCGCAAAGGTAAAGCATAAAATACTGATCGTTTTGACGATTAGTTTATTGACATCCCTGGGGTATAGGTAATTGGTATATAGTGTGAACAAACCAATTCCCAGAAACAAGCTGATGTATTCTATACGTATGGTAATATACCAGTCAATTCCCGGCATAATAGTGTGCATCACATAATTGCCTATACCCATTATCCGATAACTGTAAACTATGGAGTAGAGAGAGAACAAAAGAATAGCTTTGTCGCGACTGCCCAATAGATAAAGACCCAAAAAGAAAAGACCACCCATGAACAGACATCCAGTTAAAAGCAAATCGATGGCAACAGCATGAATCCTATGTGTTTCAATATTGGATTTGGTACCCAGGACGATTGATTTGGATACACCACCCTTACTATGGGCAAAATTCGCAACCTGAATGATCAGATTCAGGGTGTCCGGATTCTCAGGCAGATCAACGGTCTGGTATTGCCAATAGGGTACAAAATTTTCAGCATTGTAGCTAATTTGCCCATTTTTAGCCACTTTCTTACCGTTAATAAACAAACTGTAGGCGGAATACATTTCCGGAACAATGATATGGATGGGCTCAATAGTTTTAGGCAGTAGTACGGTAAGGGTATAACTTGCATAGCCAAATGAAGGCAGTTTTTTGCCATCTAAGACATAATTTTCCCATCGGAATGGAAAGTTTACAATTTCATACTTCTGATTTTGCACTTGATTGCTACCTGAATCAATTAACTGATTCCAGTAAAACTTCCATTCACCATCCAGTGAAATAATCTCAGTTATGGGAGTTTTACGCAGATCAAGGATGCCATTTTTGGCATCTGGTATACCATCATTGGGGTTATGAGATCCATACGATTTAAAATAAGACAGCAAGAACAGTAGTATATAAATGTACTTAAGGAATCTCATTCTTAACAATCAAATGGAAATGATAATACGTGTTTAGATCAGGATAAATCAAAGATAAGACATATAAAAACATTACAGGGTTAAATTTATTTCACGCGGAGATTGACCGGGTTATTGTATAAATTGTAAAAGGTCTTTACAATTTGATTCGGCTTCTAAAGGGAGAATCAGGCTTAAAAATTTACTGAATCAAAGATTAGATTGCCTTTTTTAGGCGGATAATGCCCATGGTATCCATCAGTTTCATAACTGGATATACCGGATCCACTTCAAACCATCTCTTAGCAAAATTGGCGCTGTTGGGGTAGCGATGGTGATTATTCTGGAATAATTCCCCAAGCATCAGAAAATCGAAAGGGGTGGTGTTCTTAGATTTGTCTTTATTATCAAAATTTGAATAACCATATTTATGTCCGCACCAATTTACAATTGCACCATGCAAAGGACCCATCAAATAATGGATTGGAAGTAGTAAATACATCCATTCTGATCCTTTAGGGACAAATTCGATATAAAACCAGGTATAGGCTGCCCCGAACAGCAGTCTGGAAGCGATGGAGGATCCAATCCGGTCAATTAAGGGCCATTCAGGATAATAACCCTGAAAACGAGCCTCAGGATCTTTAGTACGCTTTAGATGATCCCGGAAAGTGATGATCGTTGCTTTCATCAGCTGAAACACATCCGTAAAAAAATGCGGGGAATGGGGATCTTTCTCGGTATCACTATAGGCATGGTGTTCCCTGTGCATCATGGCATAAGCACGGGGGTTTAAAAAAGAAGCCCCTTCAAAAATAAATGCCATAAAATAAAAGATACGTTCCCAGCCTTTCGACATTGTAAACATCCGGTGAGAGGCATAACGGTGCTGGAAAAAAGTCTGAAAAAACAAAGAAAGAAACCAATGGGCAATAAAAAAGATCAGAATAGCCATAAATACTAGAGGTGTAAAACACAAGTAATGGCCACCTGTTATGAGGTGAATTTAGAACGAGTGAGGGTTAATCAGATTAGAATAGGATCGCACATTTTGATCCATTAAACTAATATATCTAATAATAGCAAAATTTATGCCTGATTATTTTAAAAGATTGAATAATCCTTTAATAATTAATTATTTAAGCTTAATCCCAAGATTGTATTTCTAGATAATCATCCTGAATATTCAGGCAGTTCTTCAACAAACCTGTAAGATTGCTTTTCAAAATCAATCTCACAGCAGAAATGTTGTAATCCATTACTCACCAGCAGCCATTGTACCTTGTGTACATAATTATAGCGTGCAATCTGGTCAAAGGTATCCTGGCTGATCTTTACTGAAGGCGCTTTACATTCAACCAGCAAAATCTTTTCCCCATGCCTGTTGAAGAGCAGTATGTCTGATCGTTTCTGAAGGCTGTTTAGTTTCAAGCCCCCTTCAAGCCTGATCAGTGAACGGGGGTATTTCTTATCCCTGATCAGAAACTGGATCAAATGCTGCCTGACCCATTCTTCAGGAGTGAGAACCAGGTACTTTTTTCGGATTTCATCAAAAATATAGTTAATTCCGTTGTCCTCTTTGATCTTAAGTGAATAGGATGGGAGATTTAATGGGCCTGGTTTGAACATTGGAGTAAATTTCATAAAATGATTTTAATCTCCACTATCTCCTGGATTTTAATTTGAAATATCTGAGCAAACCGGAAATATATTTTTAAAGAATAGCATTATTAGTATTGTCGGGAAAATTGAAATTATAGGAGTAATAATCTTATTCTTAACTCATAATTATTCTCTTTTTCTTTTCCTGCAGCAGAAAAGAAACATGCCGAGGAGGAACTACGAGACCATGAGTACCTTAAAAACAATAGAAAAAAACGAATAAATGCCGCCGCTGTCCCGAAGGTTCGGGAATGCTATTAATTTAATGCTTTGGCTTGGTCAGTGCCTACCGCACCAGCTGAGGCGGAAAAAAACGTTAACGGAGATTTTGTGCTTGGGCCAAAGCTTATTAACAGTTCTGTGAGTATAGGTAAAAATACTGCAGGTTTTAAGGCAGTGAAAGAAGTATAAAAATTGATATAATCCTGAAGTGGGACTAGCTTTTTAAATGACAATAAATACATACTATAGTAGGATATAAATGGCTGTTTTATCCGAAAATTTATTTTAACCAGGCAACAGTGATTGCATTATTTCGTAATTTCGAAGTGCAAAATGAATAGCAACGAACTTATTAAAGACCTGAAAAACCGGAAGTTTAAGTCGGTATACCTGCTGCATGGCGAAGAATCCTTTTATATTGATCAAATCAGCGATTATATTGAAGAAAATGTGCTTTCTGATGCAGAAAAGGGCTTTAATCAAACTGTTTTTTACGGTAAGGATTCTGATCCTATGAGTATTCTGAATGCAGCCAAGCGGTATCCTATGATGAGTGATTATCAGGTAGTTTTGGTAAAGGAAGCACAGGATATGAAATGGGGTAAAGATGGGGATGATGATAAGAAATCGGCGGATCCTTTGTTAAGCTATTTTGAAAATCCGCTTTCTAGTACTATACTGGTGTTTTGTTACCGTAACGGCAAGTTTGATAAACGCAAGAAAACATACAAAGCCATAGAAAAGAAAGGCCTTGTTATTGAATCTGCGTCAATTCATGAAAATAAAGTGCCTGGCTGGATTGAGGCATTTGTACGTGAAAAGGGCTATTCCATACAAATTCAGGCTTCTGCGCTTATGGCAGAATACCTGGGCAATGACCTTTCTAAAGTGGCCAATGAACTTGAAAAATTGATGCTGAATGTGAAAGCAGGCCATGAAATTAGTACCATTGATATTCAGAATAATATCGGGATCAGCAAGGATTATAATGTTTTTGAACTTCAGAATGCGATTGCCAGGAAGGATGCATTTAAAGTGAATCAGATTATTAATTATTTTGCAGATAACCCTAAAAATAACCCAATCCAGCTTCTGCTTGGAGCCCTTAACTCATATTTTACCAAGGTATTAAAGTATCATTATGCCGGTGATAAATCGCCTCAGGGTTTGGCAAGTGCATTGGGAATAGCTCCTTTCTTTGTGAAAGAGTATGAGCATGCTGCAAGAAATTACAGTAAAGAGAAGGTGTTTCGGGTGATTAGCTATTTAAGGGAGTGTGATCTAAAAACCAAAGGTGTTGATGCAAGCGGAAATACAGAACAGGGCGACCTGATGAAAGAGCTAATGTTTAAAATCATTCACTAAATTAACGTGAATGCGATTATCGAATAATTTTCTCTTGTTTTAGAAAGCAAGGTCTGTTTTCTTCGGTCGCAATAGTTCCGTGTTCTGCACTTGCTAGCGCACGCGCAATGTCATTATTTAAGAAGAAAAGGGGGGCGTGGCCTCCGCCACGATGACAGTTCAATATTTAATATTAGGGGAGATCCTGAATTCGTCAGGATCGGAGTGAGTACCTAAAAAGGCCTTTTCAAAGTATAAATCAGCTATTGATAAGACTCCATTTCCGGCCTTGAGCCGTAATCTACTCTCGACACACAAGGAGTTGTCATCCGATAGCTATCGGATCTCGCGAAAGCGAGAACCTCCTTTGTAATTAACGCGTAATTTATCCTTAAATAATGACATTGAGCGCACGCGTGTCCCGTGTGATTCTTTATTTTCCCTGTGGTTGGTGTTATCACCGACCAATGATATGATCGTGCTTGGTACGGTGAGAACACCGACCAGAGGGGAACGCGATCTTTTGCCGGAACTACTCCGGAGGGAAGGGCTGAACTAACCAATAACACACAGGTATTGCTTTCAAAAATTAAATTATTGTCTAGCAGAGCCTAATCTCAGCAATTTAACCTTATAATTTCCCCTTCTTAATATCGAATTAGCGGTAAATAGACGGGTCTTTTTCTGTTAATTGCTTAAATCAGTTCTTATGATTTCCTCCCAATCACATGCAGATTGATCACACTTGAATGCGGATAACCCAGGGTGTTTCCGGGAATGATTTCCAATGTGTTGCGCAGATAGACATCAATGATTCCATTTGCCACTTTTGTTTTTGTTTCAATGAATTCGGGTTCAACCGCGACCAGAAACTGCTTGAAATGCATCCTGCCATTGTGATCAACAATGACCGAAAATGAATACTGAAAGTCCTGATAAGCTTTATTGATATTGATTCTATATTCGGGATACAGATATTCTTCAGACCGGTTGACATGGCCTAAATATGGGTCGAGGCTGGGCATGATTTTTTCGACACGGGTAATTTGGCTTTTGCTTGTCAGTTTAACAGGATTACGAGCCGCAAATGCACTGTCCGGATCAGAATTTGCCTGTATTGCACGGTATTTAATGAATAAACTATCTTCCTTTGAAGGTGCTTTCAGTTTCTCAGCTGTAGTTCTGAGCACATTTTTGATATAGTCATCTGAATAGAGTGTCATGGTAATAGTTGAAAGATCTTCCATTACGGCTCGTGATTGCAGTTCCATAACCTGAAAAATCAAACTGTCTTTACTTACATGTTTTACCCTGAACCATTCACGGGCAAACTGAAAAAGGGCTTTATGGCTGTGGAATATCCGGTAGGTCATGTATTGTTTCTTCTCCGGACTGTAGATTCTAACAGAGTCATCCGCATTAAAATAGATCTTCCATTCGGGTTCCAGTTGAAATCCCTGATCAGTGAATGAAAGTCCGTTGTTGAAGCGGCGTTTTACTTCAGTGTATTTGATTCCTTTTATAGCTGTGAATGTAGGTGCCGGCTCTTCGTTCATCTTACTGATATGACCACAGGATACAAAGAATAAGGAAAGAAAAAATAAGAAGACCAGCGGAAAAAATTTCATCGGGCTGAAATTATAAAAAATATTCAGATATCAGACAGTGCAGCCAGATTTGGGGTATGTTGGTTTATTGGTACTATCTTAGGCCGGTGTATAATCAGATTCCTGATTGTTTATATTGTTGACCATGGTCCTGATGCGTTCATCTAACTGATTCGCTGAGGCTTCAAGAAGATCTATGCATTCAGAATCACTGGAATCTAAAGGCTCTTTCATCAGGGCTATTAAACCCAAAATAGAAGCAACAGGCTGTCTGATTTCATGCGACTGAATCCGGGCAATTTCCCGCAGCGATTCGTGTTGTTTCTTTAATTGGTTTAAACTTCGGTCTAGTTCCATGATGTGGCTTACCTGATTAGCAAGGGCTCCAAGACATTCCAGTTGCTGTGCTGTCAGATCTTTTGGTTTGGTATCGTAAACACATAAAGTGCCCACATTAAACCCGTCATAGGACTTCAGATTTGCACTGGCGTAAAAGCGGATATGTGGATTATTGACGACTACCGGTGCATTTGCAAACCTTACATCTTTAGTTGCATCCTTTACAACCATAATCTTGTCAATTTGAATCGCATGAGTACAAAAGGAGGTGTTTCGTGGCATCTCATCAACGTCAACGCTCACCTTTGCTTTAATCAACTGTACATCATAATCCATTAGGGTAATTAAGGCAATAGGGCTATTGCAGATTACAGATGCAAGCATAACAATCTCCTGAAGATCTTTTTGTCTTTCCAGATTAAAGTCAAGATACCGCTTAACTGCCTTTAGTCTTTCTACTTCATTGATTGACATTATTTGTTTTTTAGGTTTGTAATATCTACGATAATTTGTCTGTTCAGGTTTTATTTATCCGGCTAAGCGGCAATTCCGGTTAAAAACTCATTGATATTTTATGGATAGCTTCAATGGTTCAGATTTACAAAACCCTGCTATCATTGATCCAATCTTTTAGTTGGTTCATCCATTGAACAGTACTGGTTTTATTTTTCATACCAAAACCATGTCCTCCATTGGGATAAATAATCATATGACTATAAATCTTATGTTTGAGTAATGCTTCATAATAAACAATGCTGTTTTTTACGGGAACGGATGCATCATCCCCTGCATGTACTAAAAATGCCGGTGGTGTTTGTGGGCCGGCTGTCAGTTCATTGGAATATTTTTTCAGGACCCTGGGATCCGGATTTTTCCCCATTAAATTCTCCCTGCTTCCTCTATGGGTGATTCCATCCATAAAGCTGATTACAGGGTAGATCAGTATGGAGAAATCAGGCCTTAAAGAAGTGTTTTTCGGATTTTCTATCAAAATTTCATTGAATCTGGTGGAAGCACTTGCAGCAAGATGGCCACCGGCAGAGAAGCCCATTATTCCAATTTTTTGAGGATCTATATTCCATTCCTCAGCACGTTCACGAACCAATTGTATAGCCCGCTGGGCATCCTGCAATGGCCCGGTCGACTTATCCGGCATGATGGTGTCATTTGGGATACGATATTTTAATACAAAGGCAGTAATACCCCATTTATTCAGCTCTTTGGCTACATCTTCACCTTCATGTGATGCAGCCAGTATTTTATAACCGCCACCCGGACAAATGATCACTGCAGTTCCTTTATCGCTTGATTTATCCGGGCTGTAAATGCTCAGCGTCGGAATAGAAACATTGCTGATGCGAAGAATTCCATCTTTTCCAACTTCTGATTTTTCTTTATTGGGAGCAGCTTTACTGTTTGGGATTTCTGCATTATAAAGTGGGATAATCTTTTGTGCATTCACAGTATTGATGTTAAACAGGATAATGGAACAAAGAATGGTCTTAAAAATTGTTTTCATAAGTAGGTTTATTTTTTGTCTCCGGGATGATACCTTGATTCAGCCCTTTTAAGTACATCCTCGCGATAAAAGGCTACGGTTTTAAACTTGCGGTCGGCATACCTCTGCATTTGATCATCGAAATGAACTGATTTTGGATCGGCACTCTGTCCACCTGCGAGCATGCTTTTGGCCTGGACCTTTTCCCCGAATTCAACTACTGCAACAAAACTATTGCCCGCAACGCCATATTGACGTTTAGTATCAGAACCTTTCCTTGTTCCGAAAGATGCCAGTGCACCCCATTCACCTGAGGCCATGCCAATTGGGATGCTGGGTAATGCATCATTGAAATTCTGGTTGATATCCCCGTTAATTCGCTGATAGCGGTTAAATTCTCCCCAGGCCGTTTCTACTGAGCCGAAATCCCTTTTCAAATCGGCAAGACTATTAGCAAATATTTCCAGGCGTTCTTTAGCAGGCGATTTGGAACTCATGTAATTTATCTTCTCCATGAAGTGCATACTTGCAGGAATTTTTCCTGATTTATTATAGGAGTTTAAATAAAACTGGCTGATGGTCATGGCTTTTGAATTGCTGGAAACTTTAAAATCCCAGTTTTTTAGCAGATTTATCGAAGTTTTCATCTCCTCATTATTGACCGGATGGCTATCATAGGCCTGTATCAGTCCCCTGATCAATTCTTCTGCTCCCGGAAGGTAAGGGTCATATGCAAGGTCAATCATCTTGTCGATAGTTAGATTCTTTGCCTTAGATAACAATGAAATGGCATGTACTCCCCGGTAATTTTCAGGGGAGTAGGACATATAGGCGGGATAGTTCTCCGGTTTCGGACTGGAAGTTCCGGCACTGGTAAAAGGAGTGGAGTTACAGTTCTGAATCCAGCCGCTTGCCGGATTTAAGAGAAATATATTGTCTTTAAGATCGTGAAGACCCTTCCAATCAGTATCAGGATTGCTGCCATCCATAGGTTTTTTGTAATCAAAAACCGGGTCTCTTTTAGGAATGAAATTTCCGTGGTAATAAGCAATATTCCCATCAGCATCAGCATAAACAGTATTGTTCGATGAATTAGTACGGATGTCCATCATCTTATCGAATTCCTTCTGATTGGAGTTTTTAGTACGCAGAAATGATTGCTGAAGTGCTTTGGCAGGATCCCACATCATAGCAGTGCTTACCCATTTATTTCCTGTAGCATGTGTTACAGGGCCATGGTGTGTGCGGTAAGCCATAATTTTTTTTGACCCGCTATTGTTTGCATTTTTATATTTCAAAACGACTTCGACCGAGTCTAAAGGCCTTAACTCATTGCCGTATTTATAGTTAATACCCTTTTTGTTCCTTACGATAGTTTCTTCAAATTCATCAATAATATCTACATCAGATGTAGTATGCATCCATCCAGTTTTTTCATTAAATCCCTGATAAACAAAAAACTGGCCCCAGGTTACCGCACCATAAGCATTGAGTCCCTGTTCACTTTGTACATGAACTTCGCCACGAAAGAAGAAGGACGTATGCGGATTGATCAGCAGCATGGCATTGCCGGATTCCGTTAGTTTACCTGAAACAGCAAATCCATTTGAACCACGCGGCTCATTGTCTTTCAGTAGTATTGAGCCCGTCATGATTTTGGGGATCATATTTGCATTCGATCTGCCGTAAAACTCTCCAAGTTTTCTGGTTGAAACCTTTTCTATATCTCCGCCAATTGATCCTTCACTGAAATACATAGGCATCCAGGGTTCAAAACGTGTTAGTAATTTAGGTTTTACTTCAGGATGCTTTGCCAGATAGAAATTGATGCCATCTGCAAAGGCAAGGCATAGATCTTTAAGCCATTGGGGACTATTCTGATACTTGATCTCGGCTTCTTTCTGCGTCATGAATAACTTTGCACGGAGATCACTGTAAATAGCATTTTCGCCCTCCAACTCTGCTAATCTGCCGGTAGCCCAGATATAATTCTGCTCAACCCGATTAAAATCATCTTCACATTGGGCATATAATAAGCCGAAAACAGCATCAGCATCTGTTTTGCCATAAATATGCGGTACTCCGAAATCATCTCTGATGATCTCAGTATTGGAAGCATGTCTGTTCCACCGTTCACTTTCACTGAGGGAATTATTTACAGGCTGTATTGAGCATCCCGATATCAGAAAGACAAAAAGAATGAAAGTGATGCGAATCATCAGCATAGTATGTAAGGCTAAATATAATGCTTTTGATTGAAGGAAGACTCAGGAAAACAGATCGGAAAAAGATATTCAGGTATTTCTGGAAGCAATCTCATTCCGTATTTTCTTCAGATTTGTAATATTGATTACAAACATAGGCAGAAAAGCCACCGGCAGGGCCGAAAATACTGTAAAACCCTGCTGTAATGTTAAATAACCCGAAGCCAGTGCTAGTATGATTAGCATGGTGCCCAGTATGGTATTAGCTGCTTTTAAGGTTTTTGCCTTATTCTTAAGCTCATCCTGACTGAGTTCGGATAGTTGAACCTTTTTCATTCTATTTATTGACTGGTTTTTAAGAGTATAATTTTCTAAAATAATAATTAATTCAGTAATTATTTAACCAGCTAGCTAAATAATTATTGATTTAGATAAGGTGAGTTCAATGTAAAATCTTGCTGGACTATTTAAGATTGGACAATTTTCTCTTGTTTTAGAAAGCAGGGTCTGTTACTCGATTGTACTGCTGGTCCCGTGTTTTGTCCTAAACAGATTTTCGGGTTGTCCGTTCCGATGAAAAACAGACCCGGGTAAAATACACCTTGCCGCAGGAGGTATCTTCCGGCTATTCGTAATTTGAAACAGAACGTGATTTCTTGCCGGAAATACTCCGAAGGAAAGGGCTGTGGCAGCCTATAACACACAGCTATTGCTTTCCAAAATCAAATTATCATCGCCCATAGCCCTATCTGAAGCATTCTAACCATATTATATTATCGACGTTAAGATAAATCCTTAATTCAGCCAAAGCCAGACTAGAACTCTATTCTATAATTCAAAGTAGGTATAATGCCAGTCCATGTTCTTTCTTCCATGATTCGTTTACTTGGATTATAGTGCATGCCCATTACATTTTCCCTGTTAATTACATTCTGAATATCCATAATTATAAAATGGCCAACTTTTTTTGAATTGATGCGATAGCTTGCAGAAAAATCTACACGAACGTATGGATCAGTAGTAAGGGTGTTAACTCTGCTTTCATCGATTACTTCCTGATCAAGACGTATCGATTCAGCAAGATTAACCGGTGAGTATTTTCTTCCGCCTGCATAAATCAGTTTCGCATTCATCCCGAACAGGTTATTCTGATTTTTTCCGGTTTTCCATTCTTTCCCGCTAATCAGATTAGCCACATAATTCGTATTAAATCCGGTATTAAATTCCTGTTTACTAAGTGCTTTAAATTTTGAATCGAACAAAGAGGAGCTAAGCATAAAATAATAACCGCTGCTCAGAGGCTTTTCGAGAGAAAATTCGATGCCATAATTCTTACCGGTTCCTTTGTTAATCAATTGCCTGTAAGAAGAAGAGTAGATTGCAGAATGATCAGATACATCCAGTAATGAAAGATTAATATTCGGATCAACAGAAACAGGCACAGCGTATAAATGCTGATAATAGGCTTCCGTTTTAAACTTCAGGTTGTTTCTAAATTGCTTTTCATAACCAACAGTGGCCTGTGCAGACTTTGTAGGTTTAAGCCGGGCACTGTTTTGCGATGGGAAAAGCCTGTCTTTAGCATAATAATAGGATAGGGGCTCAAGGCGGCTGTAAACTCCGGTACCAAATGACAATTGCTGATCTGCTGCAATCTGCCAGTTAATTCCAAATCGTGGTTCAATGCTCAAGCTTTCACTTAGCCTGAAATAGTTCGCATGAACGCCTGTATTTAAAGTAAGCTTGCTGCTGATCTGTGCCCTATGCTGAATAAAGGCATCATAGCTGCTGGTATTCCCTTCGTGATTGACCAGTTCTCTCAAACTATTACTTAGAGGGTCGAAATTTTCTGTGAAAACATTAAAGCCAAGGAAACTGGCATTTATTCCTGCACGAATTGTATTTGCCGGATTAATACTGTAATTCATTGATCCTGCATAGCGAATTGTATTATTATCATTCAGACTTTTATCGCGCAAAATGGCTTTGTAACTTGTTGTTAAACTGTCCACCGTAAAAGAACTGCGACTCGCTGAATAGGAAATTACATTATTAAAATACACTTTTTTACTTGCGATGAACAAATGCTTTAATCCTAGGCTTCCGGCATCATAGCCAAATTTCGCATCCCGTCCGTCGAATCTTTCTTTCCATGTGGTATGATCCCGTTCTGCATTATCATTGATATTACTAAGTCCGCCTATCCCGAAAAGTGAAAAAGTACCCGCTCTGGCGGTAGGTATTACAAAGTTGAAAGACAGATCCTGATATTTTGGAACCCCATCTGACGCAACAGATAATCCGGCTTTTTCGAGCAGGCTCAATGAAGAATATCGGTAACTGATCAGGTAGGATGCATTAAGACCCTTGCTGAACGGGCCTTCGAGTGTAGCACCAACTCCAAGTATGCCTGCGGTTAAAGCAAACTCCTTTTTTTCAGTATTCCCTTTCCTGAATTTGAGGTCAAATGCACCTGATAATGCATTGCCATATTCAGCAGGTAATCCGCCTGTGTAAAAATCTGAAGTACTTAATACAGTTGTATTCAGCATACTGATGCCACCGCCCGAGGAGCCTTCATTCCCAAAATGGTTAGGATTCACGATCTCAATCCCTTCGAGTCGCCATTGCAGACTCTTAGGGGAATTGCCCCTGACAATAATCTCATTATTATCACCTGCAGCAACAACCCCTGCAAAACTTTGAGCCATTCTTGCGGGATCAAAGGCAGCACCGGCATATCGGTTTGTTTCCTCCGGAGAGAATGAACGTCCACTTGTCATCGCCATCTGATTCAGAGGTTTTCTGTCGGCACCTCCAATTACCACCACTTCGTCCAGATCATTGCTTTGATACTCCATTTCAAGGGCAAGCACAGACTCTTTTCCACTGGTAATCAGCAATTCAGACAATGTGACCTTTTTGTAGCCGACAAGGCTTGCTTCGAGTACATAACGGCCGATACTAACTCCATTAATTCGGAAAGCACCCCATTGATCTGTGCTCAACTCCCTCGAACTTTCCCCAACATTAAGTTTGATTGTGACACCTGATAAGGGAAGTTTGGTGCTCTTATCAATGACAGTTCCTTTAATTGTCTGGCTAACCGCCTGATTGTTAACAAAGTTCGTTTCCTTATTTTGTGCTTTGAGGTTAATACTTTGCAGCAATACTGCAGTAAATAGAATGTGTAGAAATTTCATGTTCATTTTTTGTTTGTTTCGGGATGAGACAAACAAAAAACAATTCACCCCTATGCGCTTCGCAAAATCTTTTCCATTTTCCTGCCATTCGCTAATTCATCCACCAATTTGTCGAGGTATCTGACTTTTTGTGTTAGAGGATTTTCGATTTCTTCAATGCGATAACCACATATCATTCCGGTGATGAGATGGGCATTTGGGTTTAATGCCGCATTTTGAAAGAAAGTTTCGAATGTAACCCGCTTTTCAATCATTTCCTGCAGCTTTGCCTGATCAAAGCCTGTTAACCACTCAATAACTTGCAGCAATTCTTCTTTAGTTCTGCCTTTCTTCTCCACTTTCGTGAGATACAAAGGATAGACGGAGGCAAAGATCATTTTTGCCATACGCTCATGATGTGTGTTGTTGTTCATAGCTTATTTAATAAAACTATTCATATTCTAAATTAAGAGACTTGCGATAATCCCAAACAAACGGGGAAAGATGTTGTAAATGAAATGCATTTTTTTTGTTCTCAGTCACTTAATTCATATGTTTACAGGTGTTCTTTAATTGAGGCCTAAAGGTTTGAAAATGAGCCTTTACCGGTTTGGGCTTTCTCTTGAATTAATCTGATTCCTTAGAAAAGATGTCCTTGTCCCACTTACGAAATTCATAATATTTCCTTTTGGGCTCTCCAGTCCATCCATTTATTCCCTTTTTCTTTGGTAAATAATATGCGTGAATATATAATGCAGGGAAAATGAAAGATGCAAGAAATATCATAGACACTATTCTGCCAAATAAAGCAGAAAAACCACAAACCATTAAAAGCGTCAGGAAATATTTACCAACTCTTCGAATTTTTGGTGTTCTTTCCTCGAAGTGTCCCATCAGTATATTACCTAAAGCATATACTATACTGACAATAGCTATTTCAAACCAAAGTGATTCTGTTGTCCACATTTTAGAAGATATTTTTTTCTGGCATAATTTAAAGGTCTGTTTGCATAACTATCTCAGCCTGACCGCTAATTTATTTATACAAGCTATAAAACATTTTCAATCTGCCCAAATTAGCTGAATTATGAAAGTCTTATCATCCTTTATTAAAAATGCTGAATACCGTTAAAATATCCTAAACCAAACTGAAAATACCAGGATGAACTAAAAACGTCTATTCAAATTATCAATTTATTCACAAGCTTTCTTCACCTATTTCTGTTTTCTTTATCTTTATTGCCTGTTGAGGGTGAATTATTGAAATCAGCTCTTAATTATACAAAAACAGAGAAAAATATGAATTATTGGTTAGTAAAATCCGAACCTTTTAAATACAGCTGGGATAAATTCAACAAAGATGGCCGTACCTTCTGGGATGGTGTGCGTAATTATCAGGCAAGGAATAATTTGAGAGAGATGCGCGTAGGGGATCTGGTCTTATTTTATCATAGTAATGAAGGAAAAGCGGTGGTTGGAATCGCCAGAGTAATTAAAGAATCTTATCAGGATCCAACAACTGAGGATAAGAACTGGGTAGTAGTAGATCTGGAGCCCGTAGAAAGTCTCAAGAACCCGGTCACACTTGAAACAATTAAAGCTGATCCACGCCTTCAAAATATCGGTCTGGTAAAGCAGGGGAGATTATCTGTGATGGGGATGAAGGTTGAGGAGTTTGACAGGATTGTAGAGTTGGGGAGTTGACTTTGACAGTTGACAGTGAAAAATGCGTACTCGATATAACATATTTTACTCGAAAACGAAAATCCCTGCTTTCAGCTTTTAGCTTTCTGCTTTACGCTTACAAATCCGTTTGGTTCAAAAACAAGGCTTTCAGCTCCGTAGCATCATACGCTTTCATCTTACCTGCAAGTATAAGTCTGAGCTGACGACGGCGTAAGGCACCTTCAAATAGTTTTTTCTCGATCTCAGTTTCTGGTTCAATTTCAGGAACAGCAATTGGTTTTCCCTCCTGGTTCAAGGCAACAAAGGTATAAAAGGCATCATTTGAACGTACTCTGGTTCCTGATGGGATGTTCTCTGCCCAAACATCAAGACGTACTTCCATTGAGGTGCTGAATGCACGGGTTACCTTCGCTTCGATGGTGATTACATCGCCCAGTTTTATCGCGTGCCTGAAAGATACATTATCAACCGATGCGGTAACCACAATATTATTGCAATGTTTCTGTGCTGAGATGGCTGCTGCGATGTCCATCCAATGCAATAATCGGCCTCCCATCAGATTATTCAATGGATTTGTATCGTTTGGAAGTACCAGTTCATTCATGATGGTGAACGACTCTTTAGGACTTTTGGTAATTGTGCTCATGAGGCAAAGGTAGTGTTTTCCGGATCGAGTCCGGAATGACAATTGATCGAATTCGGATGAACATTGCGAATCAGGGACAAAATCAGGTGTATGAGATGATGTTTTGAAGGGTCTCGCTAAGACGCAGAGACGCAAAACGTATGATCTAAAATTCACAATTAATCCGTAAAATTTGCGTCTTAGCGTCTTTGCGAGAGATAATTATGAATCAAAGGAAGTGTAAAAACAAAGTTTTTAGCGTTTTACAGTGTTAATCTGACTAAAACCGATCAGTTCTTCCCATCTTCCACCTGGTTTTCGGTAGTAAAAAAAGATTTGATAATCGTTTTCAGTCTCATAATACGAGCCATCGAAGATGACATCATCCCTCGTTTTCCCATCTTCACTTACCCAGATATAATGGTAATCAAACAATCCCTGCTTTACAAAGATCATCCCCGTAAAACGCTTGCGGGCTTCGTCGTAATCCAGCTTGTCGCTAAGGCGGTAATCGTTGAACTGTCCGACTATATAGGCATTCCCCCCACCAGGAGGTTTTGGAGCACTCAAGCTTAAATAGACCGAGGCATAATCTCCATCGGTACGGTTATCCCTGCCATCGGTATTTCGAATGAAAAAGGCGCCGTTTTCATCGTAGTTAAAGGTATAACCTAGTCTGTTTTCTACAATATCCTGCTGAAGAATCACTGTATTAGCCGTATCTTGAACGATGCGGGCAACCTCTTCGGTTCGGAAACGCAGACTGCGGATATCGAATCTTCTGAACTCATTGCCACCCTTAAAATCCAGCGTTCGGAGCTCATTGTATACCAACTGGCTTGGCCTGATGAAGGTAGGGCGCTTAAGAGTTTGTTCGGTATCAAACCTGCCGTTCTGTAAAACTTTGATCTTTGCATCCAGATATGGATTATTGATCTGTACCTGTCCGTGGTTTACCAAAACATTTAGTTTCTGCATCTGATCACGATTAGCCACGGTATTGGATCTGTTCAGCTCTGCGGCAATACCTACGATGGGTGTAACAACGAAGAATCTTTTGGTAATCAGTATTTTACGCGGATCATTATCCTCATAAACTTTAAGCAAATAATTACCCGAAATCTTGGGTTTAATGGTCAGGTTAGGCAGACTCAACTCATAATGGGTAAACTTCTGTAAGGTATTGAATGAATTACGGTAATCATTGATCCGGTCTTCACTGAATCCATCTACGTAATCTATAGGAGAAAGGCGGCTGCTATTCCAATCGGAATCACAATGCTCAATAGAATAGCTGATATTACGGCTTCCTGCACGCAGGTCGTCAAAACCCAGTATCAGATTATCCTGGCTTCCCAGAATATAAACGGGGATGGATTGTTCCTTATTGCGGTTATAAAACTCTACCGATTTTATCTCAGGTACGTAGGTAAAATTTTCATACCTGATTGTATTCTGAGGTGCTTCAGCGGGACGTACACGCACCTTTTTTTGTGCCTGAATGCCTGTTGTTACCAGTAAAAGAGAGAGCAGAAACGATAATTTCTTCATAAGATTATTGATAATGTTCCTGACTCGAAATGGAAGAGGGGTTTTTTATTTCCCCTCGAGTTCCATAATTTCTTCAGCCATGCGTTCCCATTCAGCCTGAGCCTTTAATAAACGCGGACTCAATTGCTGATAACGCCTGTTTGCTTCAGATAGTTTTTCAGGATCGCTATAAATTTCTTCCTTGGATAGTTCTGCTTCAGCATCTTTTACTGATTTTTCTAGCTCAGCAATATCTTCTTCCAGCTTTTGAAGAGTTTGATTCAGTTTTTTTAGTTCATTTCCCTTGTTTTCGATTGGAATTTTTGGCTTCTCTTCCTTTTTTTCCTCTTTTTTAGGGGCCGGGGTCAGCACTTTAGGGACATAAACTCTTTTAGAGTTCCATTCCTCGTATTCAGCATAGGTGCCAGGATACTCTTTAATCTCCTGATCCTCGATGAACCAAATTTTATTGGCAACATTATCCAATAAATAACGATCGTGGGAAACCACAATGAAAGTACCTTCATACTGTTTTAATGCCTGGATAAGAATGTTCACAGATGCGATATCCAGGTGGTTAGTAGGCTCATCCAGAATGAGGAAATTAGCATCAGCGGTTAAGGCTTTAGCCAGTGCTACACGCGATTTTTCTCCTCCTGATAAGACTTTAATCTTTTTGAAAACATCATCTCCGGTGAACAGAAAACATCCCAAAATAGAACGCAGTTCCGTTTCCGTATGTTTTGGTGCAAAGGCCTGAAGTTCCTGAATCAGAGAATTTTCAAGATGTAATGCTTCTAACTGATGCTGAGCAAAAAAGGTTTGAGTTACATTATGCCCGGTTTCGCACATACCGGTAAAGTTCTTGTCAGCTCCGGCAATGATTCTCAATACAGTTGATTTACCACGTCCATTGGCACCGATTAATGCAATTTTATCACCTTTTTCAATCGTTGCGGTTGCATTATGGACGATGGGCACACCCGGATAAGATTTAGTCAGATCTTCGATCCTGATTACATGCCTGCCCGACTGCTTGCTGAATTTGAAACTGAAGTTAACAGAAGGGTTATCGTCATCAACATCATCCACGCGTTCCATTTTCTCGAGCGCTTTAATACGGGATTGGGCCATCTTGGCTTTACTTGCCTTGGCTCTGAATCGTTCAATTAAGCGCTCTTCCTGTTTGATTTTGGCTTGCTGATTCTTGAACTGACCACTCTGAATTTCTTCCCTTAGTCCTTTTTCCTCTACATAAAAACTATAATTTCCGGCATAAGGGATTAATTTACCTTTTCTGGATTCAACAATTTTCTTGACTACGCGATCCAGAAAATACCTGTCGTGAGAAACAATTACGATCGCTCCTTCAAAGGCCTGAAGGTAGGTTTCCAGCCATTTGATAGATGGGAGATCCAGGTGGTTGGTAGGCTCATCAAGAAGAAGAATATCAGGGTTTTGAAGGAGTATCCGAGCAAGCATAACACGCATACGCCAACCTCCTGAAAATTCTGAGAGGGTACGTTGGGTATCCGTTTCGCTGAAACCCAGACCGGCCATAATTTCATGCGCACGATATTCAATATTATATCCGTCAAGGGCCTCAAACTCATGTTGCTTATCGCTTAATTTGTTGATCAGATCGTCGGTATATTCTGTTTCTAATTTCTTTAAAATAGCTTCAATTTCAGTATGCAATTGATTCTGGCGCTCAAATGCTTCCATTGCAACGTGCAAAATGCTTTTGTCAGATTGATAGGAAAGCAGATCCTGATTAAGGTACCCGATTTTAATATCCTTAGCCATTGAAATTGTACCACGGGTTGGCGCGTAGTCGCCAACAATTATTTTTAACAGCGTGGTTTTTCCGGTCCCATTTGCACCAATCAGGCCAATTTTTTCTCCTGGTTTAATGTGCCAGTTTGCTTCGTCGTATAATGCCCTTGCACCGATCTCGAATGTTAAGTTGTTTATTGCAATCATTTGGCGCAAAAGTACGGATTTATAGATTATATTTATTATTGCTCAGGCCATACCTAAACAAAAATCTGAATTTGAAGCCTAATAAATTACTGGCTTATCTTTTGATAAGACTATATCTAAATAATTGTTTATATGAATTTAAATTCTGATTGATGTCCCGAGGGTTAAAAATATCTCTAAAAGTGGGGGGACTGATTATTGGTCTCTTTCTGATTGCATGGATTCTCCTCGCAGCCTATGTATTTACCCACAAGAAAGAAATTCTTACAGCAGTAACTTCTCAGCTGAATGAAGATCTGAGTGGCAAACTTACAATAAACCGAATGGAGCCATCTCTGATTCGGGGTTTTCCCGGAATTTCAGTTGCCCTGGAAGATGTTCTTCTAAGAGATAGTTTATGGTCAATTCATAAACATGACTTGCTGAAGGCAAAAAATGTGTATGTGGCAATCAATGCATTCTCCATCCTTTCGGGATCAATAAAAATCAGAGATATTGAACTAAAAGATGCAGAAATTTATTTATTGACCGATAGCTCGGGATTACGTAACACCGAAATCTTTAAAAAGAAGAAGCCCTCGGAGAATAAGGAAGGATTGAGTGAGAAGATAAACCGGGTTCATTTGAAAGATGTCAAATTTACCATTGATGATCAGCAAAAGCATAAGTTATTTAAGTTTAGTATCATAAATCTCAAAGGTGAAATTGATCATGAAATGGGGGGCTGGAAAGGACATGTTAAAGCACTTACCCAGGTTGATTTTTTTGCTTTCAATATAAAAAGGGGAAGCTTTCTGAAAGGCAAATTGCTTGACCTTAATTTCAAAATGACCTACAGCGATGAAACCGGGCAGTTGACTATTCCAATGCAGGAAATCAGGATTAATAAAGATCAACTTCTAATTGGCGGGAATCTCAATTTCTCATCAGAAAAATCAGATTATCGAATCGAAATACATGCACCTTTTATCCTTTTTAAGGATGCGAAGAGTTTATTATCATCGCATATCATTTCAAAATTAAAGCCTTATGATGTTGCAAAGCCATTAGATGTTCGGGCTGTTTTGGCCGGAAATTTTAAGCAAAAAGGTGATCCTTTGATAAAGGTAGATTTTAAAGCAAATGATAATACCCTTAGTTCGCTTGGAGAGAGTATTACCGAATGTAGTTTTACCGGGGTCTACACCAATGAATTGGTAAAGGGAGAGGGACGAAAAGATCCAAATTCAGTCATATCATTTTACAATATGGTTGGGAAGTTCTATGATATCCCATTTAAGGCTGATTCTATACAAATAACTGATCTTAGAAATCCTGTTTTTACCGGAAAATTCAAATCAGGGTTTCAACTTGTAAAACTCAATAAAATATTTGGGGGTAATACTTTTCAATTCAGTGAAGGTACGGCAGATTTGGATTTAGTTTATAAGGCCCCTTTTAATCAATTAGATTCGGGCAGGCGGTATATTTACGGTAATATCAATGTGAAAGGTGGAGCGGCAGCATATAATCCGCGAAATTTAAAATTTAAGGATATTAAAATGTTAATGAATTTCAAAGGGGAAGATCTGTTTTTAGAGAACCTGAGGGTTAAAAGCGGAACAACCACCCTGGCAATGGAGGCTGTACTAAAGAATTTCTCCAACTTTTATTACACTGATCCGCAAAAGATACTGATCGACTGGAAGGTTAAGAGTCCGAATGTTAATTTAAATGAATTTATGTCTTTTCTGGGTAAGCGCAAGCAAGGTTCAAATCCGGTCGGAAAGCGATTTACAGGTAATCTGGACAAGATGCTTGCAGAGGCTAGTATGGTCATGGAACTTGAAGTTGACCGATTGACTTATAAAAATTTCCAGGGTAGGGATCTGAGGTCAAATATTACACTTAAACAGTCGGGTATTTTGATTAACAGGATGAGTATTAAGCAGGGTGGAGGAAGTATGGATATTAAAGGATCAATAGATCAAAGCGGATCAGTAAATCGATTCAATGTAAATTCCCGGATTAATAATGTCAACGTGCAGAATTTATTTTATGCATTCGATAATTTCGGACAGGATGCTATCACCGATAAGAATCTGAGAGGAACATTTTTCGGCAATGCTTCAGTATCCGGTTCAATGCTCCCCAGTGGAAAGATTGTTCCACGTTCTTTAAATGGTAAAGTTAGTTTTGATATCCGAAACGGTTCTTTGCTTAATTTCGAGCCGATGTACAAAATCGGAAATTTTGCATTTCCAAATCGTGATTTTTCTAATATCACATTCATGAATTTGAAAAACACCTTAAGTATTTCGAAGGATAAAGTGTCTATTCCTCCAATGGAGATCAGATCCAGTGTTTTGAATATTTATCTTTCCGGGGTTTATAGTTTTGGTAAAGGTACAGATATTGCCATGAGAATTCCACTTCGAAATCCACGGAGGGATGAATTAATAACAGATATTGATGAGAAAAGGGAGCGCTCGCTTAGGGGAATTGTTATTAATCTCCGTGCAGAGGATGGTGAGGACGGCAAAGTGAAAATCCGCCTGGGAAAAAAATCTGACAAGGCTGGAGAATGATATTCCGCAGCTTTATGCAGGATCATGAAGCAGTTTTGTTCTGTATTTTATAAATTTCAGGATGAGGTAGGTCATAACAGAAAATATACCAAACGATTGAAGAGCTTCGTTGAAATTCGGCTGGTTTTTGATCAACTCACCGGCAATATCAAACAGGCAAAAAATGATCATTAATGCCGCAAATCCATTTTTTTCCTGACGTAAGACCTTTTTCCAGTTAAAACTATATTCTGATTTTACGAATAAGCTGAATCTGGGAACGATTATTGGCGTTTTTTGTGCCCAATTCAAATAGGCATCTCCGAATTTATGCTTCAGGAATTCCTCTTCAGTGAAAATTATTCGTTCATAATAGAGAAAGTAAAATAGGATAAAGGCGATTATGAACCAGAAGTTTCCAGTTAACATGGCAATCCCGAGCCACATGAAAAAATTGCCTACATAAAGCGGATTTCTTACTATGGAATAAATGCCTGTTGTGTTGAGTTCATCTGCAACCTGTTGCTTTGTGTTCCTTCCTGAAGTGTTCGGGCGGCTGTAACCTACAGTATATACCCTTATCAGGAAACCGATGAGAGATATAATCAGACAGCTTAATTCAAATAAATAATGTTGGAGATCATTTTTAAGAATCCAATTCTCCGGACTCGCTTCATTTTTTAAAAACAGACCCGCTCCAATTACAAAAATGATTAGAGGCAATACTCCTCGGTATTTGAATAGCCATGTTCCCTGGCCTTGCATTTGTTCAGTTAAAGCCATTTATAGTCTTATAATTATTTTATGTAATCCTAATGTAAATTATATATTATGAAATTGCAAGAATGCTTTAATTTTTTGTTAAGTAATTTAATTGTTACGAAGATTTTTAGTTTTAAAGAATTTTCAGTTTGGGATTTTTCCTCAAAGAGGTTATTTATTCGGAAGCCGGAAATGAAAATATAAATCAAACCAGTAACTTCGCTGCATGTACAAGCTCATTAAACCCTTATTATTTCAACTTGACCCCGAAAATATTCATCATTTGGTGACCAGAGGATTGCGCAGAGTTAATCGTATATGGGGAGTTAGGTCATTATTGAAATTTTCTTTCCAGCTTGAAGATAAGCGTCTGGAAAGAGAAGTAATGGGTTTGAAGTTTAAAAATCCACTTGGCTTGGCAGCCGGATTTGATAAAAATGCCTCTATGGTAGAGGATTTAGCAGAATTTGGTTTTGGTTTTATAGAAATTGGTACGGTAACTCCTTTGCCACAGCCCGGGAATGAAAAGCCAAGAATGTTCAGGTTACCATCAGATGATGCCCTTATTAATCGAATGGGATTTAATAATCAAGGGGTTGATGTCGCAGCAGACCGTTTAAAGCGGATTGATAAGAAGGGAATGATTATCGGCGGGAATATTGGAAAGAATAAAAACACACCAAATCAAGATGCGGTAAATGATTATATTAAGTGTTTTGACCGATTATTTGATGTAGTCGATTATTTTGTTGTCAATGTAAGTTCCCCCAATACCCCTGGTTTACGCGAATTACAAGAGAAGGAACCACTTAAAAACATCTTGAACACCTTGCAGCAGCGTAACAGGAAAAACGATATATCTCGTCCGATTCTATTAAAAATTGCACCAGACCTTACAAATTCTCAGCTGGATGATATTATTGAAATTGTTAAGGAAACTAAAATAGCGGGTGTAATTGCTACCAATACTACCATATCCAGGGAAGGATTATCGGCACCAGCATTACTACAGCAGGAAAGCGGTGGGCTGAGTGGTAAACCCTTGACTAAACGGTCTACAGAGGTGATCAGATACTTGTCTGAGCAATCTGGTAATAGCTTTGTAATAATTGGAGTAGGTGGGATTCATAGTCCTGAGGATGCATTGGAGAAAATCAGGGCAGGAGCATCTTTGATTCAAGTCTACACTGGATTTATTTATGAAGGTCCTGGTCTGATTAAAAGGATATTAAAGAGCTTGTTAACGCTGACAGGATTCTAAACAGTCTGCGTTCCCAAATTTTAATAACGCTGACAGGGTTCAAAACCCTGTCAGCGTTTCACAAATCAAGTCAATTTATAATCGAACCAAAATCATTTTTTTAATAACGCTGACAGGGTTCATAACCCTGTCAGCGTTTCCTAAAAATATCTGTCAGCGTTTCACAAATCAAAATCAAAAGTCATTCTAGACTGAAAATCCAGCGTTTCAGACCAGGTGTTATGAAAACTGCTGAATAGTTGCTGTCCACCAAACCAATTCATGACAGTATCTGTTTCCAGAATTTTACTTTTACCTGCAAGTAATAAATGATATGAAGAATAGAGATAGTTAATATAATCTTTAGTAAATCCATGTTTAACCGGATTAAGATGTATATAAGCGATTAGTTGAATCAGGTAGTCCTCTTCATTTACTTCAATTCTCCTGAATGGGGTTTCGAATAATCCACCAGTTCGTGAAAATCTTTTATTGATAGCCTGAGCATAGCTATTAAAAAGGTGACTAAATTGTAAACTGATTATTTGTTCAGTTGCATACTCTTTCTCTATTGGTATTAATTTCTTCAAAGTCTCTTCGGATCGGGTACAGATGAGGAAGTGGAAATGATTTTTTAAAAGACAAAAAGCATAAGTACGAGCGATGGGACTTATGAACTTTAAGTATTTATTCAGGAAGTAGTTATAGTTTCTTTTTTCTTTAAAGAGTGTCTCCTTATTTATACCACGGTTAAATATGTGGTAAAAGGTGTCAGGTACTAAAGGTGCAATGTTTTTTTTCATGATTATCCAAGTTTTTAGTTCCAAAACGCTGACAGGGTTTTAAACCCTGTCAGCGTTTATTTGAATTTAACCAGGAAAAAAACTGAATCTTGTTTATTGTTGAAAAAATTAGTTAACGGTATGATTTTGAAAATTACCGGAAAAAGAAAACCCTGATCTGAAAAGACAAGGGTTAATTATTTCAAATAAATTCCAAAACAGAGACATCCCCAAAAATCCCAAAACGCTGACAGGGTTTAAAACCCTGTCAGCGTTAAATTAAATTTAACCTGAAATAATACCAAAACTTGATAATGCGTTGAAAAATTAGCGAACGGTATGATTTTAGAAATTACCGGACAAAAAAAATCCTGATCTGAAAAGATCAGGATTGAATATTTCAAATAAAGCTAATTATTTCTTAGCAGCAGCTTCGATAGCAGCTAGAACCGCATTGTTTTTAGCTATTTGTCCGGTTGCAGATTCTGCTGAACGGCTTCCGGTTTCAATATTCCGGCCTAATTTTAAAAACTGAACTTCTAAACGTGAAGTAGTTTTATTTTTTCTGTCTTTTCTCTTTAAACGTGTAACACCCATGGTTTTAAATTTAATATTTTAATTGAGGTCAGGAGCGGGTTCGAACCGCTGTAAAAGGTTTTGCAGACCTCTGCCTAGCCACTCGGCCACCCGACCTTATGTATTAAGGAATGCAAAAGTAGCAATTAATTATTGCTACCCAACAAATTTTATGATTTTCTTCTTAATTCTGAGCAAAATATAGCTGCAGAAATGGCAACATTCAGAGATTCAGCTTTCCCATACCTCGGGATGGTAACCGGATAGTTGATCTTACTTTGAAGTTCATCACTAATTCCATTACCTTCATTACCCAGTAATATTATTCCTTCCTGCCCGAAATCGGTCTTATAAATAGAATTTCCATCGAGTAAAGCACCATAAACCGGAAGATTAGTCTGATCGAGAAAATCTCCGAGTTCGGTATAGATAACATTTACCCTCGACAGTGATCCCATACTTGCCTGAACAACTTTAGGATTATATGCATCAGCAGTATCCTTTGAGCATAGAACAGTATACAATCCAAACCAGTCTGCAGTGCGGATAATCGTTCCCAAATTCCCGGGATCCTGTATTCCATCAAGAGCAATAAGGAAAGATCTTGTATGTATTATTGAGTTAAAATCAGTTTGTTGCGGTATTCTGACTACTGCAAGTATGGCCTGAGGAGTACTTAATGTACTTATTTTCGATAATTCTACCTCACTAATTTCAACTGACTTTATATTTCGTGATAAATTGCCCAACTTTGGCATCAAATTTTCTGTGTAATAGACAGAATCAACAACATAATCAGAATTAATAAATTCCTGAATTGATTTTAAGCCTTCAACAATGAAAAGGCCCTGTTCTTTTCGAATTTTTTTTTGATGTAAAGATTTTATAAAACTTATTTGAGACTTTGAGATCATATTTTATCCGCCCTGGTACTTTACTTACAAGTATACTGCTTTTGATTTTATTAATCCTAAGCTCGTGTAATGCAACGCGATATCTTACAGAGGATCAATCTCTTGTGAAAAAAGTTGAGCTAACAGGGGTAGATAAACAATTTAAAGAAACGGCGCTAACTTATGTACAAAGTGATATCCGCTCCAACTCACGATTGAATCTCGCTTTATATAATACCTTCAATACGAAGAATGGTAAATACAAAACAGAAAAGATTAAGGCTATTGGGGAAGCCCCACACTTGCTTGATAGTTCTCTGGTAGAGATATCAAGGGTCCAGATAGAAAAATTTCTCGCAACCAAAGGATTTTTCAATGCCGAAGTTAAAAGTGAAATAGAAGTAAAAAATAAACATGCAATTATCAAATTTGCTGCCAATCAAGGTCCAGAATTTAAGATCAGGAAAATAGAATATCAAATTGAAGATACTACAGTTTTAGCGATTTATGAAAATAATCGTGAGAGTTTCAGTCGTATTCATCAAGGAAATCGCTTCGACTCTGATTCACTTGCTTTAGAACGCGAACAGATTTACCGGATGATGAAGAAAAATGGGTATTTTGACTATGTTCGTCAGTATGTTAGATTTGATGTGGATAGTAATTTATCTGACAGTCAGGCAGATCTGAAGCTGTTTCTTACCAATCCCGAAGGTAAATCTGCACATCAGGTTTACACTATTAATAACAGTCAGGTAACCATTCGGACCAGTGAAGGTAAATTTGAAGGACTAAAGGCAGATACCCTTCAGGTTGATTCGCAGTTTCGTTTTATTGATTATTCAGGTAAGTTCAAACCCAATCCAATTAAGAAATATATCTTCTTGAAAAAAGATGATATTTACAATATTGAAAATGAGGAACTTACCTATGACAGGCTTTATGACCTGAATGTTTTCAGAAACCTTAAAATTGATTATAGTAAGGCCAGTGACAGTACGAACAAGCTTAATCCCCAATATGATATTTCACCACTAAAGCGGATGAGCAATAGAATAGAAGGGGAATATACCTTCAATTCTGGTCGTAATGGATTTAACATTGGTAATACCTATACAAACAGAAATCTTTTCGGTGGAGCCGAGCTTCTTGAGGTAAAAGCAAAATATGGTATTTTGTTTGATGCTACATCGGATAGGAAAATACTGGATCGGGTTTTTAGCAGGGATCTTCAGCTTGGTATTAATTTGATTTTGCCGAAATTGCTCGTCCCTTTCAGAATTCCGGATATCGGTAGAAATGGAATGCCTCATACTACAATATCCAGCAGCATGCAGTCATTTGACCAGCGGTCTGCTTTCAGAAGCCGGGTATTTATAAATTCTATTACTTACGACTGGGTTGAGACCAAATCCAAGCTTCATTCGTATACCCCAATCAATATTGAATTTAGAAGAGGTGTGCTTGACCCTGTGTTCAGAGATAGTTTATTACAGCGTGGGTTTGGTTTGTATGTTAAAACAAATGACCGCCAATTTTTCAATCTGGGCAGCCAATATGCTTTTACTTATAATGCCAACAGACTTGACAATTACAATAATTTTTTCTTTTTCAGAGGTTCGGTAGACTTCGCTGGTAATTCTCTTGGTATTCTTGACAAACTGATCAAATTTAAAAGGGATAGCGATGGATTTAGAACTATTTTCGGTTTACCTTATCAGCAATATGTAAAAACTGAGTTGGATTTGCGATACTACCGGTATTTCGGTGGCGATAAGCAATTCGTCGCACGTTTGAATCCCGGTATTGGCCTTGCTTATGGAAATAGTGATCAGCTGACCTTTGAAAAGAACTTTTTCGCCGGAGGATCAAGTGGGGTTAGAGCCTGGCAGGCACGTACTTTAGGTCCCGGAAACTATAACAGGGAAGTATTGGGAACAGGTGAGAAGGCTGATACTCTTAGAGCAAACCTTCGAAATCTGGATCAGTTAGGTGAATACAAACTGGAAGGAAATTTGGAATATAGGTTTAAAATTGCCAATAGTTTTATGGGTGCCAAGGTTAAGGGGGCAACATTTACTGATTTTGGTAATATTTGGAGGAGAAGGGAAAGTGTCGAAAACCCGGGTGGGGAGTTTAAATTTAACAAATTTTTCAACCAACTGGCGGTAGGTATGGGGGCAGGTTTACGTTTTGATCTCAATTATTTTGTTTTCAGACTGGATGCGGGAATTAAAGTAAAGGATCCTCAATTTAGTGGATCAGATCAATATGTCATTAAATATCTTTTCAATAAGAAGGAATTCAAGGAGAATTATTCCAGTACACACCGTCCAGATGTTTATCGCCTTCTGCAATATAATTTTGGAATTGGGATGCCGTTTTAGAAAGAGTATTGAGTATTGAGTATTGAGTAGTTAGATATAAGACGAAAACTTTAAGTTATCGGTGTATTCTTTTGTACCTGAAACCGCTAATTGATTATTACTTAAATAAGTTCTTCAGGCCATCATAGATCGTGTCAAAAAATGTTGAAATTTCAAGCCCGTTACTTGAATTAAAGTAAAACAACACCAGGAGCAATATACCCGCAATTATGATAAACTTTCTGAACATCATTGCGAGTAAAATAATAAGAGCAGGTACCAGCACCAGTACCATCCAGCTGATTTTTATTGGGTTAATCATATCATATTTCTTAATCACATAATATAATTTACCCTGATTACCTGATTCATTTTCATGCCTTACATAGATAAAAGTTGATTTGCTTATAGGCTGAGCAACAACTGCAGCTCCATTATTGAATTTTAACTCCTGCTCAAATCCGTTAATGCTGAACTTAAATGTGCCACTCAGATTTTCAATCGGTTTTTCATCTTTATCGGCAGCAATTATAGCTAACTGATTATTCTTATAGAGGTTTTCCTTAACAATAAAATTGTTGATTGTTATCTCTGTTCCGGTAGTTAAATTAATTTGAGAATATGCTGATTCACAAATCAATAGTATAAAAAGTGAAGAAATTGCAAGTTTGATTAATCTCATTCGAATGATCGTTTATTGTAAATTAAAAATCCGATATGAAACATTAGTCCAAATCGTTTTTGCTCCTCAGAATAATGATTGAGGCTTAAACTCACCGGTCCTGCAAGCGTATTATAAACAAGTCCGGCAGTAGCTGCATAATAAGTTTTTGTAAATATACCAGCAAAACTAACTGTTTGTAATTTATCTAACTCAAAAGCCCTGAATGGCTGAAAAATATATCCTTCGGCTCTCAAATCTAGTTTTTTGTATACATGAAATACATTTTTCATACCAAATGCACCATAAGTGTTCGCTCTGAAGTTTTCAATGTATGATGATTTAGAATCTTGCAATGGATTGAAGGTAGGGGCACTTAATAAGGTTGACTTATATGTGGTGAAAAGTGGTTTATTGCTAAATACTGCTTCTGTTAAGAAACCCAGTGAGTAGCTGTGTGAATTATAAACATAAGATTCTCTACTAACCATTGCTTTAAACCACTGGTGATTGGTTTTTGTATTTTGTATTCTTGCAAAGCCCGGGTCTTCTCTAAATATATTTCCGGGTGAATAGGATTCGGTGCCTGAATACCAATTAATACCGGCCTGAATAGATGTGCCGCTGCTTGCATACTGTCTTCGATTTAATGAATTTCGGGTATAATTCAAAGATCCTGCCAAGCCGTTGAAACTGTTGAAGTCCATAATATCTCCGAAGGTAAAGCGCTGATTCGGACTGTATTGGTCATCAAAGTGAATCATTCCTGCCTGTGCTTCCAGTTTTCCATTTGTTCTAAATGGTATTCCCAGTTTTAAAACAATTTTTCGGTCAGATTGTTCGATAAATGCGGGTTTTATATTCTGAATGAAGATCTGACTTTTGTTAAAATAGTTCCAGTGGTTGTAGGTCATCTCTGCTTCTAAATATAGTGGAAGTTTGCTCGGGAAGTCTACCCGTGCAGTTGTTTGTGCAGATTCATAAAAACCTCCTGCATAGAAATTAGCAGAAAAAGTATAAGACTTCTTTCTCAGATAGTTATATTGTAAACCTACATATGCATTACTGATCGGCCTGGTGGAAATTGCACCACCGAAATCAATTTTAAAGTTTTTTTCAGGTTGAACCTGCACTTCGAAATTATATAGATTCTTCTCAGATTCGTATTTTATTCTTGGGTAAACCGTCTCAAAATTATCATCCGCGACTAATTTGTAATATCCTTTTTTAACTTCATCCAGACTACTAAATACATCGATGGTATTTTCAATAACCCGCTCTACATAATGTTTTTGCTTAGCATTAACTCCGCTTGCAATGATGTTATTGAACTCCAGAAAGCCTAAACGTCCTTTAAATTCAGATCTTTTATTATTCAATTCATCCTTAGTAATTTCTCTTGAAATTGCCTTTTTTATTGCTGGTATATTTGCCAGGGCTGCTTCATAACCTTTCTTTATTAGTTCTGCTACCGGTGTGAAATTAGTTGTAGAAAATTTTTCTAAATCAGGCTGAATATACGTTCCGCTTTCGCCTATGGCAGTAGGGTCTGTTTTTGACAGGAACATGTAAACAAAAAATCGACTCATTAATTTTTCATCATTTTCCTTAGGATAATCGCTGTAAGTCTTGGAAGAAACATTGGTTCCAATAATATAATCAGGTTCGAAATCCTTCTTCAGCACATCCACGGGAAAATTATTGTATAAGCCTCCATCAAATACATATTTATCATTCACTTTAACAGGACGGTAAACAAGGGGTACTGTGAAAGTCCCCCGAATAGCTTCTGCCAGATTTCCGTCCGAGACTGGGATCATTTCCTGTGAAAACACATCGGCAACTATACATCTGAAAGGCACAAAAAGTTGATTGAAATCATCTTTTGCGATTGCGGAGGCCTGTCCATAAAGCTCTAGTAATGCAAAATTCAAAGGGATATCATTGATCAGGTTGGAGCGAAGTTTGATATGAAATCCGGTATCTACCTGTAGTTTTGCAGTTATAAAGGAAGGGTTTTCAGGCTTTTTATTATAGAAATAGCGGTATTCGTTTTTGTACTGCCCATTTACCCAGGTTTGAAAATCGGGGCTAAGGGCAATGGTTTCAATCTCTTCAGGACTATAGCCAGATGCATACATTCCGCCGACAATGCCGCCCATTGATGTACCCACGATATAGTCAATTGGGATATTATTTTCCTCAAGTGCCTTCAGGACTCCAATATGTGCCAGTCCTTTTGCGCCACCTCCGCTAAAAACAAGTCCAACCTTTTGTGCATCTGCAGATAAGGAGAATAGAATAATAAAAAAAAACGCAATAAATTTATTCATGGTTGCCTTAATCAAAATTAAGGATTTTAACCATTAAACAGTTTTTGTACTCTGTTATTGTAATTCTGAATGGATTATTTAAGAGAATTTGATTGAAATGGTATCAGTTATCCTGAACAAGATTTACCAGTTTTACTGATCTTACCATCCTGAGTAGTTTTACTGCCCTGTTCCTGTGATTTGCCCCTGTAAGTACGATGATGCGTTTACCTTTATTTTTTAGGGCAATAGATTTGATATTATCTGCAATTTTCTGATCCCGCATAACCTGAAAATCATCATAGTATTGGTAGGGAGTGCCTCTTAATATTTTGGCCTGCGAGACAGTGAATTCTTCGGTTAAGGCATCATACTCACCAGTCATCAATTGGTTGGCGCCTAAACCAGCCATCATTTTACCTCTTTTACTAATCAGATCGGGGAGACCTTTTTCAATCCGTGCTTTGACAATAGCACTATCGCGCATTAATTTCTGATTCATTAATCTGAATTTCCCAAACTCATTAAGGCTGTCTTTAAGAAAGTTATCAGGTAATGGTTTGCCTGCGACATCTGCACCCATAAAATCGATTCCTGCCTTTTTTGCCTCAGGAAATTCATTCCTGAACATGACCATTTCAGGATTATAAAATTTATGGAGATAGCTTGTGTCCTGATCCAGGTCCTCAGGCCGAATCTCAAGAGCAATGATATCAGGTTTGAAGTTTTTGATGATGTTCCTAACATGATCAAAATTATAACTGACATTTCTCTTATGCCCGGCATGTATAGTTGGCAGAATCAGAAGTTCTGTTTTTTGGGCAAATGATACACTTATAAGCTGGCTAAGCACAATAGTGGAGGCCAGGAATATTTTTAGTTTCATAATATTTTAGATTTTGATTTTAATAAATGATAAGACCGTCATGATCAACACTAATACTGCTTGCACTACCTTCTTCCCTGATCAGAACCAGAAATTGCCTTGAGGTGGCTTCCATGGTTAACAAATTGCTTTTACCATCGATCAGAATCCCCGATTCAGGAATATTCAAATCTTGCAGGCTTTGGGCATATCTTTTATTAAGTTTAAAAAACTCCTTTTGTCTGTAATAGGTAAGCCATAAATACTTCCTTTGTTTTTCTGAGTATGGCAAATTGAATTTTTCGGTATGGGTAGACGGGGCTTTGTCAGAAAATACAGTAAAAGCCCATCGCTCTGGGTAATGCATATTTACTATTCCCTGCGGAGTAAAACATGAATAATGTGGTGGAAATGCTTTGCCATCGCTGTCAATGGCCTTGGAGTAAACACCGTCTTTTAAATTAAAATCAAAGTTAGTTCTTAAAAAATTGATTCTCAAGTTGGTGTTTTGTTTGATGTTCAACGGATCAAACTTTAACGCTGCAAGCGGTATTGCTATTTCAGCTACCCATCCTTTATCAATATCCTCCGAATTATTGATTGTTCCTAAAAGCTTTACTCCCGATTTATATCCAATTGGATTCCAGCCGGTTACGGGTGATCCTCCATCTCTATAGGGCTTATTCATGATCAGAAAAAGCATTTTATTCTGTGGGTTAATCTGAATCTCAAAATCATCATTCACATTATTATCGGGGTCAATAAAGATCTTGAATACATTATCCCTGAATATGATATCTTTTTCCGGCTGTTTATTGGCCCATAAGTGGGGTTCTTCCAGTTCAGCAGCAACATAGAGGTAATTCGAGTCCCATAACATTTTAACCCTCGTTTTATAGGCAGGAGAAGGCTTTAAATCGCCCTCTATATCTATAAAGTATTCAGTCCATGGAGCATCCTGCCAGCTTTTTTCGTTCAGTTCTCCGTCCATGTTTAATGGAGCAGGAGTCCTAAAGAGCGTATAGGATTTTGGTTCTGTGAACAGCGGTTCAAGTCCGGCGAACGGATTCTGAGCAAATATATTTGATTGAGAGCATACTACTGAAATTAAGATCAGAATGCTTTTTAAATTGTTTTTAACTGACAATATGGTATTTATTTATTGTTAAACCTGGAATGTAAAATCTGATGATAAAACTAGTTTATTCTTAGTCAAAAATGCCGGCTTAGTAACGTAACAATGCTATAACCGGTAAATGATCTGATGCGTAGTGTTCCTGTACAACACGATGCGAAATCACACTGAACTTATCTGTTTTCTTAAATGCTATGAAATCAATGGTTCTGTTTGGTGTTACCACCGGGAATGTTGGTTCACACTTACTGCAGGTCCGCATGAACACCTGATCAAGCTTTTGTATCTCAGCTGATTCAGTTACTGCATTTAGATCACCGGCGATAATGAAGGGGAGTTTTTCCTCCAGACCTATTTTGTTGATCTCTTCTATCTGAACTTCTCTGTTTACCGGATTTTTCAAATGATCGAGATGTGTCGCACCAAAACGAATGTATTTACCATTTTTTAACTGGATTCTTGCTGTTGCAATTACCCTGGGCTCACCACCACTTCCAGCCACCGTGGTCAGGCGATGGACTTTTGTTTCGCTGATCGGAAATTTAGACAGTAGTGTAACTCCGTAATCACCGCCATCATGGTCTATTGCTTTTGCAAAGAAGAAGTTCATTCCGAGTTTCCTTGCAATGATATCTGCCTGATTAATCTTTCCTGAACGGGCAGTGTTAACATCTACTTCCTGCAAGGCTATCAGATCAGGATCTTCTGCTTTGATAGCTTTAATAATAGCTTCCATATCAATGAGACCCGGTTTTGAGGGTGGATTACCGATATGTATATTATAACTCATTATTTTTAATTCATGGGTTGCTGACTTTTGGGATACAGAAAGGTTCTCCCGGGAGACACCGCAAGAGCAAAAAAGGAATAGAATTAAAGCAAATTGAAGTATTTTCATTGTTATTTTTTTCGGGCTGAAAGTAAGCTATTTTTTGAAGAATTTATAAAGGTAATTATCAGGCAGCTGACACTTAGGATATCTATTAACCTGAGCTTGATATAAAATCTTGCTAGGAAAAAATTAGATTGACTAATTTTCTCTTGTTTTAGAAAGCAAGGTCCGTTTCTCTTCGGTCCCGATAGGCCCGTGTTCTGCCCTAGTTTTTTGCAACAGATTTAATAGTTATCATGAAATTCTTATTGCAAAAAATCTAGAGCTGCCACCCGGGTTTATTTCAAAGTGTCAATGGTCCTTTTGCCGGGCTCCGTCCCAATGAAATACAGCCCCGGGTAAAATAAACCTTGCCGGAGGAGGTAGCTGCCGGCTAATGTGCGTTTGAATAATAAGGATAATTCTTGCCGGCACTACCCCGGAGGAAAGGGCTGAACCAACCTATTATACACAGGTATTGCTTTCCAAAAACTAATAATTGTGTACAAGAGTTTTATCTGAACAATTATAACTGTATTTTTTTACCCTACTGTATATCGAACGCAGCTTATATTAACGTGAACTCGACATAATATTTAAAAAACCGCATAGAAACATAGCATTTTATAGCTTCTAACCTGCATTTTAGACACAGATGGCCTTCAAGCTTCGCTTCAAGCTATTTGATTTACAATCTATGTTTTCTTTAAAGCATAATAAATTCAATCTATGTGGTTAAATTTTAGTCTTTAGATAGTTTAATATCGAACTCAAGTTATATTATTGTCTTGCTTAGGTTGATTGGCAGGAATTTGTACATTTAATAAAAATAATTCTATGAATTTGAAGTTAGTTACACTGCTGTTCCTGTTTATTTCAGTGAACGTATTCGCACAGCGATCCAATTCTGGCTGGGTGGACCTTTATAATGGAAAAGATCTAAGCGGATGGAAGCTTCTGGGCGGAAAAGCAATCTATGAAGCCAAAGGGGATGAGATTATTGGAACAACAGTATCCAATACACCCAATTCCTTTCTTGCAACCGAAAAGGAGTATGGCGATTTCATTCTTGAAGTAGAGTTACTGGCACATCCATTGATGAATTCTGGAATTCAGTTCAGAAGTTTAAGCAAGTCTGAGTATCAGAACGGGAGAGTACATGGTTATCAGATGGAGATTGATCCTTCTGCCAGGGCTTGGAGCGGCGGCGTTTATGATGAAGGAAGAAGAGGCTGGCTTTATAATTTGGAATTGAATCCTGCGGCTAAAACTGCTTATAAAATTAATGACTGGAATAAATACCGTATTGAATGTATCGGGAATAGCATCCGTACCTGGGTAAATGGAATTCCGGTATCTCACCTTATTGATGATATGACTACCAAAGGTTTTATTGCCATGCAGGTACATTCTATCCCTGCATCTGAACCTCAGGGCCGTCAGATTAGATGGAAAAATATTCGTATTCAAACCGAAAACCTGAAACCTTCGCCTTCTGAAGATATTTTTGTTGTGAATATGGTTAGTAATGATCTGTCTGCACTTGAGAAAAGGCAGGGCTACCGCTTGTTATGGGATGGAAAATCTACAAAGGGCTGGACTGCCGCAAATGGATCTGCTTTTCCTGCTGAAGGCTGGCAAATCCAGGATGGGATTTTAAGTGTTCAGAAAGATATTCCCGGTGAGAAAGCTAAGGGTGGGGATATTGTGACTGAAAAGGAGTTCTCTGCTTATGAGCTGAAGTTTGATTTTAAACTAACAAAAGGAGCAAACAGCGGACTTAAATACTTTGTCAGTAATTTGGGAGGCTCAATTCTGGGATTGGAGTACCAGATACTGGACGATGAAAACCATCCGGATGCAAAGCTTGGGATTAAAGGTAACCGGACTCAAGCATCACTCTATGATATCCTGCCTTCACAAAAGATCCCATATTCTTTAAGAAAGGTTGGTGAATGGAACCAGGGCATGATCAGAGTTTATCCGGATAATAAGGTGGAGCACTGGTTAAACGGAATCAGGGTTCTGCAGTATCAGCGGGGTTCTGCAGATTTTATGCAAAACATAGCCCTAAGCAAGTTTAAAGCAGTCCGGGGCTTTGGTTTAGCCCCAAAAGGCAAGATTCTTTTGCAGGATCATGGGGATGAAGTATACTTTAGAAGTATTAAAATAAAGGAGTTGAACTAGGGGATTCAAATCAATTCATTATTTAACCTGAGTTTGATATAAAATCTTTCAGGACTAATTAGATTGACTATTTTTCTTTTGTTTAGGAAAGCAAGTTCTGTGATTCTTCGGTCACGCAAGTCCCGTGTTGTACTGTAGTTTTTTGCAGCTTTTTGTCTATATCATGAAATTCCGTGTTGCAAAAAAGCTACAGCTGCCACCCGGGTTTATTTCAAATGGCAGGTAGTCCTTTTGCCGGGCTGTCGGTCCCGATGAAAAACAGAACCAGGTAAAATAAACCTTGCCGGAGGAGGTATCTTCCGGCTATCCGCCTGTGGTCGGTGTTATCACCGACCAATGATATGATCGTGCTTGGTACGGAGAACACCGACCAGAGGGGAACGCGATTTCTTGCCGGAAATACTCCGTAGGAAAGGACTGAACCAACCTATAGCACACAGGTATTGGTTTCAAAATCAATAATAAGGGCTCCAGAGCCTTATCTGACCAATTATGACCGTATTTTTTACCTTTCCTTATATTGAATTCAGGTTAAGTTAAGGATTGTGATACTGAAGAACCTCCTGACCCTTAAATAATGACATAAGGATTTTGAAAATATTGAGGCAAAAAAAGCCCCGGATTAAATCCGGGGTTTGTGTGCCCAGAGGGATTCGAACCCCCATCAGCCCGTCCGAACGGCCTTAGCCGGGCGGGCAGAACCGGAATCTGCAATTCTATCCTTGTCAGAACGGTGTTCAACCGGGCGGGCCCGTCCGAACGAGTTCAACCGGGCGGGCATTGAACTATGGAAATTTTGTGTGCCCAGAGGGATTCGAACCCCCATCAGCAGAACCGGAATCTGCAATTCTATCCATTGAACTATGGGCACTTTAAATTATTGTGGCAAATATACTTATTCCACTATTAGCGGCAAGCTCTAAACATTAAATCTGAAATGCATGATATCTCCATCCTGCACGATATAAGTTTTGCCTTCCACACCCAGCTTTCCGGCTTCCTTACAAGCGGCTTCAGAGCCAAGATTTACAAAATCATCGTATTTGATTACTTCTGCACGGATAAAACCCTTTTCAAAATCGGTGTGAATAACACCGGCTGCCTGTGGAGCTGTAAATCCTTGTGTAATAGTCCAGGCTCTCACTTCCTGCACACCTGCAGTGAAATAGGTTGCCAGCTTTAATAATTTATAAGCAGCCCGTATTAATTGGGTTACTCCTGATTCGCTCAGTCCGAGGTCTTCAAGGAACATCTTTCGTTCTTCAAAACTTTCAAGGGAAGCTATTTCGGCCTCAATTTGAGCTGAAATAACCAGGACCTCTGCATTTTCTTCTTTTACAGCCTCTCGAACTTTATCTACATATTGATTTCCGCTTACAACCGATTTTTCATCCACATTACACACGTACATTACCGGCTTTTCAGTCAATAAAAACAGGTCGGCGATAAATTCTTTATCTTCTAAACTGATAGGAGCAGTACGGACAGATTTGCCTGATTCAAGGTGTGCTTTGACGATATTGCAAACCTCGTAGGTCTTTTTTGCGTCCTTATCATTCCCTGTTTTAGCCATTTTCTCAACCTTTTGGATGCGCTTTGAAACCGCATCAAGGTCTTTTAACTGCAGTTCTGTATCAATAATTTCTTTATCCCTGATTGGATCAACTGCACCATCCACATGGATCACATTATCATCATCAAAACAACGCAGAACATGTATGATTGCGTTAGTAGCACGTATATTTCCCAAAAACTGGTTTCCTAGTCCTTCGCCTTTGCTGGCTCCCTTCACAAGACCTGCAATATCCACGATTTCTATCGTATTTGGCTGAACCTTAACCGGTTTTACCAGTTCGGCAAGTTTGGTTAAACGCGGATCAGGTACGGTAATAACACCGATATTTGGTTCGATGGTGCAGAATGGAAAATTCGCCGCCTGCGCCTTTGCATTCGATAAACAATTAAAAAGTGTAGATTTTCCAACATTTGGTAATCCGACTATACCGCACTGTAATGCCATTTTGAGTAGTAAGTAGTAAGTTGTAAGTTATAGGTTATAAGTTTCAGCTTTCAGCTTTCAGCTTTCAGCTTAAAGTGGCGCAAAGATAGAATTTTTGTTCTGAGTTTTTCTGTCACTTGATGAACAGAATGTGGAGTTATCGTTGGAAATCGTTTTGAATGCCCGGCCTGGTCAAAAAATACAGGTATTGGGTTCTGTTCCCCTAACTTTCATCTTTAAAAAGAAAGTATTCCCGCTTTCAGGATATTTTTTCAGTTCAGCTTCATCCAAATCCCCTCTGGCGGTTGTAATGATCAGAAAATCTAGTTTCTCTCCGGCAAAAGCACATGAAGTTACATGAGGGGCGGGTATTTCAATCTTTTCGAGAAGTTCCCCATTTATCGGATTCCATCGGTAAACCCCAAAACCTCCCCAATGGGCAACCCATAACATACCTTCTTTATCAATACACATACCATCGGGTGTACCCATTTCTTCAGGAATATGTACTGCATTCTTCTCAAAAAGGATGTCTCCGCTAAGTGGGTCGAACGAATAAGATTGTACGGTTTGTGTTGGACTGTCAATAAAATACATTCGCTTATTATCAGCCGTCCAGGCCATACCATTGGAAATTGTGAGATTGTCCAACTTTTTTTGGATACTTAAATTTTTATCAATGCAATATAATGATGCAGCACCCGGTTTAAATGTCATATCCATGGTGCCGATCCATAATCTACCAGTACTGTCGCATTTAGCATCATTACAGCGGTTTTCTTTGATCTCTGACTCAATATCCATGAGCCATTCCAGCTTTTCAGTGATCAAATCAAACCGTGCAATTCCGGCATTTATACCCAGAATGAGACAATTTGCTGTGCCGGGGCAAACCATAGTAAGCCTGCCATCAAATTTCCAGGTTTTGGTTTTCTTGCTGATCCAATGATATTCGAATAACATACCCCATTCAATATCCACCCAAAAGCATGAATTCCTTTTGGCTTGCCAAAGCGGTCCTTCGCCCAGCAGGCATTGAGCAGGATAAAGGGCTTTTGCTTTCATTATTTGATTAGGATTCCTGAAAATCAAAAAGGAGAGGGACTGATACAAGACCAACCCCCGTCGATCACCAGGCATTGCCCGGTAATCTGTTTTGCTTTCTCAGAAACCAGAAACAAGGCAGCATTGGCAACATCTGTTGTTGTTCCGGGTCGGCCCATTGGGGTCAATTTTGACCAAACGGTTTCATAATCAGGGTCATTTGTGGTTCTTTCTGTTATGGTGGCTCCCGGGGCAATGGTATTTACATTGATTTTATAAGCAGAAAGTTCGATCACCAGATTCCTTGCGAGCATATCCAGGGCTGCCTTGGTCATTGCATAAGCAGCCAGATCTTTATGCGCCTGTCTTCCGGTAATTGATGAAGTGAACAGGATTGAACCTCCATCAGCTTGTTGCTTCATTTGCTTTGCAGCGGCCTGCGTCAGGAAGAATGTACCTCCCATATTCACATTAAGTACCCTATTAAAAGCTTCCGGACTGTAAGTTAAAAAATCACCAAATAAAGTGATACCCGCATTAGCAATCACGATATCCAGTTTTCCGAACTGTTTTACGGCAAGATCGACCATGCTTTGAATGAAGTTCAGATCACTCGAATCACCCGAAAAGGAAATGCAATTACCATCTTCCTCCCTTATCTTCTTTGCCGCACTTTCTGAAAGTTCTGAATCAAGGTCGTTTAATATAACCGCAGCTCCTTCCTTTGCCAGTTGTCTGCAAATTTCGAAACCAATTCCCTGGCCAGCACCTGTAACGATCGCTACTTTTTTGTCGAAAGACTTTATAAACATATCCTATTTCTTTATTTAGTGAGAGTCTCTCGTTACTTCACTGCCAGAGCCTCCTTTAAGGAAACCAAGGTCAGCACCCAAATGTGCCTGTTCTACATTGTTGATATACAGGCTGGTATATCCTCTGTCTGTGAGTGCAGGGGAGGGTTTCCAATTATCTTTTCTGCGCTGAAGCTCTTCCGCACTAAGGTCAACATTCAGCGTACGGGCATTCAGATCCAGTATAATCAGATCGCCGGTTTCAAGCACACTGAAATTTCCTCCCAAAGTTGCCTCAGGCGATATGTGCAAAACAACTGTTCCAAAACCTGTCCCGCTCATGCGGCCGTCAGAGATCCTGACTATATCTTTAACTCCCTTTTCAAGCAGTTTCAATGGTAAGGTCATATTCCCGACTTCCGGCATTCCGGGATAGCCTTTTGGACCAACATTCTTCAAGACAAGGACACTATTTTCATCCACGGGTAAATCAGGATCGTCAATTCTTAATTTATAATCCTCTATATTTTCAAAAACTACTGCTTTTCCGCTATGCCGGAACAGATGCGGACTTGCCGCAGTAGGTTTGATTACCGCACCGTTTTCGCAAATATTTCCATAGAGAACTGCCAGTGCAGTCGTATTATTGAATGGTTTATCAATTGAAGCAATGACCTCCCTGTTATAACATTTTGCATTCTGATAATTTTCCTGAATAGTTTTACCGTTCGCAGTGATGCAATCCGTATTGAGGAAAGAATCAAGTTCTTTAAGCAATGCAGGTACACCGCCGGCATAGTAAAGATCCTCCATGAAGAACTTTCCGGAAGGTTGCAGGTTAACAAGAAGTGGAATAGATGCAGATAATCGGTCAAAGTCTTTGATCTCAAGCGGCACGCCGATTCTTCCGGCAATTGCTAAAAGATGAATCACAAAATTGGTAGATCCACCGATTGCGGCATTTACTTTAATGGCATTTTCAAAGGCTTCTCTGGTCAGGATGTCTGATAATTTTTGGTCTTCCCTCACCATCTCAACTATTCTTTTGCCTGATAATTGTGCCAGTACTTTCCGTCTGGAATCCGCAGCCGGAATAGCTGCATTCTGAGGCAGGGTAAGTCCTAAAGATTCAACCATTGTGGCCATAGTAGAAGCTGTACCCATAACCGCACAATGGCCCTGACTGCGACATAAACCCGCTTCAGCGATATTGAGCTCTTCTTCAGACATGATGCCTGATTTCACATCATCTGTGAACCTCCAGACATCACTTGTACCTATATCCCGGCCATTGTATTTACCGGTGAGCATCGGTCCGCCGGATACTACGATCGTAGGAATATCGACACTGCAGGCGCCCATAACCAGTGAGGGTGTAGTTTTATCACATCCGCACAATAAAACAACCCCGTCCATCGGATTTGCACGAATTGATTCCTCAACATCCATGCTGGCTAAATTCCGGTAAAGCATGGCCGTAGGTTTGATTAGAGTCTCACCTAATGACATTACCGGAAATTCTACAGGAAAACCTCCGGCTTCAAAGATTCCTCTTTTTACAGACTCTGCCAGTTCTCTGAAATGGGCATTGCAGGGGGTTAGTTCCGACCAGGTATTGCATATACCGATAATCGGTTTACTCTTGAACTCATAATCGGGTATACCCTGATTTTTCATCCAGGCCCTGTAAATTATCCCATCCTTACCAGTTTTGCCAAACCAATTCTGACTCCGTAGTTTTTTACTCATTTTTATCTTTTTTTAAACAAAATTTTTTAATCCGAACCCGATAACTAAAGGTGTTGAAAAATCCTTAAACAGACAATTATGAATGACAATATTGAGCTTTATTTATGCCTTGGAAAATGCTAAACGATTCCGGTTAAATAATACACCGCAATAATTAAAAAAACTGCAAGCGTTTTGATAATTGTCATTGAAAAAATATCCATATATGACTGCCTGTGACTTAGCCCCGTGATAGCTAGTAGTGTGATTACGGCACCATTATGCGGGAGTGTATCCATTCCGCCACTTGCCATTGAAGCGACCCGATGAAGAACTTCCATTGGGATACCTAATTTAGTAGCAGCTGCTATATAGGTTTCGCTCATCGAAACCAAAGCAATACTCATTCCTCCAGAAGCAGATCCTGTAATACCCGCTAAAGTGGTTATCGTAACTGCTTCATTAACAAGTGGATCGCTGATGGTGGAAGCCAGACCATCATTCAAAGCCTTAAACCCTGGCAAGGCGGCGATTACACCACCAAAGCCATATTCGGAGGCTGTATTTAGGGTTGCAAGCAAGGCTCCTCCAATTGATAGATTAATACGTGCATTAAAATTTACTTTAATTCTGTTGTATGCAAGTATTAGAACAGTTATTATACCAATCAATAAGGCAGCTTCTACCGCCCAGATCGCTGCAAGTTTTGGGATTTCTATCGGCGATACTCCAGTGATACCAATTGCCGAAAAATCAAAACTTTTACCGTAATTTCTTATTATTAATTCTGTGAATATTCTATTGCAAATACCAACAAGGATTAATGGAAGGACTGCAGTAAAAGCATTTGGTAGCTTATCACTCGATATTTCTTCCGGTTCATTGATGTGTCCAGTTCCATAACCTTCACCTGCTAATTTTGCACTCTTTCTGCGCCATTCCAGATAAAGCATTCCCACAGATAAAACAAAAATTCCACCGATTAGCCCCAGCCAAGGGGCAGCCCATGTATTGGTATTAAAAAATGTTGTTGGAATGATATTTTGGATCTGTGGAGAACCCGGCAATGCATCCATAGTGAAGGTAAAGGCTCCTAAAGCTATAGTGCCCGGAATAAGGCGCTTTGGAATATTAGTCTTCTTAAAAAGTTCGGATGCGAATGGATACAAGGCAAAAGCAACGACGAAAAGAGAGACCCCGCCATAGGTCAATAAGGCTCCAACTAATACGATGGCTAGCATTGACTTGCTTTCACCTGGAGATTCCGGAGATGCTGACCCCGTACCGGGGATACTGACCCCCTTTAATATGACTTTGGCCTTATGATCTGAAGGCCTGACAATTTTACCTTTTTTTTCTTAGACTTTCACCCATAAGTTCTATTCTGTGTGCGGTA
>NZ_JAUYSS010000057.1 GCF_030695525.1 Daejeonella sp. | reverse complement strand
CTTGCTCCGGTATACGAGCAACTATCTCTGAAAGGGGGTCAGCATCCGCCGGAATGGCATGCGTTTCAACGTGACTAAGCTATTTTGGTAGCCGCAAATTGATACCGCTTGGTGGGGTCAACATAGTCCGGAATATCCACAAACGAATGCCAAACAAGTAATCTACCTCAGTGGGATTGCCAATGCTGAGGACTTATCGAAACATTTGTCATCACGTAAAAATGTGGAATCTATATTATCAGGCTCCAAATTTGCACTCACAACCCTTAAAGCAGGCATTATCGTGGGATCGGGTAGTGCATCCTTTGAAATTATTCGGGATTTGGTTGAAAAATTACCCTTTATGATTACTCCACGCTGGTTGAAAACCAGGTGCCAGCCAATCGCCATCAGAAATGTGGTAGAATTTTTAAAGGGTGTAATGGGCAAAACCGAAACTTATAATAAGAGTTTCGACATCGGCGGACCAGATATTTTAAGTTATAAAGAAATGCTGTTGCATTTTGCAAAAATACGTGGCTTAAAGCGACGTATACTTATCGTACCCGTAATGACTCCCAAAATATCTTCTTACTGGTTGTATTTTGTGACCGCTACATCTTATGCACTCGCAAAAAATTTAGTAAACAGTATGAAAGTTGAAGTGATATGCGAACCCAATAACTTAGCCAAAATACTGGGTATAAAACTGATTGATTTTGACACATCCATAAAGCTCGCTTTCGACAAAATTGAACAAAATCAGGTACTTTCCAGTTGGAAAGATGCCCAATCAAGCGATATATTCAGGGAAGGATTTTCAAAATTTATTGAAGTTCCGGTTAATGGTTGCTTTAAAGACATCCGCACAATGAAGGTCAAAAACAGTCGGACATCATTGGAAAGAATTTGGGCCATTGGTGGTAAAAATGGTTGGTATTACGGTAACTGGCTATGGAAAATCAGAGGATTTCTTGACCAGCTTGCAGGAGGGGTTGGAATGCGGAGAGGAAGAAAAAGTGATACTGAAATAGCTTCTGGCGACGCCCTTGATTTTTGGCGGGTTCTATTAGCTGATAAAAAAGAAAAACGACTTCTATTGTATGCCGAAATGAAATTGCCCGGTGAGGCCTGGCTGGAGTTTAAAATAGACGAAAACGATATCCTCACTCAAACCGCCACTTTCAGACCTTTAGGTGTATTAGGACGGCTTTACTGGTATGCTGTTCTGCCTTTCCACGACTTGATTTTTAATGGGATGATCAAAAAAATTGCAGGATAATCATAGCTAAATAAAAACCAAAGCTTTCAGTAGTCATTATTTCTGAGATAAAACAAAAAAATTATACATTAGCCTCCATAATGCGATATCAGCCGCATACCCCTAAATCTGCATCATGGCAAAATGAATCAGCCAAATATTCAAAATAAAGTAAAAAGCCCACTGCTGGTTTATATCTTAAAATGGGTATCCCTTTCAATTTTTGTAGGAATTCTTTCAGGTACTGCCTCGGCCTTCTTTCTGGTTTCTTTAGATTGGGTAACTAATCTTCGGGAAAGCAATCTCTGGATAATTGCTTTATTACCGCTTGGCGGACTAATCATTGGCCTTGCTTACCATTATTGGGGTGCCGATGTAGTTAAAGGTAACAATCAATTATTGGAAGAGTTTCACAATACGAAACAGGTGATTCCGTTAAAAATGGCACCAATGATATTATTCGGAACATTGATCACACATTTGTTCGGTGGTTCTGCAGGAAGGGAAGGAACTGCAGTACAAATGGGTGCGGCAATCTCCGACCAGTTCAGCAAAATATACAAACTGGAACCCAAAGACCGGCAAATCCTGATTATCATAGGTATCAGCGCTGGATTTGCATCCGTATTCGGCACTCCAATCGCCGGGGCTGTTTTTGCTCTGGAAGTGCTGATTCTGAAAAAATTTCGTTTTGACGCAATTTTACCCAGCCTCTTAGCTGCCCTGATCGCTGATTATACCTGTACCGCCTGGAATGTAAGTCATACCCAATACAACATCCCTTATGTGCCTGCAATGAATACTGAAAACGTTTTCTGGGCAGTTCTGGCAGGCATCATTTTCGGACTTTCAGCGATGATTTTTTCCAAAACGACACATTTCTGGTCGGATCTATTTAAAAAGATAAGTTATGCCCCGATCAGGCCTTTTATTGGTGGGATTATTATTGCTGCAGTTATTTGGATAACAGGAAGTTATAAATATATCGGATTAGGCATACCCATCATAGAAAGCGCTTTCAAAACAGATCTTAATTCTTACGACTTTCTGCTAAAACTCTTGTTCACCTCCTTCACCATTGGAGCCGGATTCAAAGGAGGTGAAGTTACACCCTTGTTTTTCATTGGCGCTGCTTTAGGAAATTCTTTAGTCTGGTTTATCCCCCTACCTTTAGCCCTTCTTGCAGGAATGGGTCTGGTAGCAATATTTGCAGGTGCAAGCAATACCCCAATTGCATCAACAATTCTGGGAATTGAGCTTTTCGGTGTGGAAAGTATGTATTTCATTGGCATTGCCTGTGCCTTATCTTACCTGTTTTCAGGCAGTACCGGTATTTATACTTCTCAAATTAAAGGCGGACTTAAGCATCTGATCTACGATTGGCTCAAATCACAGAGGTTGAGGAATTAATTAATCACATCTGAGAATTTTATTTTCGTATTTAGCTGTAACTATCTAATCGTTAAATAATGAATCTTTTTTCTTAATTTTCCCAAACATTTACCAAATGTAAATCATGAAAAACCTAAGCCTGGATTCATACTCCCTGTATAAATTCGAGCATTTTTTCGAATTATCACCTGATTTGCTATGCATTGCAGGATTTGATGGATATTGGAAAAGAATCAACCCCTCCGTTTCTCATACTTTGGGATATACTGTCGAAGAGCTGACTTCCAGACCAATTACAAGTTTTGTTCACCCAGAAGACAAGATAAAGACAGACGAATCCCGTGAATTTTTAACAGAAAGCAATCCACTAATAAACTTTGAAAACCGGTATATCACAAAGGAAGGAAGAATTATTTGGCTTTCCTGGACCTCGATGCCTGTTGAAAAGGAAAAACTAATCTATGCCATAGCAAAAAATATAACTTACAAAAAGAAACTGGAGGAAGAAAGAAATCAGCAGCTCGCCAATCTAACAAAAAGCCATCAGGATTTAAAGCAATTGAGTTATGCTACTTCTCATGACCTCAGATCGCCAATAAATAACTTACTCTCATTAGTGGGTCTTCTGGATGATTCAAAAGTAGATGATCCCGAAATTTTACAGTACCTCACATTTCTGAAATCATCGGCAGAAAATTTAAGTGAGATCCTCAACAATTCTGTGGATGTTCTAACTCAAAAAGACCAATTAAATATTCAGGTCGAAGAATTAAACCTTAACCAGCATCTGAACTCGGTATTAGGTTCAATCCAGTCTATATTAGAGGGCTCAAATGTTAGTATAAATGCAGATTTTACTGAACTTGAAACGATCAAATTTAACAGAAATTACCTTGAAAGCATTTTGCTTAATCTGATTACCAACTCCATTAAATATGCCAGATCCGGTATCCCTCCTCATATAACAATTTGCTCCAGGAAGTCGAATGGACTTAGTCAATTGATTATATCTGATAATGGAATGGGCTTTGATATGGAAAAAGTCAGGGATAAGGTATTCGGTCTGAATCAAAAATTCCATAACCATCCTGATAGTAAAGGAATTGGATTATATCTGGTCTATAATCATATCACCAGCCTGGGGGGAAGGATTTCATTGGATAGTGCAATCAATGAGGGCGCTACCTTTACTATTTCGTTTAAGGATTAGAAATTAAACTATTAGCTTAAATATTTTCATGAACTCCTCAAAAAAGACAATGTGAATATCACCTTTTATCAGGTATATTTATATATGAAATTTATTCAGGTCTGAATAAGTTCTCATGACCCTCGATTTTGGTCATTTCGCACGATATAAAGCTATTATAGCCTATAATAGAGTCAATCCCGGGTTGATATCAAATGATAAAAATCTCTGATGCTTAAATATCTTAATAAGAAAATGAAACAGAATGATTTTACCCCGAAATTTATCTCTCTTCTTCATTCGGGAATCAGTAAGCAGCAGCTCAGTAAGGATATTTTAGCTGGAATAATTGTTGGCATTGTAGCATTACCACTGGCAATTGCTTTTGCGATCGCCTCAGGAGTATCCCCGGAAAAAGGACTTATTACAGCTATAATCGGAGGACTTATTGTTTCAGTTTTAGGAGGAAGCCGGGTACAGATTGGTGGGCCAACGGGTGCTTTCATAGTGATCGTTTATGCCATTGTTCATGAGCATGGTATTGATGGACTAACTATAGCAACATTTATGGCCGGTTTTTTAATGCTTGGAATGGGCTTTGCCAAACTAGGCAATTACCTGAAATTTATACCCTACCCGCTTATTGTTGGTTTTACTAGCGGAATAGCGCTGATCATTTTCTCATCACAAATAAAAGATTTTCTGGGATTGCCGATCCAGAGCTTACCACCGGATTTTGTCGACAAATGGATGGTATATGGGGATTATTTAGACCAGATTAACTGGATTGCATTCGCCATAGCGCTGGGAACTGTGTTATTATCCCTGAACTTTCACCGGATCAGCAAAAAGATCCCGGGATCAATCGTTGTAATTCTGTTAAGTACTGCTGTCGTATATTTTTTCAAACTGCCGGTTGAAACTATTGAGAGTAAGTTCGGAGAGATCCCAAACAAAATCTCAATGCCTACAGTACCGGGTATAGATTTTGCGACGATTAAACTTTTAATACAACCGGCTATTGCGATTGCCTTACTGGGAAGCATTGAGTCCTTACTTTCGGCGGTTGTTGCCGATGGCATGATTGGAGGCCGGCACCGTTCAAACATGGAACTGCTTGCACAGGGAGCCTCAAATATATTTTCCGGATTATTTGGAGGTATTCCTGTTACCGGTGCAATTGCCAGAACTGCAACCAATATTAAGAATGGAGGCAGAACTCCTGTTGCAGGAATTGTTCATGCTCTGGTCCTATTATTAATTATGCTTCTATTAGCACCGGTTGCTAAATTGATCCCACTTTCCTGTCTGGCTGGTATTTTGGTAGTTGTAGCCTGGCATATGGGTGAATGGCATCACTTCTTTTCAATGATGAAAAGCAACCGTATGGATGTGCTTGTGCTGCTTAGCTCATTCTTCCTTACTGTTTTCTTTGACCTGATTATAGCCATTGAAATAGGTATGATATTATCCAGTTTTATTTTTATGAAACGGATGAGTGAAGCCACGTCCATAAAGACTGCCGGAAATCTACTGGAACCTAAAACAGAAAATGAAGGAACACTGTTTGAAGAAGAACTTACAGAAATTCCCAAAAATGTACTGATCTATGAAATTAATGGCCCATTATTTTTTGGTGCATCGCAAAAATTTCAGGAAGTAATCACAGACCTCAACAAACAGCCTGAAATACTGATTCTGAGAATGCGGTATGTTCCCTTTATTGATGCAACAGGCATTAACAGACTCAAAGAAATGTGTACACAACTATTAGCTAAGGGAACAACAATTATTATTTCAGGGGCTAACCATGAAGTCAGACATGAACTGCTGAAAGCTCAATTATTTTCAATCATTGGTAAACATAATATTTTGTTAAACATCAATGAAGCATTACAAAGGGCAAAAGAGATAAGTAATATGAAAAAATAATCGGAAATTATATTAATCCAGACATAATAAGGTCAAAATCAGAGTTCTGACAAAAAAATTTTCAACCAAATAATAAAAGTATTTGGTATATTTATTTAACAAAAAACTTAAAACTATGAAAGCAAACATGGGTAATACCGACAAAATCATCAGGATTCTCGCTGCAATTTTAATCGGGGTTCTTTATTTCACACAATTAATCTCAGGAACACTTGCAATTGTGCTTTTGATCGTTGCAGGGGTTTTTATTCTGACTAGTTTTATGAGTTTTTGTCCATTGTACCTTCCTTTTGGACTTTCAACCATCCAAAAAGAGAAAAAGTAGAATTATCTTATCTATTCCGGCTCCGATTGACAAAAAAACAACTCGGTTAACAATTCTATGCTCTAGCTGTAAATTACCTGATGGCTCATTCTATCTACTAATTTTATTATCTATTTCTGATATTAAGATTGAATTAAAAAAAATTGAAACAAAATATATCCTTTAACGAATACATTCCGTAAAAGAGACTCACAAACGATATTTTACTTATGAGCAGTAATCAGCATTTTTTAAGACTGTGGGAAGAAGGACGGACCAGATTTTCAAAACTACTGGAAGAAATTAATGAAGAAGACCTGAAAAAAACCCTTGCTCCTGCTCCTAACTCTGCCGGCTTCATCATCAGGCATATTGCGGATGTAGAACTATTATTCGCAAAAAATGTATTTAAAACAGAGGGGATTCAGGTTCATGCCCAAACCATTATTGATCAAAGGGATACGGGTCAATGGCTCAATCTCAAGGATCTGCTTGAATACAACAAAAAAGCCTACGAGGGTTTAAAAACTGCGATTTCCATTCAAAACGATAATGCCTGGGAAGATTTTATTAACACCAAAGAATTTGGCACCAAAACCAAATCTGAAGCCCTCGGCCGAATTATTACTCATACTGCATACCACGCAGGACAATTGGCTATTATTTTAAAATATGGCCATTAAATTTGTCAAAACATTCTTATTTTGCCCAATCACCTAATTGAGCATTAAGAATTGTACGATTAATAATCCTGTAATTAATGAATTCCAAACAGATCTATGTCACCAAGATGTCGGGTGAGAAAGCACTCTTTGATGAAGAAAAGCTAAGAAATTCATTAAAACGTTCAAAAGCTGATAATGATGTCATCAACCAGGTAATTGAACAAGTTAAGTATGAACTTAAAGACGATATCTCAACAAGGGAAATTTACCGTATGGCATTTGCTTATCTGCGTAAGAAAGCCTCCCATTCTGCGGCCAGATACAAACTCAAACAATCCATACTTGAATTAGGTCCAACCGGTTTCCCTTTTGAAGAATATGTCAGTGAATTATTGAAATATAAAAACTATCGTACTGAAGTTGGAAATATAGTTGAAGGGCATTGTGTAAGTCATGAAATAGACATCATTGCAGAAAGGGAAAATCGTCATATTTTACTGGAATGTAAATTCCATAGTGACCAGCGTCGATTTTGCGATGTAAAAGTACCCCTGTACATTTATTCAAGATTTAAGGATGTAGAGCAGGAATTGAAGAAGAATAAGAGGCACAATGACACGGAGTTTTTAGGCGGACTGGTTACAAATACCCGATTTTCAAGTGATGCACTTAAATACGGTATTTGTATGGGAATGTACCTGATAAGCTGGGATTATCCTGTGGGAAAAAGTTTAAAATTTCTAATTGACCAATCGGGTTTACATCCTTTAACCAGTCTACTCACTTTAAGTAAATTTGAAAAACAACAATTGCTCGATAAAAGAATCATCTTATGTAAAAATCTGATCGGCAAGGAAAAAGTCCTTAGAGAAATTCAAATCTCAGAGCCACGGATCAAAAAAATAATTTCCGAAGTTGAAGATCTATGTAACCCAACTGAGTAAAACAACAGGGTTAATTTAGCTAATCACGCTACATTTAAATAATTCGTCCATCTTCCATCTCAATAATCCGGTGGGTTCGGGCGGCAAACTCATTATCATGAGTTACAATCAGGAGCGACTGATTATAGACTTCCGCCAGTTCCTGAAATATACCAAATACAATTTCACTGTTTTTTTTATCAAGATTTCCGGTAGGCTCATCGCCCATAATTATTAAGGGATCATTGATCAGGGCCCGGGCAATAGCTACACGTTGCTTCTGTCCGCCGGAAACCTGATTAGGTTTTTTTAAGGCCTCAGATTCAATACCAAGGATTTTCAATTTTTCGTAAGCTTTATGTTCCACTTCTGCTGCTGAATATTTCCCCAATTTCAAACCAGGAAGCATGACATTCTTTAAAACAGAAAATTCATTCAGAAGATAATGGAACTGAAAAACAAAACCAATTTTTTCATTTCTAACCATTGCAAGCTCGGCTTCCTTTTTGTCCCTCATACTTTCACCATCTATCAAAATTTCTCCTTCATAATCGGTATCCATTGTTGAAAGTATGTAAAGCAAAGTCGATTTTCCACATCCTGATTTACCGATTACGGAAACAAATTCGCCTCTATTGACAGAGAAACTAATCTCCTTAAGTACCTGAAAGGTAATTGGGTCATGAAAATATTTGGTCACATTTTTTGCCTCAAGAATTTTCTGATCCATCCTATTTTCCTCTTATTATAATTACAGGATCAATTTTACTGGCCTTCCGGGAAGGGAAGTAACCAGCTAAATAGGTCGTGACAATTGAAAAAACAGCTCCAATGATATAAAATGCTGGATTATAGTTTACAGGATAGGTTTTAATGGTAGGCAGAGAAGGCGTATTAAATGGAATCTGATCAATCAATGCAGAAAGACCGAAACCAAAAATTAGTCCGAGGATTCCTCCGAAAATACCAATACTAAGTGCGATGGTGATAAAGATTCGGTTCACATCCTTCCCTGAAAAACCAGTAGCCTTCAAAATTGCGATCGAATCCATTTTTTCATAAATCATCATATTTAAGATATTATAGATACCAAATCCGGCCACAATCAACAAAGTAATACCTACCGAGTAGGAAATTATGGTCCTTACTGAGCTGCCCGTTTCGAACTGGGCATTGGCTGTTTGAATATCAACTGCTTCCAAATCAAATAAATTCTGAAATTCCAATGCCATTGCAGGGGCCAGATTTATATCTTTCAACTTAACCTGAATATCTGTAATGTAGGAACCCGACTCAGCCAAAAGTTTCTGCGTGGTAGTGATCGAAGCATAACTCTGAGTATTGTCAATGTCCTGTAATCCGGATTGAAAAAATCCGACCACTTTCAATGACATTCTTTCTCCTCGGGATGTGGTTACCTGAATGACGTCACCTATGTCAGCAAGCATTTTTTCAGATAAACCTTTACCAAGAATAATGCTATTGGGAGTATTTTTAAGATCTACATAATTTCCTGCGCTTACATAATCCTGAAATAAAAATAATTTATTTTCAGCTTCTACATCTATGCCGTTTATTGCACCAGCCAGATCAACAGCACCAACATTATAGAATACCTGAGTGGTAATTTTAGGGGCAATACCAAGAATACGATCATCCTTTTGCAGATAATTCATGATTACAGCATTATTATAAATTTCAAGGCGTTCTTTTTTAGGTTTAACCGTACTTATAAAATTGTAGTGATCTTTATATTTCTCTGAAAGACTTACTGGTTGTTGAGCTGAAGGCTTGATTTCATTATACATACGGATATGAGGTGTCCGGTTGATAATTAAACCATCAAGCAGATCGTTTAAACCCGACATAAAGCTGAGAAGGCTGATAAACATCGTGATACTAAAGGTAACTCCAATTGCAGCAACCAGGGTTTGCTTCCATCGGGCAAGTAATAATGAACGGGAAACGTCGGCGATCAGTTTATGATTCATAATACGGGTTTTACCAACTCATCATCCTGCTTGATACCGGATAGGATTTCAACCTTTTGATAATCTTTTAATCCTGTTTTTACAGGTACGGTATCCCCGCTACTCTTAATCACCAGTGAGTCTTTGAGTAAATAAGTCCTTGGAATTAGTAATGCACCCGACTTCTCCTGAATTATAATATTAGCTTCAAATGTGATATTGGGATAAACCCGTTCGGGTTTTTGAATAAATTCAGCCTCAACTAAAAAAGTTTTATTTCTTTCATTCATCAGCGGATTGATACGAGTCACTACTGCCTCAAATACTTTCCCTTTATAACTATCAAGGTTGACTAATACCTTTTGTCCATTTTTGATCAATAGAATATCATTTTCGTCAACCTGCATCTCAAGAATAAATTTATCAGCTGATCCGATTACAGCAACTGAGCTTTGGGGGCTGACAATCTCGCCTTTCAGTTTATAAATATTATAAACAATACCATCTATTTCACTTTTTAAAGTATAATCATTTGCAAGTGTTTGAGAAATCGAAAGATTTTTTCTGGCCTGAGTTGCTGCAAAATTAAGTTGTCTTTTCAGATCATTATAACGTATTATAGCAGAATTATAAGAATTTTTTGAGTTTTGCCAGGCAAGCTCCCGTTGCTCCAGTTCAACCTTAGTCCCTATCTCCTGCTCCCATAAATTCTTCTGCCTGTAAAATAAAGCAGAATCATTTCGCATTTTATTCCCCGAAAATTCTATCAAAGAAGCGGCTTCGTTCAGCTTGCCCTGATTTGCAGAAAGCGCATTATAATCGGAGACAATCCTGGCACTTTCTGTATTCAGTTTCTGAACTTCATTAGAAACTGTCAGAATTGGATCCCCCTTTTTAACGGTATCACCTTCAAGGACAAAGATCTGATTAACAATTCCACTCACTGAAGCAAAAGCCTGGTACTGACCCTGACTTTTGAGGACGCCGGAAGCATAAACTGACTGTGATATAGATTCAATAGTTGGCTTGGTGGTTTCAACTGAATCTCCACAAGAAAAAAGAACTACTGAAAGAAAAACTAATATTCTGAAATTCATGAACAAATCTTAAATGCACAAAAATAATACTAAATAATACATAAGAATGTGACGCAGGTCTCATATTTATATTAAATCTTCAATAAGACCTGTAACATTCCCATTCTGATCAAATCAAATGCAAAATAACACAATCAATTGAGGACTATGCCATTCCCGATACGATGTTGGGAATCAAGGCATTTCTGTCGGATGTTAACGCAATAGCCTGGGCTGGAAACCTACAGTGAATCTTTGTCATTCTTGCTTTTTATGCAGATAAGAACAGAATAAGTAAAGAAACAAGGCAGATCCGGCTGGAATAACACCTGTTTAATTACAAAAAACCAAACAATATCCTACTTACAACCGGATTTAGCAGAAATACTATATCTTCATGCAAGATATTTTATAATATGTGAATGAACTGGCCGCTTATTTTACAGATCGTCTACCTGCTTGTTCTTATCCTGGTTTGCTTCCGGATAATTTATGATACACGAGCGAATGCAAAAAGCCTTGCATACCTTCTTTTTGCCATTTTTGTTCCCGTTATTGGTATGGTATTTTACTTCACTTTTGGAGTTAACTATCGTACCAGGAGGATGTACAGTAAGAAGTTAATCAAAAACAGTGAATTATCCGATAAACTGCGCGAAAAGATTTACCAGTATTCTAAACAAACATTTAATCTTAGTGATGCCACCGTTCAAAGTAATGAAGAACTGGCAACTTTAATTTTAAAAGACACACTAAGCCCCCTGACTTCTGATAATTCAATTAAACTGATGGTCAATGGGGAAAATAAGTTTCCGGATGTTTTAGAAGCTTTAAAAAATGCGAAAGATCATATCCACATTGAATATTATATTTTCGAAGATAATCATATCGGCAGGGAGATTGAGAATATCCTGATACAAAAAGCAAGGGAGGGTGTTCAAGTCAGGTTCATTTACGATGATTTCGGGAGCCGCGGTATTCGGAAAACTATGGTACCCAGAATGAGATCCTTAGGTATTCAAGCTTTCCCATTTTTCAAAATTCGCTTTATCACGCTCGCCAACAGGTTAAATTACCGGAATCATCGTAAAATAATTGTGATAGATGGAATTACTGCATTTGTGGGGGGTATCAATGTCAGTGATAGATATATCAATGACTTAAAGAAGCCTCATAAACTCTACTGGAGGGATACCCACCTCCGGATTGATGGGCCGGGAGTACAATACCTGCAATACCTCTTTCTATGCGACTGGAACTTTTGTGCTGAACTGGAGTTGGAACCCAACGATAGATTTTTTCCACCATTGAGTTCCATTCCTGTTAGCGGAAATAAAATCACACAAATTGCAGCAAGTGGACCGGATTCACCAAGTCCTGTCATTCTCTACGCAGTACTTCAGGCGATTAATCTTGCAAGCGAAGAAATTCTGATCACAAGTCCGTACTTTATTCCTAATGATAGCCTTCTGGATGCTCTGTGTATCGCAGCATTAGGGGGCGTAATAGTAAAAATACTGGTACCGATGAAGTCTGATTCGAAATTTGTTGATTACGCTGTCAGATCTTATTATTCTGACCTATTGAAGGCAGGCATTGAAATTTATCAATATTCAAGGGGTTTTATTCATGCTAAAACCATGGTTTGCGATGCTAAAATAGCGATGATTGGTACCGCAAATATGGATTCAAGGAGCTTTGACCTGAATTTTGAAGTTAATGCCATTGTTTATGATAAGCAGGTAGCTAATGAACTATCAGCTATATTTTATAAAGATTTGAAAGATTCTGTACAGTTGAATGAAACAGAATGGGAGAAAAGATCTGTTCTGCAAAAATTTATAGAAAAAACCGTCAGACTTTTTTCTCCTCTTCTTTAAAATGTTTTTTGCCTCAAAATATTTTTAAATTACCATTAAAATTGACAGCCTGATTACAATTTTGCAACGTGGCCTTTTCCCCCTTCCATATTTAAAAACGAGATTTGCATCGCGCTACAAGGATGATGGAATTCCTCTAAAACGGGCCTTTCCAATCCAATAGTGTTAATAAAACATTGAAAAATCTGATATGGAATTAGGTCTCTATACATTCGCCGATATGTTGCCGGATAAAACATCCAGAAGCAAAAACACTCATCAGCGTATACTTGATCTGCTTGAAGAAATTGAGCTTGCCGACCAGCTTGGGCTGGATGTATTTGGCATAGGTGAACATCACCGGCCTGATTATGCGGTATCTTCTCCAGCAATTATTCTTGCAGCGGCCGCAGTCAGAACCAAAACGATTAAGCTGAGCAGTGCTGTAACGGTGCTTAGCTCGGATGATCCGGTCAGGGTATTCCAGGATTTTGCAACTATAGATCAGCTATCAGGAGGCCGGGCAGAGATTATGGTGGGAAGGGGTTCATTTATTGAGTCCTATCCTTTATTTGGACATAGTCTGCAGGATTATGATGAGCTTTTTTCAGAAAAACTGGAACTGCTTCAGCAAATTAATCAACAGGAAGTACTGAGCTGGAAAGGCAAACACCGTCCTTCCTTTGATAATCGGGGAATTTATCCCCGCCCGTTTCAGGCTTCACTTCCGGTATGGATAGCCGCCGGTGGTACACCTGCATCTGCAGTCAGGGCAGCAAAACTGGGTCTTCCCCTGGCATTGGCTATTATTGGCGGTATGCCAGAACAGTTTGTCGGCTTCATTAATCTGTACCGTCAAACTGCGGAAAAGAGTGGAATTAAACTTGCAGAATTGCAAATAGGAATTAACTCACATGTTTATATCGCAGATAATTCTCAACAGGCAGCCGATGAATTATATCCATCTTATGCCACCATGATGAACCGTATCGGACAGGAACGTGGCTGGTCGCCATTAAGCCGGCAGCAATTTGAATACTCCCGCTCGGCAAAAGGGGCATTATTGGTCGGGAGTCCTCAAGAAGTAATCGATAAGATCCTGTATGAACATGAACTCTTCGGAAATACCCGCTTTTTGGCTCAGATGAGTATGGGGGATATGCCACATAAAAATATCCTGAAATCAATTGAATTATATGGTACAGTGGTGGCACCGGCGGTAAGAAAGGCATTGGGGAAATAAGGGGTATTTCCTGAACAGCCTACATTTTCTTTTTCTCCACTAATTCATGATATTTCAGATACTGGGGCAGGGCGGCAGAGCCATACCACTGAAAAAGTTCAGCATCAAGTAATTTTGATTGAACAGCCGGATCAGAATCTACCAAAAGCGCCCTCTTCTAGAGTAGCTGCATTCAGGATAAATAAGCCACGGTAGTTTTTGTCGTTTTTCCTCATTGGACCAGCTACAATCAGCTTTCCTGAATCTGCCAGGCGTTTAATGTTTTGCATATGCCCAATAAACAGACTGTCGCTGATCTTTCTCTCAGGACTATAGCCTCCTGTTTTAAGAATAACGAAGACATACATTTTCATTCCATAATCATCTCCACCCAGCGACTCGGCTAAAGCCTTGTCATATTTTGGATTATTACTTTGACCGAATGTAAACAAAGCTGAAAACATGAAAACTGCCGCAAATAATGTGCTTTTCATATGTAAAAATTTAAGATTTTTGTAAACTGATCCGATTATTTGTTATTCAAAATAACTTAATTTCAGATCAGACCCAAATCCCGTATTATTATACACATTAGACCTGATCAAATTTAATCGGGAAGGTATTTATTATTGAATAATGAAAGAAATTAAAGCTATAATTAAAGCATACGATGAACTGGATAAAGCCAGTCAGCAAGCTGCATTGGCAACTGTTGTTCGGGTAGAGGGTTCCTCATACAGGCGTACCGGAGCCCGCATGCTGGTGATGGACAATGGTACCTGGATTGGCGGGATCAGCGGGGGCTGCCTTGAAGGTGATGCTTTAAAAAGAGCCCGACTGGCGATCAACAGCTCACGACCAACCTTAATTACCTACGATACCAGTGAAGATGATCCGCATCAGATTGGTGTCGGACTGGGATGTAACGGGATTATTGATGTACTCTTTTCTCCTTTGGATTTCAACGATCCTCAAAATCCTGTGGAGTTATTAAAATCATGTCTTCAGGAAAGCAGAGACACCCATACACTGATTACAATTACAAATTTAATCGGCGAATGGCAAGTGCCAAAAACCGGTCAAATTATCAAATATAAAGGATCCGGCAGTCTGAATTTTTTTGGAGACAGAATCCTAGAGACTGAAATAGATAAGCAAATTCAGTATCAGATATCTGAAAACAAGTCGGCTCCACAGAGCTTCGAAAGTGCGGAAGGCAGAAAAGCCGATCTCTTTATTGAGATTTTACCCCCTGAGATCCATGTCGTACTAATGGGCCATCAGTACGACGTGTATCCAATGAGCCGTTTGTTTAAAGAGCTGGGCTGGCGAGTGAGTATTGTGGCTGAACTGATTAAAGTTAATTCATTATTTAAAGGTATTGCAGATGAAATCAGGGCACCCGCTGAATTTTCTGAATTGATCATTGACTACCATACAGCTATCATTCTTATGTCGCATGATTATAAAACAGATAAAAAAAATCTCCCAAAAGCATTAAGCACATCCGCAGCTTATATTGGCATGCTGGGACCGAGGGTCCGTTCAGAGAAAATATGGGCCGAATTAGAGCATGAAGGACGAGTGATAGGAGGTGATGAAATGACAAGAATCTATGCCCCGCTTGGTCTTGATATCGGTGCGGTTAATCCTGAAGAAATCGCTTTATCACTGGCTGCAGGGATCAGAGCTGCATTTTCAGGGAGGGATGGCAGTTTTTTAAGGAACAGAAGATCACCTATTCATCCAAGAAATTAAGAAGATGACACCATCAAATGAACTAATTGGTAAATACGCCATAATTATTTTGGCTGCTGGGCGATCCGCACGATTGGGCAGTGCGAAGCAGTTACTCAGCTACCATGGAAAAAACCTTCTGCAGCATACCATTGATACTGCCCATGAAAGCCAGGCCGGGCCAATAATTGTCGTACTGGGTTCAGATATGGACGAAATTGCTTCCAATATTAATCCACTTCATCTTACGATCGTTAAAAATCCAGACTGGGAAAGTGGCATGTCATCATCTATAGTTACCGGAATAAATACACTGAAAAGTTTGTACCCGGATACAGATTCTGTGATCCTGATGGTATGCGATCAGCCATTTGTCAATGCAAAATTATTGAATGACCTGATCAAGAAAAAGGAAGAAAGCGGCAGCACTATTGTAGCCAGCAGCTATGAAAATATACATGGTACTCCTGCCCTGTTTCATAAAAATCATTTCAATGAACTTTCTGCTTTGAATGGGGATGCCGGAGCAAGGTATCTGATAAAAAAGTATAATGAATCAATTCAGACTATTCCATTTGATCAGGGTAGTATTGATATTGATACAATTGATGATTACATAAATTTGATGAAATAGCGTACTTTTATCCATGCTCATTGATTCATTTGACCGGGTTCATAACTATCTGAGGATCTCTCTTACAGACAATTGCAATTTGCGTTGCTTCTATTGCATGCCCGAAGAAGACTATGAATTTACCCCACATTCAAGGCTTATGCAGCCCGATGAAATTGAAACATTGGCCAGGCTTTTTGTCGATAATGGTGTAAATAAAATCCGGCTCACGGGTGGTGAACCCCTGGTACGAAAAGATGCTGCAGATATAATTCTTCGTCTGTCAAAATTACCTGTCAAACTCACACTTACTACCAATGCTACCCGCCTGCATGATTTTGTCAATGTACTTGATGAAGCAAAAGTAAGTTCACTAAATATCAGCCTGGACACGCTTGACCCTGATAAATTCAACATCATTACCCGCAGAGACAGCTTCAAAAAGGTAATGGACAACATAAATCTGATGATCGGCCGGAATTTTCATGTAAAAGTGAATGTTGTTGTTATGAAAGGAATGAATGATCATGAGATTAATGACTTTGTTGCCTGGACAAAAGAAGTACCTGTGCATGTCCGTTTCATAGAATTTATGCCTTTTGAAGGTAATCGATGGACCAGCAACCAGGTGTTCACCTGGAAAGAAATGCTGGAAGAAATCAACAGGAAGTATAGTCCCTTAGCGCTGAAGGGTGACCTCCATGATACGGCAAAAAAATATAGCATTGAGGGCCACAAAGGTACTTTTGCCATTATCAGTACAATGAGTTCTCCCTTCTGTGCGGGCTGCAACCGGATGAGGCTTACTGCCGACGGCAAAATGAAAAATTGTCTTTTTTCAAAGGAAGAAACCGACCTGCTTACTGCACTTAGGAAAGGGGAAGATGTATTACCACTCATCAAAGAAAGTATTGCTTCAAAAGCCAAAGAATTGGGAGGGCAGTTCACTAAAGACTTTGAAAACATCCATATAGAAGATCTTCATAACAGAAGTATGATCAGTATTGGAGGATAAGACTATTGTCCCGATTGCCAATACCCGCATTTTATAGAAATTCAATTTTTTTAAACAAATTCAATCAGAATGCCGGCAGAATTTATTGAAGTTTCAGAAGCACTAAAAATGATCAGGGAAAATATTAAAAGTCCAGATCCAATAAAAATTTCTATTTCATCTGCAGCAGGCTTAATCCTCGCAGAAGACATTTATTCGCTAAGAGACGTACCCCCATTCAATCAATCTTCAATGGATGGATATGCCTTGAACTTTGAAGGTTATAATCAACATAATACCCTTAAAATTCAAGGTCTTGCTCAGGCAGGACTGGCTGAACAAATACCCTTGCAGGCACAGAACACCTGCCGGATTTTTACAGGAGCTGCAGTTCCCCCCGGAGCAGACACGGTTGTTATGCAGGAAAAAGTTGATATTCTGGACGGAAAACTAATTATTAAAGACAGTAATATATTAGCTGGCCAGAATGTAAGAATTCAAGGTTCTGAAGCAAAAAAGGGTGAACTCGCACTAGAAAAAGGCAGTTTACTGAATGCAGCGGCGATTGGCTTTCTGGCCGGTCTGGGTATTCATGAACTGATGGTATACCCAATGCCAACTATAAGTATCATCCTTACAGGCAATGAACTTCAGCAACCAGGCCTCCCTCTTAGCTATGGCCAGGTTTACGAATCTAATTCTTACGCATTACGAGCCGCAATCAGGGAAATGGGAATATTGAACGTAGATGTATTTTCAGCCGAAGATGACCTTAAAATTCTGACAGAAGTTTTGGCAATTGCCATGCAACAAAGTGATCTGGTTTTACTGACAGGAGGCGTTAGTGTAGGTGACTATGATTTTGTAATTCGTGCAGCTGAAGCAAACGGAGTGGAACAGGTTTTTCATAAGATCAGACAAAAACCAGGCAAACCAATTTATTTTGGTAAAAAGGGTGATAGATACATTTTCGGTTTGCCCGGAAATCCTGCATCAGTATTAACCTGCTTTTATGAATATGTCTATCCTGCAATCGAACTGTTAAGCAAGCGGGAGAAAGATCTGATCAGGATGAATGCAATTCTGGAAACAGATATAAAAAAATCGGCAGGTCTTACCCAATTTCTAAAAGCATATTTTGACGGGAAAACCGTAAAAGACTTAAAAGCACAGGAATCTTTCAGACTCAGTTCATTTGCAAAAGCCAACTGTCTGATCAAACTCGATGAGGATCGAATTGAATACAAGGCCGGAGAGGAAGTAGAAATTCATCTTTTACCATCGTTTTGAGAGAATGGAAAGTATCTACATCTTTTACATTTTATTATTTTTTGTTGCCTTCTTATACTCCTCAGTTGGACATGGAGGTGCAAGTGGATATCTAGCTCTTATGGCTATTTACTCCATTTCACCAGAGGTGATGAAGCCTACAGCATTGCTGCTAAATCTCTTTGTTTCCCTAACCTCATTTTATCAGTTTTACAGGGGAAAGCATTTTAAATGGAATATATTTCTGCCGCTTGCGATTGCATCGGTACCGATGGCCTTTGCCGGCGGGTTAATCAGTATAGAGGCTGATTTTTACAAAAAAATCTTAGGTTTACTCCTCCTCATTCCGGTAATCCGCTTCTTTTTCTTTGCCAACTTCCAATCAGAAGATATCCGAAAGAACAATCTTTTCCTGTCCATACTGATTGGCTCGTCTATCGGATTTTTATCCGGCCTGATTGGAATTGGTGGTGGTATCATTCTTTCACCAGTCTTACTGCTGCTGAAATGGACAGATCAGAAACAGACAGCAGCTATCAGTGCTTTATTTATTTTTGTAAACTCATTCTCAGGCCTGGCAGGTCATCTGAGTAAGGGCATTCAATTTAGTCCGGATATGATAAGTTACGTTGTAATTGCTTTTGCAGGAGGCTTATGCGGATCTTATTTTGGTTCATTAAAGTTTAACCAGAATATTTTAAAAAATACACTGGCAATTGTACTGCTGCTGGCCGGAATAAAGCTTATTTTTACATAAAAAATTACGAATAATATGCAGGTACATCTTACTTTATTCGGGCAGCTCGCAGATATCACAGGAAAAACAGAAATGATCCTTCATGATATCCCTGACACAGAAACACTGATTAAAACTCTGAATGAAATGTACCCGCCTCTGGCAAATGCCAAATATGCCATTGCTTTAAATAAAAAAGTAATCAAAGGGAACACCATTTTGAGCGGAGACAATAACATCGCATTCTTACCACCATTTTCGGGAGGCTGATCATGAGCAATCCCTCAAAGAACGATAGATACCAGCGCCAGATCTCTCTAAAAGAGCTTGGTGAAATAGGCCAGCAAAAACTAAAGGATGCCAAAGTGCTGGTCATTGGTGCAGGTGGTTTAGGTTGTCCTGCTTTGCTTTATCTGGCAGGTGCAGGCGTTGGCAGGATTGGTATTGTAGATTTTGATCTGGTTACTTTGAACAATCTTCACCGGCAGGTTTTATTTTCTGTACATGATATCGGTCTTTCAAAAGCTCTGAGAGCCGGGGATGTGCTGGAACAGATCAATTCGGATATCGAGATCATTGTATTCAACGAAAAACTAAGTACTTTAAATGCCCTTGAAATAATCAAGGGCTTCGATATTATTCTGGACGGCACTGATAATTTCGCCAGCAGATATCTTATTAATGATGCTTGTGTGATTCTGAAGAAAACTCTGGTTTATGGTGCAATATCCCGTTTTGAGGGGCAGATAGCTGTGTTCAATCATCTTTCAGAGACAAAAATAGCAGTCAATTACCGTGACCTTTTCCCTTTAGCTCCTGCAGATGGAGAAGTTTTAAATTGTGAGGAAGCCGGTGTGATCGGGGTTCTTCCCGGAATCATTGGAACCATGATGGCCAATGAAACTATTAAACTGATCACCGGTATTGGAAATGCCCTGATCAACCGTTTGCTAACCTACAATTCGCTCAACAATCATTTTTTTGAGATGGAATTAATCGCAATGCCTGAGACCGTAAAAATGATTCCGGAAGATGCCGTTGCTTTTAAGGAATTCAACTATGATTGGTTTTGTTCAGTTCATTCAGCCTTTGAGCTGAGTCAGCAAGAGTTTGAAGAAATTAGAAACGATAAAAACATCCGGTTTGTGGATGTGCGGGAATCAGGCGAAACACCCAAAGTTGAAGACTTTGAGCATATTAATATTCCTTTTAGTCGCTTGCAGCAACAAATTCCTGATATTGATGCTAAAACAATTGTCCTATTTTGCCAAAGCGGCAAACGAAGTGCAGGTGCTGCCGAGATCCTATCAAAACATTTTGGTAAATCCAGAAAAATTTATAGTTTAAAAGATGGAATCGCGGGATGGCAAAAATCCAAATAGCAACACAATGTCAGATAGAAAACCTAAAAATATCTTCAGTCAGGGAGCCATTCCTGCAATATTCATTGCCGAAAGTATACAAAAACACAGTAGCCAGACAGCTATTGGAGGACACAGCATATTTCTGGGTCAGGTACGGGCAGATGAGACCGATAAGGGAAAAGTAAGAGCTATTGATTTTACTGCCTTTGAAGATATGGCAATTGAAAAAATGCATCTGATCAGGGAGGATATTTTTGCCAAATATCCATTAACATGTATGCATGTACATCACAGTCTTGGAGAGGTGAAATCCGGTGAAATTTGCTTATTTGTATTCACCTCATCCGCCCACCGAAAAGCAGCAATGGATGCCTGCAATGAAACCGTAGAACGATTAAAAGCAGAACTCCCGATTTGGGGCCGGGAGGTTATGGAGGATAATTCCCATCAATGGAAAGTAAATAATTAAAAATGCAATCCGCAGCATTGACCCCTCAGGAATTTTTCGATTCCCTTGCGGAAGACCGGATAGATGGGATGAACAAATTGAGAAAAGTCATTCTTGAAAATCTGCCGAAAGGCTTCTCTGAAGAAATGAGCTATGGAATGATTGGCTATGTTGTTCCTCATTCCATTTATCCATCAGGATATCATTGCAATCCTAAATTGCCCCTACCATTTATGGGGCTTGCTTCTCAGAAAAATTTTATTGCCTTTTACCATATGGGGCTTTATGCGGATGAAAAACTCATGCACTGGTTTCTGGAAGAATATCCCAAACATACTTCCGCAAAAAAGGATATGGGAAAAAGCTGTTTACGGTTTAAAAAATCAGAGCAGATTCCATATGCACTGATTGGACAACTGGTTCAAAAAATTAACGTTCAGGACTGGATTGAGATTTATGAAAGAAACTTCAAGAATAAAGCGGTAACGAAGTTGTAGATTATAAGTTGTAGGTTATAAGTTATAAGTTTTCGAAAATTTACCAATTAACTATAATTGAATTAGTTAGCTGCTTAGTAATTTTCAATTCTCAACCATTGCTGTCCGGTTAAATTCTGTACCGGGCATAATATCTCGATAAAGGTTTAACAGACTCACATTCTAGCTAATTTCAAAATAAGAGGCCCACTCTCAACCTTTCCTCCCTCCATTGCCGGGGGGCG